>CAJFQR010000051.1 GCA_904419105.1 Candidatus Avimicrobium faecavium
CGTAGGGGATCTGGCAGATCACCGGCGCCACCGAATCGTAGAAGCCGGAGAAGAGGGCGTGCCCCTTGAAGTTGCCCTTACAGAAGTGGGTGGCGATGGTCATATCCGCCGGATGGCCCTCCAGCGCCTTGGTGGAGACCCGCCGGAACCACTCGAGCACCTCTTCCTTCTTATAGCCCAGGGCCTCGACCTTTTTCAGGAAGTCGGCGTCGATCATATAGGTCCAGGAGGTGTCGTCGATCTGCAGATAGCGGCAGCCGTGGTCATACAGGTCCCGAATGGCGGTCTGATAGGCGGCGGCGATGTCGTCGATCAGGCGGTCGATGTCGCTGCCGTAGTAGGGCACTTCCTTGATGCCCATCTGCAGGTAGTTGTCCACCAGGATCATATTCGGGCCGGAGATGCACTTTTTCGGGGTGATACCGGGGTATTTGGCGGCCTCGTCCCGGAGGAATTCAAAGGCCTCCACCTCGGCGTGGGGCCGGGTCGGGTCATAGCCGATCTTCCCGGAGATGTAACCGTATTCGATGTGGTTCACCTGGCCGGCGCGCTCCTTCTCCAGATGCTTGGTGGTGAAGCCGTCAAACTCCTTGAGCCAGTCCAGATGCCACCATCTGCGGCGGAACTCCCCGTCGGTGACGAACTTGAGGCCGTGGGCTACCTCTTTTTCCACCAGCTTTGCGATCTCGGCGTCCTCCACCCGGCGCAGCTCCGGCAGGGTGAGCTCCCCGGCGTGGTATTTGGCCCGGGCCTCCTTGATCGGCGCGGTGCGCAGGAAGGACCCGACGATGTCGTATTTGATGTGCAGCATATCGTTTTTTCTCCTTTCAGTCCGGCGGGGCCGTGACCTCTTCATTGTAGCACACGAAAGCGCCGCCGGCAAGCGCCTTTCCTGGGAAAAGGCCCAGTCCCCCGGCGACAGGAGGACTTTGCTTCAGCTTTTTGCCGTAAAACAAATTATTTCGTTTAATGATTTTGACGAAAATGCTGCGTTCAGCTTGACAGCACCCTGACAGAGGGCTATACTGAAGAAAAAGGTTGCGTACGCAACGACTTGATCCTCACGCGGAGGTGAGAGACTATGGGATCGTTTACCCACTGCATCCGGCACATCAACCGCTGCGCCCGGGCCTACCGGGAGGAACGCCTCGGCCCGCTGGGGCTGCACGGCGGGCAGGCGATGTTCATCACCCATGTGTGCCGCCACCCGGGGGTCTCCCAGGAGGGACTTGGCCGGCATGTGTTGCTGAGCAAATCCAATGTGACCCGCCGGCTGATGGCCCTGGAGCAGGACGGCTTTGTCCGGCGGGAGTCGGATCCCGGCGACCGCCGGGTGATGCGGGTCTACCCCACCGAGCGGGCGCTGGCCCTGCTGCCGGAGATCGAACGGGTCCAGGCGGAGTGGCAGGCCGCCCTCACCGAGGGCTTTACCGATGAGGAACAGGCGGTGCTGGAGAAGCTGCTCGAGCGGATGCTGGCCCGAGCCGAGGCGCTGACCGCCGATTTTGCCGCAGGGAAAAAGGAGGGGGACTGAGATGCGGATGCTCTTCTCCTATCTGAAACCCCACCTCGGCAAGATGAGTCTGGGCATGGGCATCAAGTTCATCAGCGCCATCATGGATCTGCTGCTGCCCTGGTGCCTGGCCACCATCATCGACCGGGTGATCCCCACCCGCAGCGTCAATGCCATCCTGCTCTGGGGCGGCATCATGCTCACCTGTTCGGTGCTGGCCTGGATCAGCAACATCACCGCCAACCGCATTGCCGGCCGGGTGGCCCGGGACACCATCGAGCGGATGCGCCACGACCTGTTTGAACGGATCTCGACGCTGTCCTGCGCCCAGGTGGACGGCTACACCATTCCATCACTGATCTCCCGGGTGACCTCGGACACCTACAACATCCACGGCATGATCAATATGATCCAGCGCATGGGTATCCGGGCGCCGATCATGCTGCTGGGGGGCATCGCCATCACCCTCACGCTGGAACCGGTGCTGGCCGGACTGCTGCTCGCCACGCTGCCGTTTCTGGCGGTGATTATCGTCACCATCTCCCGCAAGGGCATTCCCCTCTACACCCAGCTGCAGAAGAGCGTCGACCGCATGGTGCAGGTGGTACGGGAGAACATCGTTGGCATCCGGGTCATCAAGGCCCTCTCCAAGGTGGAATATGAGCGCGGACGGTTCGATTCGGTCAACCGGGGCGTCATCGACCGGGAGATGACCGCCGGGCTGACGATGGCGGTCACCAACCCGAGCGTCAACCTGATCCTCAACCTCGGGCTCACCCTCATCATCATCGCCGGCGCCTACCGGGTCAACAGCGGCGTAAGCCTGCCTGGGGCCATCATCGCCTTTATGAGCTACTTCACCATCATCCTCAACGCGATGATGTCGGTGAACCGCATGTTCATCATGTACTCCCGGGGCAGCGCCTCGGCGGCCCGTATCGCCGAAGTGCTGGACACGCCGGAGGACCTTCTGCTGCAGCCGGCCGAACCGAAAGCGGCGGCCGAGGACGCCCATGTGGCCTTCTCCCATGTGAACTTTGCCTATCCGGGCATGGAAGCCACACTGCGGGACATCAGCTTCTCGCTGAAAAAAGGGGAGACGCTGGGCATCATCGGCGCCACCGGCTCGGGCAAGACGGCCATCCTCAACCTGCTGCTGCGCCTCTATGAGGCGGACAGCGGTTCCATTACCATCGACGGGCTGCCGGTGAGCGCCATCCCGCCGGAGGAGCTCTACCCGAAGTTTGGCATCGTGTTCCAGCACGATGTGCTCTTTGCCCAGAGCATCGCCGAGAACATCGCCTTCGGCCGGGAGCTCCCCCGGGAGCGCATCGAGGCCGCTGCCCAGGACGCCCAGGCGCTGGAGTTCATCGACGCGCTGCCCGACCGCTTTGACCACCAACTGGAGATCAAAGGCTCCAATCTGTCCGGTGGTCAGAAGCAGCGTCTGCTTATCGCCCGGGCGCTGGCCGGAAAGCCGGAGATCCTGATCCTGGACGATGCCTCCAGTGCGCTGGACTACAAGACCGACTCGCAGCTGCGCGCCGCCATCCGGGAGCACTACGCCGGCACCACCACCGTCATCGTGGCCCAGCGGGTGAGCTCCATCCTGCACGCCGACCACATCCTCGTCCTCGAGGAGGGCAGGGAGATCGGCTACGGTACCCACGCCGAGCTCCTGGAGAGCTGTGAGAGCTACCGGGAGATCAGCCAGTCCCAGATGGGAGGTGTCATCGATGGCTGAAAATAAAACCACCGTCCGCCGTCCCCGGCGGCAGGTGCTGCTGCGGCTGGGCGGGTATCTGTTCCGGTACAAGGCGCTGGTGCTGGCGGCACTGGTGCTCACCGCTGTCAGCAACATTCTGGCGCTGATCGGGCCCACCCTGTCCGGCTACGCCATTGACGCCATCGAGCCCGGCGCAGGCGCCGTTCAGTTCGACAGGGTGTTCTACTACTGTGGGCTGATGGCGGCGTTTTATGCCGTGTCGGCGGTGCTGTCCTACGCGCTGTCGGCGCTGATGATCCATCTGAGCCAGAAGATCACCTACCAGATGCGCCGGGAGGTGTTTGAAAAGTTCGGCGAGCTGCCGGTGGGCTACTTTGACACCCACCAGACCGGCGACCTCATCAGCCGCATCTCCTACGACATCGACACCGTCAACGCATCGCTGTCCACCGACCTGCTGATGATCTGCACCAGCGTCATCACCGTCACCGGGTCCTTCCTGATGATGGTGCGGCTGTCGCCGCCGCTGGTGAGCGTCTTCTTCATCACGGTGCCGGCATCGCTGCTTTTCACCCGCTACCGCACCAAGCGGGTGCGGCCGCTGTTCCGCAGGCGGTCGGCCAAGCTCGGCGAGCTCAACGGCTTCACCGAGGAGATCCTCTCGGGGCACAAGACCACCAAGGCCTATCACCAGGAGGCGACGATGCAGGCCCGCTTTGACGCGAAGAACCACGAGGCGGTCACCGCCTACTACGAGGCCGACTACTACGGCAGCGTCACCGGGCCGTCGGTGAACTTCATCAACAACATCTCGCTGTCGCTGGTGAGCGTGTTCGGAGCGGTGCTCTACCTCTACGGCCAGATCACCCTGGGCAACATCTCCTCCTTTGTCCTCTATTCCCGCAAGTTCTCCGGGCCGATCAACGAGGCGGCGAACATCTTCAGCGAGATGCAGTCGGCGCTGTCGGCGGCAGACCGGATCTTCCTGCTGCTGGACGAGGCCCCGGAGGAACCGGACGCCCCCGACGCCGAGGAGCTCACCGAGGTGCGCGGCGAGGTGAAGATGGAACACATCCGCTTCGGCTACGACCCGGAGCGCCCGGTGATCCACGACCTCTCCCTCACCGCCCCGGCCGGGAGCACGGTGGCCATCGTCGGCCACACCGGCGCCGGCAAGACCACGCTGATCAACCTGCTGATGCGCTTCTACGACCCACAGGGCGGGCGCATCACCATCGACGGCAGGGAGATCCGCCGCCTCACCCGCAGCAGCCTGCGCCAGGCCTATGCAATGGTGCTGCAGGACACCTGGCTCTTTAACGGCACCGTGTTTGAGAACATCGCCTACGGTAAGCCCGGCGCCACGCTGGAGGAGGTCCGGGCGGTGGCGAAGGCCGCCCACATCGACGGCTACATCTCCCGGCTGCCCGACGGGTACGATACCGTCCTCACCGAGGACGGCTCCAACATCTCGCACGGGCAGAAACAGCTGCTGACCATCGCCCGGGCCATGCTCCTCGACGCCAAGATGCTGATCCTGGATGAGGCTACCTCCAATGTGGATACCCGTACCGAGCAGCAGCTTCAGGCGGCGATGCGGGAGCTGATGCGCGGAAAGACCTGCTTCATCATCGCCCACCGGCTCTCCACCATCCAGAACGCCGACCTGATTCTGGTGCTGGAGGGCGGCGACATCGTCGAGCAGGGCACCCACGATGAGCTGATGGAAAAAGGCGGCGTCTACGCCGGCCTCTACCGTTCCCAGTTCCGGTGAGAGCTCCCAGCCTTTCCCCTTTCAGTCAAAAAAGCCCGGCCCTGCGCCGGGCTTTTTTCGATATGCGCATCCTGCACCAAAGAGGCCGGGGAGCAGCGGGCAAGTTCGGCGGTTTTTCCCCCGGGGAGCGGCTTGACGGGAGCCGGGCGCTGCGGTACACTGAAAAGGAGCGCTACCGCGGAAAGGAGTATGAGAGATGCAGCACATTCGGGAAAAGACGGGATACATCATCGATATGGACGGGGTCATCTACCACGGCAGCCGGCTGCTGCCGGGGGTAGCGGAGTTTGTGGACTGGCTCTACCGGAAGGAGAAGAAATTCCTCTTCCTCACCAACAACTCGGGCCGGACCCCCCGCCAGCTCCAGGAAAAGCTGGCCCACATGGGCCTTACGGTGGACGAAAGCCACTTCTACACCAGCGCCCAGGCCACGGCGGAGTTCATCGCCCGGCAGATGCCCGGAGCCCATGTCTTCGTCATCGGCGAGCCTGGCCTCTACAACGCCCTCTACGAGCGGGGGCTGGTGCTCACCGACACCTCGCCGGACTATGTGGTGGTGGGAGAATCCACCAGCTACAACTACGACAACATCTGCCGGGCGGTACGCCATGTGTTCGGCGGAGCCCGGCTGATCGCCACCAACCTGGATCTCACCGGCCCGACAGAACAGGGCATCGTACCGGCCTGCCGCGCCCTGGTCAAGCCCATCGAGATGGTCACCGGCCAGGACGCCTACTACATCGGCAAGCCCAATCCGCTGATGATGCGCACCGGGCTGAACCTGCTCGGCGTCCACTCGAGTGAGGCGGCCATCATCGGCGACCGCATGGACACCGACATCGTCGCCGGTATCGAGAGCGGACTGGATACGCTGCTGGTGCTCTCCGGCGTCACCACCCGGGAGATGGTGGACCGTTTCCCCTACCGGCCTCGGGTCATCGCCGGCGGCGTCGGGGAAATCCCGGACGCCGACTGACCTCCAAGCCAACACCCCGACCGGTCTGCCGGCCGGGGCTTTTTGCTCCCCGGGAGAAAAATTTTCGCGAAAGCCGGCGGATCCATCGGAAAGTGTGCTATACTATTCGGTAGAAAAACCGCCCCAGGCGGGAAAGGAGCAGACAGATGCTGACAAAATGGATATGGGATAGACGCCTGCGTCCGGTGCTGGCCGGGGTGCTGGTGCTGGGACTGGCCATCGGGCTGCTGGCCTCGGGGCTGCCGGCAGCCCAGCGCAGCGCCCGCATCGGGGAGATCGCCGCCGAGGGGCTGCGGCCCCTCTCCACCCTGTCCCTCTCACTGTCCCGGCTGGGCGGGGAGGAGGTAGCCGCCCTCCGGGAGAACCCGGCTGACGGCGCCGAATTCAAAACGGTGAGCGGCTTGCTCACCGAGGTGCGCCAGGCCCTGGGCTTTGAGCGGATCCTGCTCATTGCCCAGAAGGACAATACGGCCGTCGCCCTGGCGGACAGCGAGTACCGGGACACAGCGGCTGCCGGGGTCACCTATCTGGCGCCGGGGACAGCGGCGGAACTGCCGGTGGCCGACGCGCTGAAAAGTGACCTCCGATCCCTCTTTTCCGGAAAGAGTACCTCTGCCTACACCCGGCAGGCCCTCACCGCGGCCGACGGCGAGAGCCTCGGGCTGGCGGTGCCGGTGGCGGACGGCGCCGGCGGGGTGGCGGCGGTGCTGATCGCCCAGGTGCCGGCTCAGGGCATCGACTTCAGCCGGGTGGGCTTTGTAGATCTGGGGCTGGTGAGCTGGCTGGGCTTCCTGGCCTTTGCGGTGGCGCTGGCCGGGCTGGTGCTGGTCGCAAAACTCCGCAAGACCCACCCGCAGCCGGCCCCGTTCCCGGAGCCCCCTGCCTCCCCCGCCGCTTCCGGTGACGCCCCGGCTCTGCCGCCGGAGCCCCGGTTTGACAGTGAGACCGGCAAGCCGCTGCCGCCATCTGATCCGGAGGATCCGGCCGACAACTAAACAGGCAATAATAAAAAAGACCGGCTGGCGAAGCCGGTCTTTTTTCGAGTCGCGCCACGCTCGGTGAAAGGAGGTCAGGCCCTTGCGGCCTCGGCGCGGATCTTGTCGTAGTATTTTTCGCTGTACCGGGAGTAGAGGGTATTGTACCGGTCCACCCTGCCCGAGTGCAGCTCCATAATGTAGGCATGGCGGTCCACCTCGTCGATGCCGCGCAGGTAGCCCAGCATATACACCGCCACATTGGAGCAGTGGTCGGAGATGCGTTCCAGGGCAGCCAGGCTGTCCACAAAGGGGAAGGCGGCGTCCACGGTACACTGGCCCGCCCGCAGCCGGTCGATGTGCCGGTCCTTCAGCGTCTGCTGCATCCGGTCCACCACCTCTTCCAGCGGCTCGATGGACTCGGCCAGCGCCTCGTCCTTCTTCTCGAAGCAGCCCACCGCCATATCCACCGCCTCCTGGACGGCGGCGCCGATGGTGGCCAGCTCCAGCTTGGCCTGGGGGGAGAACTCCGCCCCGCTGCTCTCCAGGCTCTCGGCATGTTCCACCACATTGATCGAGTAGTCGCCGATGCGCTCAAACTCGCTGACGATGTGCAGCAGCGATGATAGGGTAGCTCCATCCTGGTCGGAGAGGTTGTCCTGGGGGATCTTGAGCATATAGTTGCCCAACCGGTCTTCCAGCCGGTCGAGGGTGTCCTCCCGCTCCCGAATCAGCTCTGCGGCCTTGGCGTTGTACTGGTCCAGCAGGGCGATGGAGGCGGCGTAGTTCTTGCGGGCGATGCGGCCCATTGTCAGCACCGCGTCCCGGCAGTGCTGGATGGCCAGGCCCGGCGAGGCCAGCAGCCGGTCGTCCAGGGCGATGGCCGGGTCGTCAGCAGCGTCCTCACCGGAATGAGCCTCGGGAATGAGCTTATACACCAGCGCCTCAAGCTGCCGGGTGAAGGGCAGCAGCAGGCAGGTGACGGTGACATTGAACACGGTATGGAAGTTGGCGATGCCGCCCTTGTCGATGGCATCGTTCCAGAAAGGCAGCGGCATCACCGCCTGCATTACAAAGATGCCGGTGAGGAAGAGGGCAGTGCCGATGATGTTGAAGGAGACATGTACCGCCGCGGTGCGCTTGGCACTTTTGGAGGCGCCGATGGAGGCCAGCACCGGCGTGATGCAGGTGCCGATGTTCTGCCCGAGGATAATGGGCACCGCCGCCGACCAGGTGATCAGTCCGGTGGAGCTCAGCGCCTGCAGGATACCCACCGATGCCGACGAGGACTGGATAATGGCGGTAACCCCAGCTCCGACCAGCACCCCGAGGATGGGGTTCTGCAGCGAAGCGAACAGGTCGGCAAAGACCGGCGAGGAGCTCAGCGGGCTCACCGCATCCTCCATGCCGAACATACCGGTGAACAGGATGCAGAAGCCGAGCAGGATCTCCCCGATGTTCTTGTACTTCTGCTTTTTGGCGGCCATCACCAGCAGGATGCCGATAATGCCCACCACCGGCGCCAGCGTATCCGGCTTGAGCAGCTGCAGGAAGAAGTTTTCCGACTCCAGATCGCTCAGCCGCAGGATATGAGCCGTTACGGTGGTGCCGATGTTGGCGCCCATGATGATGCCGATGGCCTGCCGGAGCTTCAGCATCCGGGCGTTGACCAGGCCGACGACGATGACCGTCGTCGCCGACGAGGACTGGATCGCGCCAGTGACCAGCGCCCCCAGCAGCACGCCCTTCCAGGTGGTGTTGGTGAGCCGCTCAAGGGTTTGCTCCAGGCGGCCGCCGGAGAGCTTCTCCAGCCCGTCCCCGAGCATGGTCATACCGTAGAGGAACAGCGCCAGCCCCCCGAGCAGCGATACGATCATAAAGAAATCCATAACTGTGTTTCCCGCCTTTTCATTCGTGTTTATTCTCTCTTATGTTTAGTATAACACATTTTTATTCACATAAATGTAAAACTGATGTAAAATAGCCGTAATATTCCGGCTTTTTTGCGGCTTTTGGGAGGAAAATGCCGATTTTGGGAGCACCTTTTTTAGAGAAGAGCGGGTATCACCGCAGAAAAATGTGGTATACTAAGGAAAAACGCAGGATCTCCCCTCGGCCATTCCGCCGGCGGGACGCGATAGGAGACGATACAATGAGACGATGGCTGACACTGCTGCTGGCCCTGGCGCTGGCACTCACCGCCGCCGGCTGCACCACCGACCGGGCGGCCGGGCGGGAGAGCTCCTCCGAGGAGGAGAGCTCCGCCCTGCCGCCGGAGGAACCCTCCTCCGAGGAGGCAGAGGAGCCTGCCTCCTACGACAGCGGCGACCCCTACCCCTATGCCGATCCGGCCATGGGCAGCGACTTTGACGCGGTGGCCCAGCTGGATCCCGACCCGGTCACCTGGGGCCCGGCTACCAATATGGACGAGGAGAACCGCCCGATCGCCTGCCTGCAGCTGCAGGAGCAGTACGGCGGATACAACGCGAACTTCATCGGGCCGGATGAGAAGAGGATCTACCTCACCTTTGACGAGGGATATGAGAACGGCAACACCGCTGACATCCTCGACATTCTCAAGGAAAAGAACGTCAAGGCGGTGTTCTTCGTCACCGGCCACTATGTCAAAACCAACCCCGAGCTGGTGCAGCGCATGATCGACGAGGGGCATATTGTGGGCAACCACAGCATGAACCACAAGAACTTCCCCTCCATCACCCCGGAGGAGATGTACGCCGAGGTTCAGGAGCTCCACGACTATGTACAGGAGAATTTCGGCTATACCATGTTCCTCTTCCGCTACCCGGAAGGGGTGTTCAGCGAGCAGAGCCTGGCGGTGCTCCAGGACGCCGGCTACCAGACCGCCTTCTGGAGCTACGCCTATAACGACTGGGACATCAACAACCAGCCCGACCCCGACACCGCCTACCAGAAGGTCACCGGTGCGCTGCACCCCGGTGCCATCTACCTGCTGCACGCGGTGAGTGAGACCAACAGTCAGATCCTCGGCGACTTCATCGACGAGGCCAGGGCCCAGGGCTACGAGGTCTCGGTGTACAACATCCCGCCGGTGGAAAAGACTGCCGGTGAGGCCTCCTCCGAGCCGGAGAGCTCACAGGAAGACGAGCCCTCCTCCGAGGCGGACAGCTCCGCCGACTGACCTAGAGAGACGAAAAGACAGACGAAAAGCCAGGCATCGCCCGGGAAGGGACGGTGCCTGGCTTTTTTGTGCGGCGCGCGGGACCGCCGTCACAGTTCCTGTTTCATCGCGTTGCAGCCGATCAGCACCGTCCACACATAGGCGCAGGTCTTGGGGATCATCAGCATCCCCACCATCGGCACCGCATCGGCCCAGAGCACCACAGGGATGTAGAAACCGAAGCTCAGCGCGATGGTCAGCCACATCCGGCTAAAGACCCGGTCCCCGGTCTCCTTCGCGCTGCGGTAAAAGAGCA
>CAJFQR010000052.1 GCA_904419105.1 Candidatus Avimicrobium faecavium
GCCCTGCCCCGGGAGCTGGCGATGGACACCCGGGAGATCCCCATCGGCCCGGCGGTAACCCAGCACCTGCAGGATATCCGCCACCCGGCGGGGGAACAGGACGTCACCTATGAGAACGCCCAGGCCAGGGAGCGCACCCAGATCCTGCTGGACCTGGCCAACCAGGAGGGCGGGCTGGTGGTGGGCACCGGCGACCTCACCGAGGAGGCGCTGGGCTGGTGCACCTTCGGCGGGGACGCGCTGGCCAATTACAATGTCAATGTCACCCTGCCCAAGACGGCCATCCGACGGCTCATCGCCCTCTGCGCCGGGGACAGCCCGAACCCCCGGGTCCGGGAGATCCTGGAGGATGTGCTCGCCACCCCGGTGAGCCCCGAGCTGCTCCCCACCGACGAGAGCGGCGCCATCGTCCAGAAGACCGAGGAGATCCTCGGCGACTACGAGGTACACGACTTCTTCCTCTACTACTTCATCAAATACGGCTTCTCCCCGAAGAAGCTGCTCTTCTATGCGAAAAACGCCTTTGACGACCGCTACGGCGAAGAGCGGCTCCGGGGCTGGCTCAAGCTGTTCCTGCGGCGGTTCGCCGGCGGGCAGTTCAAACGGTCGGCGGCACCGGAGGCGGCGGCCATCACCGACTTTGGTCTTTCGTCGGCGGACTTTATCCTGCCGTCTGATATGAGTGTGCGCACACTGCTCAAAGAGCTGGACGACTGAAGATGAAAGTTCTTGACCCGCGTCCTGCAAGATGCTACAATTAGTCTCATATCCGTGAAAATCTCATTCTGTACCCCAAAGGAGGGCCTATCCCAATGCGAGCAGTCATCACCGTCGTCGGCAAGGACATGGTGGGCATCGTGGCCACCGTAGCCACCGAGTGCGCCGCCACCAACGCCAACATCCTCGACGTCACCCAGTCGGTCTTTGAGAACGACATCTTCGCCATGGTCATGCTGGTGGATGTCACCAATATGACCTGTCCGCTCCCTGAGCTGCAGGACCGTCTCACCGCCTTGACCAAGGATGTGGGCCTGGTAGTCCATGTGATGCACGAGGACATTTTCAACTCGATGCACCGGATCTGAGCACAGGGAGGGCCGTGATTCCATGCTGAATGTAAACGATATCCTGGAGACTATCAAGATGATCGACGAGGACTGCCTCGACGTGCGCACCGTGACGATGGGCATCTCGCTGCTGGACTGCGCCGACAGCGACATCGACCGCTCCTGCCAGAAGGTCTACGACAAGATCACCCGGCTGGCCAAGGACCTGGTGCGCACCGGTGAGGACATCGAGCGCACCTACGGCATCCCGATCATCAACAAGCGCATCTCGGTGACGCCCATTGCCATGCTGGTGGCCGCCAGCGGCGGGGACCCGGTCAAGTACGCCAAGGCGCTGCAGCGGGCGGCGGACACCTGCGGGGTCAACTTCATCGGCGGCTACTCGGCGCTGGTGCAGAAGGGCTTTTCCGCCGGGGACCGGGAGCTGATCGAGTCGATCCCCCAGGCGATGGACGAGACCGAGAATGTCTGCTCCTCGATCAACATCGGCTCCACCAAGGCCGGGCTGAACCTGGACGCCATCAAGCTGATGGGCGAGGTGGTCAAGGCCACCGCCGAGCGCACCGCCTACAAGGAGTGCATCGGCTGCGCCAAGCTGGTGGTGTTCTGCAACGCCCCGGAGGACAACCCGTTCATGGCCGGCGCCTTCCACGGCGTCGGCGAGCCGGACTGCGTCATCCATGTGGGGGTCTCCGGCCCCGGCGTGGTGCGGGCGGCACTGGCCAAGGTGGACAAGACCCTGCCCATCGATGAGATCGCCGACATCATCAAAAAGACCGCCTTCAAAATCACCCGTATGGGTCAGCTGGTGGGCACCGAGGCCAGCCGGCGGCTCGGGGTGCCCTTCGGCATCGTGGACCTGTCGCTGGCGCCGACGCCGGCGGTGGGCGATTCGGTGGCGCACATCCTGGAGGAGATGGGCCTGGAGCAGTGCGGCGCCCATGGCACCACCGCCACGCTGGCACTGCTCAACGACGCGGTGAAAAAGGGCGGCGTCATGGCGTCCAGCCGGGTCGGCGGCCTGTCCGGCGCCTTTATCCCGGTATCGGAGGACGCCGGTATGATCGACGCCGTCACCACCGGGGCCCTGTCCATCGAAAAGCTCGAGGCGATGACCGCCGTCTGTTCGGTGGGGCTGGATATGATCATCATCCCCGGGGACACCACCCCGGCCATCATCTCGGGCATCATCGCCGACGAGGCGGCCATCGGCATGGTCAACTCCAAAACCACCGCCGTCCGGGTGATCCCGGCGGTGGGCCGCAAGGAGGGCGACACCCTCACCTTCGGCGGGCTGCTGGGCTATGGGCCGGTGATCAAGGTCAACCGCAACTCCCCGGAGGTGTTCATCAACCGGGGCGGCCATATCCCCGCCCCGCTCCAGAGCCTGAAGAACTGAGGCTCTGCCGGCTCCGGCAGGCCGCCGGAGGGAAAAGAGGTTTTTTCACAATGGCAAAAGAAAAGATCGAAAAGACCAACGCCATCCGGGCGCTGGACCGGGCAAAGCTGCCCTATGCCGTCCACACCTATGAGAACGACGGCACCGCGGTGGACGGCGTCACCGTGGCCCGGAAAACCGGCACCCCGGTGGAACGGGTGTACAAGACGCTGGTCACCGTCGGGCACAGCCGGGAGCACTATGTCTTCGTGATCCCGGTGGCCGCCGAGCTGGACCTCAAGGCCGCCGCCCGGGCGGTCGGGGAAAAATCGGTGGAGATGATCCATGTGGCGGACATCAACAAGGTCACCGGCTACATCCGGGGCGGCTGCTCCCCGATCGGCATGAAAAAGCTCTTCACCACCGTGCTGGACGAGAGCTGCCTGGCCCAGCCGACGATCCTGGTCAGCGCCGGGAAGATCGGCATGCAGATCGAGATCGACCCGGCGGTGCTCCGGGACTTTATCGGGGCGGGCACCGCCGCCATCACCGCCTGCTGAAAGGAGGGAGAACCGATGCCCACCATCCGCCGGGGAGCGCCGGTGCTGCTCGCCCTCTGGCCCTATCTGATGCTGGCAGCCGCCCTGCTGCCGGAGGAGACCGCCGCTGCCGCCGCGGAGCTGTGGTGGCTGCTGACGCCGGCGGTGCTGCTGGCCAACCTGTGGAATGCCTGTACGCTGGGCGATCCGGGCCGGAGCGTGCGGACCTGCCTGTGGGTCAAGCTGGTGCACATTCCGTTCTACCTGCTGCTGTTCGCAGCCGGGGCGGTGATGGTGCTGGCGATGGTGGTGCCGGCCTTTACCCTGCTGACGCCGCTGCTGCTCCTGATGCTGGCCGGTATGGAATGGGTCCTGCTGGCCGTCGGCTCGAGCTACGGCATCGCCGGGGCCCTGGGGCTGCGGCGGGCCGGTGTCTTCACCCGGGCGGGGACGGCGGTGCGGTGTGTGCTGCTGCTCTGCTTTGTCTGCGATGTGTTCGCCGCCGTCTCGCTGCGGCGGGCGGCCAGGCGGGCCGGGCTGTAGGTCCTCCCCACTGAAACGGATCAGAAAAAGCTCCGGCGCGGCCGGGGCTTTTTTTCGTCTTATGTGAAGGTCAGAGAAGGACCGGCACCGGGGCGAGCACCGAGAGGGAGTCCGGCGTGACCCGGCAGCGGTAGGCAAGCAGCTCGACGCCGGCGGCCTTCGCCTCCCGGAGCGCCTGTGCAAAGGCCGGCTGGGCCGCCGTATTCGGGGAAAAGCGGGTCACCGGCTCCATTGCGATGAGGAACACCGCCGCTGTCCGCCGGCCGCGGACGGCCAGATCGGTGAGCTCGGCGAGGTGCTTCAGGCCCCGCTCGGTCGGGGCGTCGGGAAAGAGAGCGGCGCCGTCCCGCTCCAGCGTGACCCCCTTGAGCTCGCACCAGAGCTCCCCGGCGGCGCCGCTGACGAGAAAGTCCAGCCGAGAGCGGTCGACGGTCACCTCCGGGCGGAGGGACTGCACCGGGCCGATCGCCGGCAGGGTGATGGCCCCGGCGGTGACCGCCTCGGCAAACAGGCGGTTCGGGGCCAGCGAATCCACATTGACCAGAAAGCCCGGGGCCTTCTCCACCGTGATGAGGGTGTAGGCGGTCTTGCGCGCCGGGGACGGGGCGTACTGGACCCAGGCGGGCACGCCGGGCCGGAACAGCTCGGCACAGCGGCCGGTGGTGCGCACATGGGCGGCGATCTCCTCACCGGTGGGCAGGCGCAGGGCGGCGGTAAAGCGGTTTTCCCGGCGGAGAAACACCGCCGGACAGATGTTGGGGTAGTGCATTGGGAGCTCCTTGAAGAACATATATTCGTTACAAGTTCTATTGTATCCGGAAAACGGGAGGGTGTCAAGGGGGGCGTGTGTAGAAAAATAAGCGAAAATTTGTTCACTATGACGAAGGCGAACCGCTGCACGGCAGCGGGAGAGCAAAAAAGAAGGCCCCGAACGGGGCCCTGCGGGGAAAACGATCCGCTTTCAGCGGTCACGGCTGGGACGGAGGTTCCAGCCCGGCCATCGGGTGCAGCCAGGTCAGGGCGCCGAGCAGGAGAAGCAGGCAGACGCCGATCACCGCCTGCAGATAGAGGGTGCCGGAACCTACCCATTCCACCGTCGCGGTCAGCAGCGCACCGAGGGGCAGCCAGCGAAGCCCTGTCCGGTCCTCCTCAAGCTGGGCACAGGCCAGCGCCTGCCACTCGGAACAGGCATCGACCTTGCCCCGGAGAGCAACAGCCCACTGCACCAGCTTGACGGCCATGATCAGAGAGCCGATGCCGATGGCACGGACACCGGGGGTATATGGCAGCTCCAGCGGGTCGGCCGGGAGGAGCCCCCAGGTCCAGAGGGCCAGAAAGACGGCGACAGCCAGCTGCGCCCACGCCCAACGGCAATAGGAGCGTGTGAGGGAGGCGCAGGCAGTCTGTGAAAGGTCATGACGGTCCATATTCACCTCTCCTTTCAAAAGAGCATCGGGAAGGCGCCGGCTGCCGTTTCAAAGGCTTCCGGCCGGAGGTCACCGGCGGGACCAGGCGAGGGCAAAGCCCAGAATGGCGAACAGGGCAAGGCCGGCCGCCCTGCCGGCTGGGGTGGCGATCAACGGGGTGAAGGCAAGTTCCATTGGGGGGACCTCCTTTCCGGGGCGGAGTCAGAGCAGCTCATACCGGAGGGACAGGTCGGTCCGGACGCGGGAGTAGTGGGTGTAGGAGTCGGGACCGACCCGCACCTGGGTCGGGAACTCCATGACACCGCCGGCCCGCACCGAGGCCCGGCGGTCCGGATACCGGCCGGTGCCGTCGATGCAGTAGAATCCGTTCCAGCCGGACTCCCCGAGGGAGTTGTCCAGCACGCCGTAGGCGGTGCAGCCGGTGAACCGGCGGACGCCGGCGTCCCCGCCGACGGTGTAGACCCCGTAGAGGGTCAGGCTGGAGACCCGGTCGCTGGTCGGGTCGGAGATAAAGACGGTCTTTTCGATGCGAAGGCCGGCCTCTTCGGCGGTGATGGCCAGCGGCTGGACGGTCTGCACGGTGAGAAAACCATCGTAGGTGGTATCCAGCTGCACCGGGGCATGGTCCCAGCGCAGCAGCGCCAGACAGGCGAGGGCGGCAGAGACGAGGGCCGTCATAGAAAAAACCTCCTGTCGGTGGGATAGGGGCAGCTGTCTGTTTTAAGCATACCACGGAACGGCGGAGGGCGCAAGGCTCCGCCGGGAGGGCGGGACGCTTTTGCAGGAAAAGAAAGGGGATTTTTCATTTGACAGGGACGGGACGGGGTAGTATAATAAAACAAAATACGATACCTTTAAAGTAGCACAGAGAGGCTAAAAAGGGAAAATAACGACGCCTGCCGCCACCGGCGCAGGTGCGGCATCACGCCTGACGCGGCAGCTTCTGTGAAAATGGGGCTGCCGTTTTCTGTTTTTCCCGCCGTATGCAGAGAAGGGAGAAAAAACATGCGTCATCTCATCGATTCCACCGACCTGAGCGTAGCCGAGATCGACCGGGTGCTGAACCTGGCCGACGACATCATCCGCGACCCGGCCGCCTATGGCGACTGCTGCAAGGGGAAGATCCTGGCCACGCTGTTCTATGAGCCGAGCACCCGCACCCGGCTGTCCTTCGAGGCGGCGATGCTGCGGCTCGGCGGCAGCGTGGAGGGCTTCTCCTCGGCGAGCACCTCGTCGGTGAGCAAGGGCGAAACCGTGGCCGACACCGTCCGGGTGGTGGGCAGCTATGCCGACATCATCGCCATGCGCCACAACAAGGAGGGCGCCCCGCGGGTGGCCTCGATGTTCTCGCCGGTGCCGGTGATCAACGCCGGGGACGGCGGGCACCAGCACCCGACCCAGACCCTCACCGACCTGCTCACCATCCGCTCCCTCAAGGGGCGGCTGTCCGGCTTCACCGTGGGTATGTGCGGCGACCTGAAGTACGGGCGGACCGTCCACTCGCTGGTCAAGGCCCTGTCCCGGTATGAGGGGGTCAGGTTCGTCTTTATCGCGCCGGAGGAACTGAAGATCCCCCGGCATCTGATCGACGAGGTGCTGGAGCCGGCGAACATCGACTACCAGGAGGTGGCCACGCTGGAAGAGGCCATCGGCGAGGTCGATGCGCTCTATATGACCCGCATCCAGCAGGAGCGGTTCCTGGACAAGAGCGAGTATGAGCGGCTGAAGGACGTCTACCGGCTGGACGCCGAAAAGATGGCCATGGCCAGGGCGGATATGATCGTTCTGCACCCGCTGCCCCGGGTCAATGAGATCGCCCCGGAGGTGGACGCCGACCCGAGAGCCGCCTACTTTAAGCAGGTGAAGTACGGCATGTATGTGCGCATGGCGCTGATCCTGACGCTGCTGGGCATCAAAAACCAGCTGGCCCCGGTGCGCACCGAGGAGCCCGACTGGGTGGAGGAGCCGCCGGTGTGCCACAACCCGGCCTGCATCACCACCGTCGAGAATGGGCTGCCCCAGCGGTTTGTCTACACCGATGAGAGCCATACCCACAAAAAGTGCTTCTACTGCGAGCACGACGCGTAAGGGTCCAGGGACCCCCGCGCCTGACGGCGAATACAGCGGCCTCCCGGGTCCCCGGCGGGGCCGTTTTTCGCCTTTTTGGCGAAATATGCCTATGTAACGCAGATTTATCCCAGACTTATCCTGCCGGACATCCGGCCCCGATACAATACTGTTTGAAAATGGGGGACATAGTATGACCGAACCGAGAAAAAATACCAGCGCCATCGTAAACTGCGCAGTGGTGGACCTGGGGTCCAACACCATCCGCATGACCCTCTACGATGTGCAGGACCACGGGGGCTTTCTGCCGCTGTTTTCCGAAAAGCGCATGGCCGGCCTGGTGAACTACATCCGCGACGGGGTGCTGTCCCGGGAGGGCATCGAGGTGGCCTGCGGCGTGCTGCGGGGCTTCCAGCGGATGCTGCGCCAGTTTGGCGACATCCCGATGAATGTCTTCGCCACCGCCAGCCTGCGCAACATCAAAAACACCGATGAGGTGCTCGCCGCCATCCGGGAGCGCACCGGGCTTGTGGTGGAGGTGCTCTCCGGCGAGCTGGAGGCCCGCTACGGCTGCCTTGGGGCGATGCTCACCTGCCCGCTGGAAGGGGGCGCGGTGTTTGACATCGGGGGAGGCTCCACCGAGATCGTACTGCTGGACAACGGCAGGATCACCCGGGCGGAGAGCCTGGACATCGGTTCGCTGAACCTGTACAACCGCTATGTCTCCGAACTGTGGCCGGACCGGGGGGAGATCGAGAAGATTGCCGCCGCCGCCCGGAAGAAGCTGCGCCGGGCACCGGCTCCGGCCAAACCGGTGCCGAATGTGCTGGCCATCGGCGGCACCGCCCGGGCGGTGCTGAAGATCGCCAACCAGTACCTGGACAAACCGGAGGGCAACCGCATCCTGACGATGGGCGAGCTGGACCGCACCACCGAGATGCTGCTGGCCCGCAAGGGCACCGCCCGCCGGCTGATCCTGAAATCCTGTCCCGACCGGGTGCACACCATCCTGCCGGGCGTGATCCTGATGAATACCACCGCTCATATACTCTGTAAAAAGCAGCTGTACATCAGCCGCTACGGCGTCCGGGAGGGATACCTGTGTCAAAAACTGACAAGTCCTATGATCTGAGCTACACCCAGAACCGGGAGCTCAGCTGGCTGAAGTTCAACGCCAGAGTGCTGGATGAGAGCATGGACGAACATGTGCCGCTGATCGAGCGGCTGCGGTTCATCTCCATCTTCACCAGCAATCTGGACGAGTTCTTTATGGTGCGGGTGGGCAGCCTGATGGACCTGGCCGCCACCCTGCCCAAACAGGTGGACAGCAAGAGCGGCCAGACCCCTCAGCAGCAGCTGGACGGCATCTACGCCGCTGTGCGCCCGCTGATGCGATACCGGGATTCCTGCTTTGCCAAGGTGATGAAGGCCCTGACGGGAAAAGGGGTGCGGGAGTGGAAGCCGTCCGAGCTCACCGGCAAGGCCAAGAGCTATATCCAGGACTACTACCGGGACCGGATCTTCCCGCTGCTGTCCCCGCAGATCATCGACCGCAGCCACCCCTTCCCCCATCTGAAGAACAAGGTGCTCTACGGGGTGGCGCTGCTCACCCAGCGGGACAAGGAGCTGCTGGGCATCGTCGAGGTGCCGGAGTCGCTGCCGCCGATCATCCTGCTGCCCGGGGAAAACGCCCAGTATGTGCGCACCGAAGAGGTCATCCGCTCCCAGCTGCACAAGATCTTCAAGGCCTATCACATCACCGAGGAGAGCGTGGTGACCGTCACCCGCAACGCCGACATCAATTACAGCGAGGCCATCCTGGACGACGAGGACGGTGAGGACCTGCGGGACGCCATGGTCAAGGCGCTGCGCAAGCGGGAGCGGCTGGCTCCGGTGCGGCTGCAGATGCAGGGGGACGCCCCGGTGGTGCGCAAGCTGCTGGAGCAGAAGCTGGGGCTGACGGCGGAACAGGTGTATGTCTGCTCCTGCCCGCTGCTGCTGGGGTATGCCTACCAGCTCTCCAACTGCGATAAGAGCCTGTACTACGCCCCCTACACCCCGATCTACCCCGACTACCTCTCCCAGGAGGCGCCGCTGTGGCCCCAGATCCAGCAGCGCGATGTGCTGCTGTTCTACCCCTATCAGTCGATGCAGCCGTTTTTGACGCTGCTCAAAGAGTCGGCCAACGACCCGAATGTGCTGTCGATCCAGATGACCATCTACCGGCTGGCGGGACATTCGGCGGTGGCCAAACACCTGATCACCGCCGCGGAAAACGGCAAATCGGTGACGGTGCTGGTGGAGCTGCGGGCCCGCTTTGACGAGAAGGCCAACATCGAATGGGCCAGAGAGCTGGAGGAGGCCGGCTGCCGGGTGCTGTACGGCATCGAGGGGTACAAGTGCCACTCGAAGATCTGCCTCATCACCCGCAAGGAGAAAAACGGCAAGCTGAGCTATGTGACCCAGATCGGCACCGGCAACTTCAACGAAAAGACCGCCGCCCTCTACACCGACTTTGCACTGCTCACCGCCGATCCGGTAATCGCCGACGACGCGGTGAACTTCTTCCAGAATATGCTGATGGGGGATCTGTACTCCAGCTACCAGAAGCTGCTGGTGGCCCCGTTCACAATGAAGGAGACGCTGCTGCGGCTCATCGACGGGGAGATCAGCCGGGGAAACAGAGGGCATATCATCATCAAGGTCAACTCGGTGACCGAGCGGGAGCTCATCGACAAGCTGGCTCAGGCCTCCCAGGCCGGGGTGAAGGTGGAGCTCATCGTCCGGGGCATCTGCTGCCTGCTGCCGGGGATCCCGGGCAAGACGGAGAACATCACCGTCACCAGCATCGTCGGGCGGTTCCTCGAGCACAGCCGGGTGTACTGCTTCGGCGACGGGGAACTGCGGCAGCTGTACATCTCCTCGGCGGACATCATGACCCGCAACCAGAACCGCCGGGTGGAGATCGCCTGCCCGATCGAGGACCCGGCCATTAAGAACTTCCTCTCCCAATACCTGGACATCCTGCTGGCGGACAACACCAAGGCCCGCCGGCTGCTGCCCAGCGGCGAGTACATCAGCGCCCGGCAGGTGGACCGGCCGCCGCTGTCCTCCCAGGCCTACTTTATGGAGCACCCGCCGGAGTTTGAGCGGTATGAGCCGCCGAAGGAGAGCTTCCTCGACAAGCTCGGCCGGCTGTTCGGCCGGTGAGGTCAATACATAGTAAAAACACCCCCGGGGCCGGGGGTGTTTTTGCGTTAAGGGGGGATCTATAAGGTGGTGAGGGTTCGGACAAAGCGGCGGTACCAGAGCTCAAAGGGGAGAAAACAGAGCAGCCCATAGGCCACCGCCAGCAGCGTCCAG
>CAJFQR010000053.1 GCA_904419105.1 Candidatus Avimicrobium faecavium
CCGGGCTCTCCAGCCCGCTGGCACGGCCCGCCGGTGACACGGTGGTGTTCGACGGGCAGATGGAGGTGATCCTGCAGACCAGCAACGACATCTATTTTGATTTTCACGGCAATCTGTGTGGCGCCGGTGAGAAAAAGCACTATGAGTTCTTCATCAGCGGCCTGGCCTCCTTCTGGTTCGACACCGGGGAGAGCGGCTACCTCGACAATGTCGTAGATGGTACCAATGTCTATTTTGAGACGATGGAGGGTCACCCGCCAGGATTCGAGCAGCCGGAGGAGTTTATCTCCTCGGCGGACGCCCCCTGGGCCAATGCGTGATAAGCAAAGCAAAAGGACCGCTTCTGCGGTCCTTTTTTCACCCCTGCCGCTCGGCAGGGCGCTTTTCATAGAGGGCGAAGGTCATGCCGTTGCGGCCGGCCTCCTCACCGGTGCGGACAAAGCCCAGCTTCTCATAGAAATGGCAGTCCCGCCGGTCGGCCGCCGGGGTCTTGAGCCGCCAGACGGTATCCGGCTCCCGCTCCAACAGCAGCCGCAGCGCCCGCTGGCCGAGGCCTGCCCCCTGGCGGGCCCCGTCGACAAAGGCCCCCTCCAGCCAGAGTCCCTCCGGCCGCCGGAATACGAGAAAGCCGCCGGCCAGTGCGCCGTCCTCCAGGATGCACCAGCCCTCCTCATGGGCCAGACAGTCCTCGAGGAAGGCGAGGCTCCGCTTCCAGCGGGGGCCTGGACCGGAGGCAGCGTTCCCGGCAAAGGCGCGCTGCACGATAGCAAAGAGAGCTCCGGCATCCGTCGCAGCGGCCCTGCGCAGTTCGGTCATTCAAACCCCTCCCTTTGCAAAAAAGGACCGCGGTATGCGGTCCTTTTTTCTGCTAATTCAATCGGCCCGGGATCAGTTGTTCTCAGCGGGAGCTACCGAAGCGTAGCGGCCGGGGTTGATCTTGATGCCGGGGCCCATGGTGGTGGCGATCACGCAGGAGCGGATGTACTGGCCCTTGGCAGCGGCGGGCTTGGCGCGGACAATGGCGGTCATCAGGGTCTCGAAGTTCTCCTGGAGCTTCTCGGCGCCGAAGGAAGCCTTGCCGATCGGGCAGTGGATGATGTTGGTCTTGTCCAGACGGTACTCGATCTTACCGGCCTTGGCCTCGGTGACGGCACGGGCCACATCCGGGGTAACGGTGCCGGCCTTCGGGTTCGGCATCAGACCGCGGGGGCCGAGGATCTTACCGAGACGGCCGACGATGCCCATCATATCCGGGGTGGCGATGACAACATCGAAGTCCATCCAGTTCTCGTTCTGGATGCGCTGCATCATATCCTCAGCGCCTACAAAGTCGGCGCCGGCGGCCTTGGCCTTCTCAACATTCTCGCCGCGGCAGAATACGAGGGTGCGGACGGTCTTACCGGTGCCGTTGGGCAGGACAACGGCGCCGCGGACCTGCTGGTCGGCATGGCGGGAGTCAACGCCCAGGCGGATGTGGGCCTCTACGGTCTCATCGAACTTGGCCTTGGCGGTCTTGGTGCAGAGGTCGATGGCCTCTGCGGTATCGTACAGCTTAGAGCTGTCAAACAGCTTGGAGCTGTCCTGGTACTTCTTGCCGTGTTTCATTGTAAACGAATCCTCCTTCAGAGTGGTGTATGCGGAAGTGTGAAAACGATCCTCCCACTCGGACTAAACAGCTTCTCTTAGTCTACTACTTCGATACCCATGCTGCGGGCGGAACCACAGATCATGCTGGTAGCGCTCTCGATGGTGGCGGCGTTCAGGTCGGGCATCTTCTGCTCGGCGATGGCTCTGGCCTGTGCCATGGTGATCTTGCCCACCTTGGTCTTGTTCGGAACGCCGGAAGCCTTGTCCAGGCCGGCAGCCTTCTTGATGAGGACGGCAGCCGGAGGGGTCTTGGTGATAAAGGTGAAGGAGCGGTCGGCGTACACGGTGATGACGACGGGAATGATCATACCGGCGTCGTTCTTGGTGCGCTCGTTGAACTCCTTGGTAAACGCCATGATGTTGACGCCGTGCTGACCCAGCGCAGGGCCGACCGGCGGGGCAGGAGTCGCCTTGCCTGCCGGGATCTGCAGCTTGATATAGCCTACTACTTTCTGTGCCATTGTAATGACCTCCATACTTAAAGTGGTAAATTGCGGGAGAACAGCGCCCGGACGGGCTTTGCCCCCCTCCCACAGGCTGCGCATACGCACAGCCTCGGCGTACAGCCGGCCCGCACACGAGGGCCTGGACCGGCTCCCTCAAAAGAATTAGTCAGAATGTAAAAGAGTTTGGATGGACAATCAGTCCAGCGCCCGAACCTGTCCGAGTTCGAGCTCCACGGGTACATCCTTGCCCATCATGGACACCAGTACCCTGACATAGTTTTTCTCGGGGTCGAGCGCCTCCACCGTGCCGATGAAGCCGTCCAGGTACCCGGCGGTGACAGCGACGGGATCGCCGACCTGGAAGTCGACCTCCACCTTGCCGGTGTCTACGCCGAGCCTGGCCACCTCCTCATCGGTGAGGGGGACGGGCTTGGACCCCGGTCCGACGAAGCCGGTGACGCCGCGGATGTTGCGGACCACGTACCAGGAATCGTCGGTCATGATCATTTTGACCAGGACATAGCTCGGGAAGAGCTTGCGCTCGACCTCCCGCTTTTTGTCATCCTTGATCTCGATGACAGTTTCGGTGGGGACCCGGACCTCCTGGATCAGATCGTGGAGTTTCCGGTTTTCCACCGCGTTTTCAATGCTGGTCGCCACCTTATTCTCATAGCCGGAATAGGTGTGGACCACATACCATTTTGCAGGTTCGGACAATGCAGCACCCTCCTTTCCCGTTATCCTGTGTTACGCTCCCATAAAGAACAGCGAAACCAGCCAAGAGATCACAAAGTCGAAGCCGCAGATGATGGCAGCGGAGATGATCAGCACCAGAATGACGATGCCGGTGTTGTTGAGCACCTGCTTCTTATCCGGCCAAACCACCTTTTTCAGTTCGCCGCGCATATCGCGGAAATAGCGCTTGATCCTGGCGAGGAACCCGGTCTGGTTCTCGGTATTTGCAGCTTTAGCTGACATCTGCTTCCCGCCTTTCGACTTACTTGGTCTCTCTGTGGAGAGTGTGCTTCCGGCAGAACTTGCAGTACTTCTTCATCTCGAGTCTGTCGGGATCGTTCTTCTTGTTCTTGGTGGTATTGTAGTTGCGCTGCTTGCACTCTGTGCAGGCCAAGGTGATTTTAACCCTCATTTCGGCACCTCCTGATGACGGATTGTGTTTGCCTCCCTCGTAAAGGAACACGCGATTTGCTTATTTTTGGACATAAAAAAATAACCCTTTTAAGAGGTACTACAATAGTACCACATCTCGGGGGCCGGTGTCAACTGGCTTTTCGCATGAAAAAAGGCCTCGCAGGATCTTTTTCTTTGACCGGTATTCCGGCCGGACCGCGGCTTCCGGCGATTTTTTAATAAAGTATTGTTTGATTGAAGGGCCGGGATATGCTATCATATAGCTAATCAGGGTCCCATACAATGAGACCGGGCCCGCCGGTGCGGCGCGGCCTCCACCCAGACAGATACGGAGGTTCTTTTATATGAATAAACGCGTAGTTGCGATCCTGTTCGGCGGCGTGAGCAGCGAACACGAGGTCTCCCGCATGAGCGCCACATCGGTCCTGAAGAACATCGACCGGGAGGCCTTTGACCCGGTGATGGTAGGCATCACAAAGGACGGCCGCTGGCTGCGCTACACCGGGCCGGTGGAACAGATCGTCACCGGTGAGTGGGAGCAGCACCCGGACAACCGGCCCTGCATCCTCTCGCCGGACCGGAGCGTCCACGGGCTGGTGCTCTTCGGGGACCAGGGGGCCGAAACGGTGCGCCTGGACGCAGTCTTTCCGGTGATGCACGGCCGCAACGCCGAGGACGGCTCGATGCAGGGGCTCTGCGAGCTCTCCGGTGTGCCCTACGTGGGCCCTGGCGTCACCGCCAGTGCCCTGTGCATGGACAAGGAATACACCCACATCGTGCTGGCCGCCTCCGGCGTGCCCACCACCGACTGGGTATGCGTACACAGGGACGCTGTGCCCTCGCTGCTGGACCTGGAGGTGAAGATCGCCGTCAAGCTCGGCGGGTTCCCGGTGTTCGTCAAGCCGTGCAATGCCGGCAGCTCGGTGGGGGTCTCGAAGGTGCAGTCCTCCGATGAACTGGAGGCCGCCATGGCCCTGGCCTTTGAAAACGACGACAAACTGCTGATCGAGCGGACCCTCATCGGCAAGGAGGTGGAGGTGGCGGTCATCGGCAATGACACCCCGGAGGCCTCCACCCACGCCGGGGAGATCGTCCCGCCGGACGGCCTCTACGATTACAGCTCCAAGTACCTGGACGATACAGCGGGGCTCTATCTGCCGGCCCGTATCAGCGACGAGGCCACCGAGCTGCTGCGCTCCACCGCCGTCAAAGCCTACAGAGCCCTGGGCTGCCAGGGACTGTCCCGGGTGGACTTCTTCCTGCAGGAGGACGGCAGCTGTGTGCTCAATGAGATCAACACCCTGCCGGGCTTTACCAACATCAGCATGTACCCTAAGCTGATGATGGACGCCGGCCTGAGCTACCCGGCGCTCATCACCCGGCTTATCGACCTGGCCATGAGCCGCTGACAAAAGGAGGCGTCCCCTATGGATACACGCCCGATCGGCGTTTTCGATTCCGGTGTCGGCGGCCTCTCGGTGCTCCGGGAGGTCACACGGCTACTCCCCGGCGAGGACATCGTCTACTTCGGCGATGTGGGCCGGGTGCCCTACGGCAACCGCAGCCGGGAAGTCATCTACCGCTACTCCTCCGAGGACCTGCGGTTCCTGCGGGACAAGGGGGTCAAGTTCATCGTTGCCGCCTGCGGCACCGCCAGCTCGGTGATCGACGCGGCGCTCATCCGGCAGCTGCCGGTGCCCTACACCGGCGTCATCGAACCCACCGCCCGGGCGGCGGCCGCCGCCACAAAGAACAAAAAGGTTGGCATCATCGGTACCGCTGCCACCATTAAGAGCGGGTCCTTCGTCCGGGCGCTGGCAGCCATCGACCCGGCCATCGAGACCCGGGGGCAGGGCTGCCCTCTGCTGGTGCCGCTGGTGGAAAACGGCTACATCGACTTTGAAAACAAGGTCACCCGGCTGGTGCTGGAGGAGTACCTGCGCCGGTTCGACGGCTTTGAGATGGATACCCTCATCCTCGGCTGCACCCACTACCCGCTGCTAAAGCCGATAATCCAGGACCTGCTGGGCCCGGGCATCGCCCTGATCGACTCCGGCGCCGCCACTGCCGCCTATGTGCGGGAACTGCTGGCAAAACAGGGACTGCTCTCCGGCCGGGAAAGCGGCGGGACGGCCCGCTACTACATCTCGGAACACACCGAGACCTTTGCCGAGACGGCGAAGATCTTCCTCGGCCACGGCATCGAGGCGGAATACGCCGTCGCCGAGCTGCCGCTGGAGGAGACACCGGTATGACGGTGGAACTGGCCATCGTCAGCCGCATCGTCACCGACGGGGAGGCGGACGAACAGCTCCTCTCGCTGGAGGGCATCCTGCGGGAGGAAGCGAAGGGGTTCACCCTCGGCTACCGGGACCCGGAAGGGGACCTGACCACCCTGCGTCTGCACCCGGAGGAGGTGCGCATCCGGCGCAGCGGAATCTTTTCCTCGGCGATCACCGTCCGGCCCGGGACGGCGGAACCCTTCTTTTACCGGACGCCCTACGGGGCGCTGGAGCTCATCTGCACCGGCGAGGAGATCCTCCTCGAGCGGGAGGGCGGCAGCGGCCGGGTACAGCTGCGCTACCGCCTGGACAGCCCGGCCGGCCCGGTGAGCGAGAATACGATCATCATCAGCTTCAAGGAGTGTGTAAAATAACATGACAGACAATCACATCGCAGACGCCCAGGCACAGCTGGACCGGATCATTCGCCAGGCCTATGCCGCCGCGTTCCCGGAGAAGGAACTGCGGGACTTCGTCATTGAGATCCCCAAGGACACCTCCCACGGGGACTTTGCCACCAATGTGGCGATGGTCAACACCAAGAATGTCGGCCGGGCGCCCCGGGATATTGCCGCCGCCCTGATCGAGGCGATGGACTTCTCAGGCAGCTTCTTCACCGGCGCCGAGAGCGCCGGCCCGGGGTTCATCAACTTCCGGCTTGGTCAGCGGTGGTTTTCCGAGGCGGTGCAGGCAGTGCTGGACTGCGGCAGGGACTACGGGCGTTCGGATGTCGGCGGCGGCAAAAAGGTGATGGTGGAGTTCGTCTCCGCCAACCCCACCGGCCCGATGCACATGGGCAACGCCCGGGGCGGCGCCATCGGCGACTGCCTGGCGGCTGCGCTGGACTTTGCCGGGTATGAGGTCACCCGGGAGTTCTACGTCAACGACGCCGGCAACCAGATCGCCAAATTCGGCAAGAGCCTTGAGGCCCGCTACCTGCAGCTCTTCCTCGGCGAGGAGGCGGTGGAGTTCCCGGAGGACGGCTACCACGGCGAGGACATCAAGACCCGTGCCCGGGAATTTGCCGACCTGCATGGCGACCGCTATGTGAACGCCCCAAGCGAAGAGCGGCTCCAGGCGCTTATCGCCTATGCACTGCCCGCCAATGTGGAGGGGCTGCGCCGAGACCTGGAGAAGTACCGCATCACCTACGATGTGTGGTTCTCCGAGCAGAGCCTGCACGACAGCGGCGCCGTGATGGACGCAGTCAAGCTGCTCACCTCCCGGGGCATGACCTATGAAAAGGACGGGGCCGTCTGGTACAAGGGCACCGAGATGGGCGAGGAGAAGGACGAGGTGCTGGTGCGTGCCAACGGCATCCCCACCTACTTTGCCGCCGATATCGCCTACCACTACAACAAATTTGCCGTCCGTGGCTTTGACCGGGTCATCGATGTCTGGGGGGCCGACCACCACGGCCATGTAGCTCGGATGAAAGGCGCCATGGACGCCATCGGCCTGTCCGGGGACAAGCTGGACATCGTGCTGATGCAGCTGGTCCGGCTGATGAAGGACGGCCAGCCTTACAAGATGTCCAAGCGTACCGGCAAGGCCATCACCCTCACCGACCTGCTGGAGGAGATCCCGATCGACGCCGCCCGCTTCTTCTTCAATATGCGGGAGCCCAACTCGACGCTGGACTTCGACCTGGACCTGGCGGTGGAAGAGACCAACCAGAACCCGGTATACTATGTTCAGTACGCCCACGCGCGCATCTGCTCGATTTTCAAAAACCTGGCCGCCGAAGGCATTACCCCCCGGGCCGTCACCCCGGAGGAACTGGACCGGCTTACCGCCCCGGAGGAGCGGGAGCTCATCCGCCAGATCGCCTCGCTGCCGGACGAGATCATCGCTGCCGCCCACAACTACGACCCGGCCCGCATGACCCACTATGTCATCGACGCGGCCACGCTGTTCCACAAGTTCTACAATGCCTGCCGGGTCAAGGGCGAGGACGAGAGCCTGATGCAGGCCCGTCTGGCCCTGTGCCAGGCCACCCGCACCGTGCTGGAGAATGTGCTCGGGCTGCTGAAGATCTCCGCGCCCGAGTCGATGTGATTTGCGAAAGGACCCTGCTATGAACGATTCATCCCGACCATGCCTGCTGCCCCGGATCATCGGCGGCCCGCAGGCGGAAACGCTGCCGGAGGGCTGCTCTCCGCTGATCGACGGCGGCAGCCTGCCCTGTCCCGGTGCGGTGACCCGGCTGGAGGCCATCTCCGGCCTGGACGAAGACGGCGAGCCGCTGCGCATCCGAAGCTGGTCCGCAGCCTATGCCGAACAGGCCCTGGCCCTGCGGGCCAAAGGGGCCGATCTGCTGCTGGCCGAGGGAATCCGCTCGGTGCCGGAGGCCCGGGCAGTGGTGCTCGGCGCGCGGCAGGCCGGTGTCCCGGTGCTGCTTTCGGCGGAGCTGGATGATGAGGGCTGTACCCCGGAGGGGATCCCCTTTGCGGCCATCCTGGCCTCGGTGCAGCATCTGGGCGCAGCGGCGGTGGGTTTTCGCTGCGGCGGCGACCGAATCGACACGCTGGCCATCCTGGGCCAGCATGCGGCCTATGCCACCGTACCACTGATGCCGGTGCTCCGCTCCCGGGAGCGCTCTCCGGAAGAGGTCAAACGCCATGCCACTCAGGCGCTGAAGGCCGGCGCGGATCTGTTCCTGCTCGGGCCCAGGATCACCGCCTCACAGCGGGAGGCGGCGGCCCAGGCGGTGGCGGAATTCTCCCCGGAGGAACAGGTGATCCCGCTGGAGGAGGATCTGCTCTTTATGGCCTGTGAGGCCGAGGCTTTCTTCCTTCCGGACGGCGGCCTCACCTTCTCGGAGCCGATCCCCTGTCAGTACGATATGGGACCGGACATTCTGGCGGCGGAAGCCACCGGCTGTGATGTGCTCAGCATCTATGTGGACAGCCCGGAGGACGCCGAATACTTTGCCGACAACGCCCACATGATCCGACTGCCGGTGTGTATCATCTCCCACGATGAGATCGCACTGGAATCGGCACTGATGGAGTACAACGGCAGGGCCTTTGTGGACCTGCAGTCGGAGCTGCCCGACTCGGAGCTCTACACCCTGGCCCGGGGGTATGGGGCTGTGGTGCTGTAACCCGCTATCTCATTGAAAAAGATCTCTCTACTCGTCCATGGGTAGAGAGATCTTTTTTCTGTCACGATTTCCTTCTAAAAGCCCGATCCGGCAAGGCGAAAGGCAGGTATGTTACAGATCGCCATTCTTTTCGACAGAGCCGATGATGCAGCTATACTCGATCGGCGCATCATAGGTGTAATTCATCTGAAAATACTGAAACTCAATGGCAGCCTCTACAAAATCGCTTTCCGCAAATAGAGAGAGAAGGTCCTCCGGCGCACCCTCCGCCACCTGCACGGTATCCCGATCGAAATTCCCCAAATCGATACGCAGAGTATCCGCAGCAAAGGCAAAATCAGTTCTCTCCCCAGCTGCGGTTTTGGGATAGTATCCCAGCGGGTCACAGTCGATAAAAGGGATCTCCCCGAGGGAATCCGGATATGGGTAGAAAAACAAATCGCCGGCAAACTCGTTTTCCGCATAAAAATTACCGGTGTTCGATGTGGTTTCCACCAGGCGCAGGACACCGGTGAGCCGCACGTCGTCCAGACGTACAGCCTGATAGACCGGAGATGCCGCTCCTCTCTCAGTCGAAGCCTCCTGCAGCGAGAAGGTCCCGCCGCTGCTCAGACGAAAACTTCCGATGGCAGCATCTGCCTTATATTTTTTTACAGCGACGTCACTGAGTTTCCAGTCACCAACATAATCACCACCAGCGGTAAAGGCTGCCGGTTCGGTGCGATTGTCGGTATAAAAACCGCTGGTGACCCGTCCATACACCTCTCCATACTGCCCATAGTAAAAACTACCGGACAGGTCCAACACCTCCCCGGCCAGGTCAGTAATCGGCCCTCCTGCCTCCGGGGGAACCTCTTCCGAGGCGGCACAGCCGGAAAGGCCGGCACAGAGCAGTACCGCCAGAATTCCAATAGTCCATTTCCGCATGGAGATCCCTCCTATCTTCACATTTAGCGTTTGTTGCTTTTTCTTCCCCTTATAGCATATCACGGATGCTGTCTCTCTGTCACGCCCTCACGCAAAAAAGCCCTCCGCATGGAGGGCTTTTTGCGCTGGGTCAGTGGGTCTGGCCGGTCGGAAGGACGATCTTTTTCTGCAGCCGTTCAACGGTGGCGGACCGGGTATCCGGGTAGCAGCCAAAGCGGAACGGGATACCGAGCTTTTCATACTTCGGGCGGCAGAGGGTGTGGAAGGGCAGCAGCTCCACCTTCGAGATGTTGTCATAGGGGGCGATGAGGGCATTCAGCCGGTCGATGTTCTCGTCGGTGTCGTTGAAGCCCTCGACGATGACCTGGCGGATCCAGGTGTCGATGCCCCGGCGGTGGAGCTCCGCAAGGAAGGCCATCGTCTGCGCAAGGCTCCCGCCGGTGTACTCCCGGTAGTCCTCCTCGCTGGTCATCTTGATGTCCAGCAGCACCGTGTCGGTCTCGTCCAATAGGCGGCCCACCGCCTCATTCAGGCGGCAGCCGCTGGTGTCCAGGCAGGTGGTCATACCGTCGGCGTGGCAGAGGGCAAACAGTTCGGCGACGAACTCCGGCTGCAGCAGAGCCTCCCCGCCGGAGACGGTGACGCCCCC
>CAJFQR010000054.1 GCA_904419105.1 Candidatus Avimicrobium faecavium
CATGAACGGTATGCACACGCACCTCGTCGTTGGTGAGCTTCTCCAGCGACTGGCGCACCGCCTGAACAGAACCCTGCACGTCCGCCTTGATAATCAAGTTGAGATCCTTGACCTCGCCCTGGGAAATCTGGGAGAACAGATCGTCCAAGGTGCTGGTGGAGGTATTCTTGACCAAGGCCGCGCGCAGCTTATCCTTGCGCTCCTCAGCCACCCGGCGCGACAGCTTATCATCGTCCACAGCGTTAATGATATCGCCCGCGTTGGGCACATCATTGAAGCCAATGACCTCCACCGGCTCCGAGGGACCGGCCTTTTCCACCCGCTCGCCCCGGTCGTTGACCATGGCGCGCACCCGGCCATACGCGGTACCCGCGATGATGGCGTCGCCCACGTTGAGGGTGCCGTTCTGAACCAGCACCGTGGCCACCGGGCCGCGGCCCTTGTCCAGCTTGGCTTCCACGATGGTGCCCCGCGCTTTGCGGTTGGGGTTGGCTTTCAGATCCTGCACTTCCGCCACCAGGAGGATCATCTCCAGCAGCTGGTCCACATTTTCGCCGGTCAGGGCCGACAGCGGAACCATAATGGTGTCGCCGCCCCACTCTTCGGAAACCAGGCCGTACTCGGTCAACTGTTCCTTAATGCGCTCCGGATTGGCCGCAGGCTTGTCGCACTTATTGATGGCCACGATGGTGGGCACCTTGGCCGCCTTGGCGTGGTTGATGGCCTCGATGGTCTGGGGCATGATGCCGTCGTCCGCCGCCACCACCAGCACGGCGATGTCGGTCACCTGGGCGCCGCGGGCACGCATGGCGGTGAATGCCTCGTGGCCGGGGGTATCCAGGAAGGTGATGGTCTCGCCGTTGATGGACACCTGATAGGCGCCGATGTGCTGGGTGATGCCGCCGGCCTCACCGGTGGTGACATTGGTCTTGCGGATGGCGTCCAGCAGCGAGGTCTTGCCGTGGTCGACATGGCCCATGACGACGACGATGGGCGGCCGCTTGACCAGATCCTCCTCGTTGTCCTCCTCCTGGGTGAAGAGCCGCTCCTCGATGGTGACGACGACCTCCTTCTCCACCTTGGCGCCGATCTCCATCGCCACCAGAGCAGCGGTATCGTAATCGATCACATCGGATACGGCGGCCATGACGCCGAGACCCATCAGCCGCTTGACGATTTCGGCGGCCTGGATCTTCAGCCGGGCAGCCAGCTCACCTACGGTGATCTCCTCCGGCAGTTTGACTTCCAGGTTCTGGCGGCGCTGCCGCTCCAGCTCCAGGCGGCGCATCTTCTCGGCCTCCTGCTCGCGGCGGCTCTTGGCCGGCTTGCCGCGGCGCTGCTGCGCCCGGTTGGGGAACTTCTGCTTCTTGACGAAGTTGTCCTTCTGGGAGTTGGCCGGCGCAATGCGCTCATAGCGCTCGTTGTACTTGTCCAGCTCGACATTGGCGGCGCGGGTATCCACATGGGTGGTGTTCTGGCGCACCTCTACCTTGTCGGTCTTCTGGGCGCCGCGGGTATCCAGCGTCGTGGTGGCCTCCCGGGCAGCGGCCGGCTTCTTCGCCTTACGGTCCTTATGGGGCTGCCCGGCGGCCTTCGGGGCCTCGGCAGGCTTCGGGGCGGATTTTTCCGCCGGCTTCTGCTGGGCGGCCGGAGCCTTGGCCTCAGCCTTCGGGGCACGCGGTGCCTTCTGCTGGGGCTTCTCCGGCTTCGGAGCGCTGCGGCGCTTCTCCCCGTCGGCAAAGTACTCGTCAAAGCTCTCGACGGCGCCCTTCTGGGAATAGTGCTCGATGACGAAGTTCAGCTCCTTATCCACCAGCACGGCGGTGGCTTTCTTCTGCTCCCCGTACTTCTTCTCCAGCAGGTCGATCAGCTCTTTATTGGAAACTCCCAGGTCTTTGGCAAGATCGTTGAGTTTGCACTTTTCTGTCATACTATCTGGTCCTCCTTCTTCTGTTCGGGCAGATGTTTCTCAAACATCTTGACAAAGCCCTTGTCGCTCACGGCCAGGATGCCGGCCCGCTTGTGCAGCAGTTCCTCGACCTCCTGCATGGTAAAAGGTGCATCAAACCATCGTACCCCGTGCTGCTCCGCCGTGCGGACGGCCTCCTTGCGGCTCTTCGGGGAGAGGTCGGCGGCCAGCAGCACCAGCCCGGCGCTGCCATCCCGGCAGGCGTCGGCCACCGCTTCGGCGCCGATCACCAGCTTGCCCGCCCGGCGTGCCAGCCCGATGGACGGCAGCAGACTGCCCCCGCTCATGGCTGCAGCTCCTTCTCGATCCTCTCATAGACCTCGTCCGGGATCTCGCACTCCAGCGCCCGCTCCAGCCGGCGGGCCTTCCGGGCCTTGGCCAGGCAGGCCGGGTCGGGGCAGAGGTAGGCCCCGCGCCCGCTCTTCTTGCCGGTGGTGTCGAGGGAGATCTCCCCTTCGGGACTCCGCACCACACGGATGAGCTCCCGCTTGGGCCGCTGCTCCATACAGCCGACGCACCGGCGCATGGGGATTTTTTTGATCATGGTTTCATGCCCTCCTTTGCGTGTTCAGACAGGGGCTTACTCTTCCCCGTAGAATCCGCTCTCCGGCCGGATATCGATCTTCCACCCGGTGAGCTTGGCAGCCAGACGGGCGTTCTGACCCTTGTTGCCGATGGCCAGCGACAGCTGGTGGTCCGGCACGGTGACCTTGCAGCTGCGGGCCTCCTCGTCCTCGATCTCCACCCCGAGCACGGTGGCCGGGGCCAGCGCTGCGGCGATGAACTCCTGGATGTCCTCCGAGTACTTGACCACATCGATCTTCTCGCCGCCCAGCTCATCGACGATGCCCGCTACACGGCTGCCCTTGGGGCCGATGCAGGCGCCCACGGCGTCCACATTCGGGTCCTTGGACCAGACGGCCATCTTGGTGCGGGAGCCGGCTTCCCGGGCGGTGGCTTTGATCTCGATGGTGCCGTCGTAGATCTCCGGCACCTCCATCTCAAAGAGCCGCTCCACCAGGCCTGCGCGGGTCCGGGAGATCTTCATCCGCGGGCCCTTGTCCCCGGCAAAGACATCCATCACATAGACCCGGATGCGCTGGCCGTCGGTGTAGGTCTCGCCGGGCACCTGCTCGTTCTTGGGCAGGATGGCCTCGTTGCGGTTGGCCAGCTCCAGCGTCACATTGCCGGTGCGGGGGTCGGTGCGCAGCACGGTGGCAGTGATGATGTCGTTGCAATGGCTCTGGTATTCGGCCATAATGCGCTCCCGCTCGGCCTCCCGGATACCCTGGCGGATCACATGCTTGGCCGCCTGGGCGGCGATGCGCCCGAAGTCGTGAGTCTCCAGCGGGATCTCGATAATATCCCCGACCATGGCGTTCTTCTTGTACTTGGCAGCCTCCTCCTTGAGGATCTCGCTGCCCGGGTCCTCGATCTCCTCCACCACCGTCTTGCGCACCGCCACATAGAAGCGCCCGGTCTCCGGATCGATCTCCACCACATTGTCCTCGGCACCGTCCTCGTCCCGCTTGATGGCGATGGAGATGGCCGCCTCGATCTTCTCGATCAGGTACTGCATCGGGATACCCTTCTCCTTTTCGAGCATGGCAAGGGCCTCAAAAAATTCCTGGTTGAGCTCTTTGTTCATGGTTTTTCAGTTTCCTCCCCGATCATTCTTCCACCGGCTCCTCCGCCGCGGCGGAGTAGTCGTAATCGTCCACAAGGCGCACATAGGCGGCCTCGTTCTTTGCAAAGGTCATCTCGATGCCCCCTTCGAGTTCGAGGGAGACGGTGCCGTCGGCGTAGCCGCTCAGCTTTCCGGTAAAATCCCGGGCCCCGTCCACCGGCCGGTACAGCCGAACCTGCACCGGCGCACCGAGATAGCGCTCAAAGTGCCAGTCCTTGGTGAGCTCCCGCTCGACGCCGGGGCTGCCCACCTCCAGGTAGTAGCTCTGCTCGATGGGATCGGCCTCGTCCAGCAGGACGTTGATGCGGCGGGTATAGTCCTCGCACTCGCCCATCGTCAGCCCCTCGTCCCGGTCGATGAACACCCGGAGAAACCAGGAGCTCCCCTCTTTCTCGAAGCGGACATCCCACAGGATCAGCCCCATCTCCCTGGCGAGCGGTTCAGCCAAGGCGGTGACCACGGCCACGGTGTTTGGTCTTTTTTCACGCTTTGCGCCTGACGGCATACTGGTGACACCTCTCTTAACATAATAAAAGAGCGGGTGTTGTATCACCCACTCCTTTAACCATAGACTGATATACATAGTATACCACAGGAAACCGGCTCCCGCAAGCCTTTTTTGAAAAATCAGGGAAAAAGCCGCTGAAAAAGCCCTTTGTCACCGCAGCTTGGCCAGCTGCCGGATGAGCAGCTCGACAAAGGCCGGCCGGTCCACCTCGTAGAGCACCAGCGCGTTCTTCGGCAGATGGGTGTGGTCAAACCAGTCCACCACCGTCTTGCCCAGCGTATACTGGCCGTTCACATCCACCTCCACATGGCACTGCTTGCCGGTGAAGATCTCCGGCGCCAGCAGGTAGGCGATGGCACAGGGGTCGTGCAGCGTACAGCCGGGCAGATGCTCCACCTCATAGTGGTAACGGCTGAAATAGTCGATCAGCTCCGCCGCCAGCACCGAGCAGCGGTTGCCGTTGGCCCGGAGCACCTCGTTCTCCTCCCGGGTAACATAGGCCTTCTTGGTCACATCCAGACCGGACATGATCACCGGGATCCCCGAGTCGAACAGGATCTTGGCGGCTTCCGGGTCAGCCAGGATGTTGAACTCCGCCGCGGCAGTCCAGTTGCCCATATAGAAGCCGCCGCCCATGATGGAGAACTCCCGGATCTTCCCCTTCAGATCGGGACGCACCGCCAGCAGGATACCGATGTTGGTCATCGGCCCGGTGGGACAGATGGTCACCGGCTCCTCGGCCTCCTCCAGCGTCTTGCAGAGCAGCTCAAAGGCGGTGAGATCACAGGGGGTCAGATCGGGCTCCGGCAGCTTGGGGCCGTCCAGGCCGCTCTCCCCGTGGACGATCTCGGTGCCGCCCAGGGCCTTGCGCACCATCGGCTGGGCGGCGCCCCTGGCCACCGGCACATCGAGGCCGATGGCGGTCAGCACCCGCCGGGCGTTGTAATAGGTCTTGTCCACCGACTGGGCGCCGCCGACGGTGGTCACCGCCCGCAGGTCGAACACCTCGCTGGCCGAGGCGGCGAGCATCAAAGCGATGGCGTCGTCATGGCCGGGGTCGCAGTCGATGATCAGCGGAATCTTTGCCATAGTAGTCCCTCCTCACTGGTCCAGACGGCTCATCGCCTCGATAAACAGCTCGGCGAAGCGCTCGCGGTCGACACCGTAGAGCACGGTGGCGTTGTGGTTTTTGCCCTCATAGTTGCCCGGGTCGCAGACGGTGGTGCCGGCGGTCAGGCTGCCCTCGAGCTCGATGTCCACATGGCAGTCCACCCCGGTAAAGATCTCCGGATGGCACAGATAGGCCACGGCGCAGGCGTCGTGGATGGTGCAGCCGGGCAGCTTTTCCACCTCATAGTGGTACCGGCTGAAGAAATCGATGAGCTCGGCGGTGAAGACGGCGCACCGGCCGCCTTTCTGGCGCAGCTCCTCGTTCTCTTCCCGGGTGATGTAGGCCTGATGGGTCACATCCAGCCCTGCCATGACGATGGGCACCCCGGATTGGAACACAATGCTGGCCGCCTCCGGGTCCACGTAGATGTTGTACTCGGCAGCCGGGGTCCAGTTCCCGGTGTAGCTGCCGCCGCCCATCAGCGAGATGCGCTCGATCTTCGCCTTCAGGTCGGGCCGCACCAGGAACAGCGCGGCGACGTTGGTCAGCGGACCGGTGGGCACCAGCGTGATCTTCTCCTCGCTCTCCTCGATGGTCTTGATGAGCAGATCCAGCGCCCGCATCGGCACCGGCTCAAAGCCGGGCTCGGGCATCGCCGGACCGTCCAGTCCGGACTGGCCGTGCACCATCTCGGTAGCTCCCTGCTCGAAGATCGAGGGACGCATCAGCGGCCGGTCGGCGCCCATGGCCACCGGAATATCGGTGCGCCCGGCGAAGGTGAGCACCCGCAGCGCATTGCGGGTGGTGTTGGCCAGGGTCTGGTTGCCGGCGACGATGGTCACCGCCTTCAAGTCGAGCTTCTCCGGCTCGGAGAGGGCCCACAGCAGGGCGATGGCATCGTCATGGCCGGGGTCACAGTCCATAATGATCGGGATCTTTGGCATAGCTGTCCTCCTGTCTCACGGCTTTAGCCGTGGCGTATGTTTATTCCTGCAGCAGGTCGAGGTGGATGCTCTCCACCTCCTCCATCGTCGGAACCGACGGGGACGCCCCCGGCCGGGAGATGCTGATGCCCGCCGCCTTGGACGCGATCCGCATCGTCTCGGCGATGGGCCGCCCCATGGCCTCCCCCGCCAGGAAGAAGCCGGTGAACACATCGCCGGCGGCGGTGGTGTCCACGATCCTGGCGTCATAGCTCGGGTGGTGCAGCACCGTCTCCCGGTCGATGTACAGCGCGCCCCGCTTGCCCAGCGTGACCACTACCTTGAGCTGGGGGTATCGCTCCCGGAACCAGCGCACATAGCCCTCCTCGGTGTCCTGGCCGGACAGATCCTTACCCTCCACCTCGTTGAGGATCAGCCAGGAGAGCTTCTCCAGCGGCATCGCCCGGATGCTCTCGTCATAGGGAGAGGGGTTCAGCGCAATGCGCATCCCCCGGCGGTGGGCCTCGTCGATGATATAGTGGGTGGCGTTGATCTCATTCTGCAGCACCACGATATCCCCTTCGGAGAACCGGTCCAGCACCTCGTTTACAAAGCTCTCCTCGATGGAGTAGTTGGAGCCGTGGTAGATCAGGATGCAGTTCTGTCCCGAACGGTCCACCTGGATCACCGCATGGCCGCACACATCGCCGCTCTCCCGCAGAAAGTCCGTGTGGGCGCCGCAGCTCTCCAGCTCCTGCCGGAACAGCCCCGCCGACTCCCCGGCGTCCCCGGCGTGCCACACCGGCGCACCGGCCTTTGCCAGCGCCACCGACTGGTTGAAACCCTTGCCGCCGAGGAAGGTATTGCGTCCGTTGGCACTTTTGGTCTCCCCCGGGCGCAAAAAACTGTCCACTGAATAGACATAGTCCAGATTCAGTGAACCAAAATTGAGTACTTTCATCGTTGCACCTCTCTGCCGCGGGCCGGTCCCCCGCCCGCCAAAAATACGCTTATCCTTAGTATAGTGGTTCGGCGAAAGGATTGTCAACCAAAAGTCATGCGCTTTTTACACAGAAGTCCGTTTTTCCGCAAAAAAGGGAGGCTTCCCGCCTCCCTTTTCTCAGTCGAAATTCTTTCCCTCCCGGAGAAAGCCTGCCACCACATGGAAGTAGGGGATCAGCCCCTCCTCCTCACAGTCGATGAGCCGCCGGTAGACCTTGCTCACCGGCCCAAAGCGCACCCCCTGCTGGTCCAGCACCGGCTCCCCTTCCACAGCCACCCAATGGCAGCCGCTTTCCGGCACCGCCCGGCGGATGCACTCTCCAAGATAGCAGCCGAACAGCAGCGCCAGGCTGTACAGCTGGCTCTCGGTGGGCTCCACCTCGTCCACGCTTTCGTGATAGAGGGCCAGCATCTCGTCCAGTGCCATCACACTCCCCGGCGTATAATCCAGCGTCTTTCCCAGCTGGGTGCCATAGTCCACCGCCCCGGCGGCCAGCGCCAGCGCGCTCTCGGTCACGCGGTCCTCCATGTGCGATCTCCTCCCGTTTCCGATATTTTTCCGATGATAAGAAAAAAACGGCCATCTTCCGATGACCGTCTCTTTGGAGCTGCTAACCAGATTCGAACTGGTGACCTCGTCCTTACCAAGGACGTGCTCTGCCTACTGAGCCATAGCAGCGTAACTCGAAACTGCTTGTTTATTATAGCAAGGAACGGCGAGGATGTCAACACCTTTTTTCAGAAAATTGTGATTTTTTGAAGGAAAAGGTTCACACAATGCACTATTCCTGCACCGATCCGCCGGAAATCCGCCATTTACCGCAATTTGGCTCTTCTATTCCGACCAACTGCCGTACGGCGCTTTCACCCCTTTTCCTCTGCTGGAATAGAATGAAACAAACCACGATAAGGAGGTTTTGATCATTTATGGCATGCTATGCTTCCTCTTGCTGCCCGTCCTGTACGAGCGGCTGTTATACAAACGGCACATCCTGTACCAGCGGCTGCTGTGGCACTAATGGGTGCGGCACCTGTTCTTCCTGCGGCTGCTCGTCCTGTTCGGGCGGCGGCAGCTGTTCTGGCTGTTCTGGCAGCTGTGGCTGTTCAAATTGCGGCAGCTGCTCCAACTGTGGTTCCAGCTGCGGAAATGGCTGTGGCAGCTGCACCTACACCCGTCTCTCGGTCTCGGTACCCACCAGCGGCGTCTGCCGCATCTGCAATGCCGGTATCCAGGTGAACTCCACCCAGACTGCCCTGATCGGCAACCGCTATGTCACCAGCATCCGCTACACAGCCACCATTGACTATGTGGACAGCTGCGGCTGCCGGCGCACCGCCAGCACCACCCAGACCACCCAGGTCTATCTGCCCTGCAGCTGTACCAACTTCAGCCGGGTCTGCGCCAGAGTGATCCGCCGCTCCTACCAGCACAACTGCTGCGGCGGCGCTGTCTCGGCCATCCTGCAGGTTTGCTGCCAGTAAGCGCACCATACGGTTTTCCACCACTTTTCCTCTTTCCCGATCGGACGGGCATCATTCGGCCCGGCGGCTGCGGCTGCCGGGCCGTTTCTATCTTGAAAAGAGTCCCCTCTTGTGGTAAACTATTTCGAATCCAAAAGAAGGAGTCGATCACATCTTGCAGCTTCTGCAAACACCAGTACGCATCGGCAGCCTGACGCTGAAAAATCGCCTTGTCATGGCGCCGATGGCCACAGGCAGATCCAACGACGACGGCACCGTCACCGACGAGCTCTGTGCCTACTATGCCGCCCGTGCCAAGGATCTGGGCCTCATCATCTCCGAGCACGCCTACATCTCTCCGGAGGGGCAGGCCAGTCCGGGGCAGTTGTCTGTTCACTCGGACGCGGATATCCCCGGCCTGCGCCGTCTGGCCGACGCAGTCCATGCCGCAGACGGGAAGATCTTCCTGCAGATCAGCCACGCCGGCGGTGCGGCCCACCGGGAGGTCACCGGTCTGCCGGCGCTTGCGCCGAGCGCCGTCTCCTTCCAGGGACCCAAGGCCAACGGCATCGTGATGACACCGGAGACCCCGGCAGACCTCTGCCCCCGTCCCTTCACGGAGGAGGAGCTGCGGCAGTTGGTACAGCACTTTGCCGATGCCGCCCGCCGCGCCAAAAAAGCCGGTTTTGACGGTGTTGAGATCCACTCAGCCCATGCCTATCTGCTGGACCAGTTCTACTCCCCGCTGCTCAACCACCGGGACGACGCATACGGCGGCACGCTGGAGAACCGGGTGCGTATCCATCTGGAGATCATCGAAGCGGTCCGTGCCGCTGTCGGTGCCGACTATCCGGTGGCCCTGCGGCTCGGCGCATCGGACTACGCCCCCGGCGGCGCCACCATCGAGGACGGTGTTGCCGCCGCCAAGCTCTTCGCCGCAGCAGGCATCGACCTGATCGACATCTCCGGCGGCACCTGCAGCTACACCCGCCCCGGCCATCGGGATTCGGGCACCTTTGCAGATGCCAGCCAGGCAGTTCGGGAGGCCGTGTCCATTCCGGTGCTCACCGCCGGTGGCGTCAAGACCGGTGAGGCCGCCGAGGCTTTGCTACAGAGTGGTGTTGCCGATCTGATCGGAATTGGCCGTTCGCTGATCGCCGATGCCGATTGGGCCACCAAGGCTTTGACCTCCCTCCGCTGAAAAACCTCCAAATTTGCAGACAAAAAAGCCCCGGCTGGCGCCGAGGCTTTTTTCATAGAAAAGGTGGAGAAATGAAAAGTCCGCAAAGCGGATGCCCTGCGGACCGTGGCTCCCCAAGTTGGACTCGAACCAACGACCCTGCGATTAACAGTCGCATGCTCTACCGACTGAGCTATTGAGGAATATAAAGAAGCCGGCGACGA
>CAJFQR010000055.1 GCA_904419105.1 Candidatus Avimicrobium faecavium
GCTCTCCCAGCTGAGCTATACCCCCATCGTTTCTGCCGCCTTGTCTGGTCCTCTTGGCGACATTGACTATTATATCAGCTCCTCCCTCTCTTGTCAACAGCTAATTTTCACTTTTTTGAATTTTTTCCTGCGCGGCGGGCCTCAGCCCAGATCCGCCAGAAAGTCCTCGATGATATCGTCCAGGTGCCCGCTCCACAGCCTTCCCCGGTCACAGCGCTCCGCCAGGTCGAGCACCGTCTCCGGATCGCTGCTCAGATCCGCGCGCACCAGCAGCTCCGTCCCGTCCCAGTGCAGCAGGCCATAGCCCCGCCGTCCATCTTCAAAACGCCCGCAGATCACCCAATAGCCCATCTTTCATGCCCTCTCTTTTTTCACGATTCCGCCGTCTTTTGGGCGGCGCACATCCAATGCTATCGCTAAACCTCAGAGCAAACAATGAACATTTGTTCAGTTTTTGCCAGATCGGACATATATGTACAAAATAACCCGAAAATGGACAGAGCCTTAAAAGAAAAGCAGGCCGGACGGGAAAACTCATCCCCGTCCGGCCATGCGATCAATCGGCTTTATAGATGGTGCGGCCGGCCTTTACGGTCTCCAGCACCCGGATATCCTTCAGTTCCTGTTTCGGTACCAGCAGCGGGTTGCGCTCCAGGATCACCAGATCCGCCAGCTTGCCCGGCTCGATGGTGCCCTTGTCCGCCTCCTCATGGTACTGATAGGCGGCGTTTACCGTGACGCCCCGCAGCGCCTCCCAGACGCTGATCCGCTCCTCCGGCGCCAGTTCGGTGCCGTTTTTCGAAACACGGTTCACCGCCGCCCAGATGGTCAGCAGCATATCCGGCGGCACCACCGGGCTGTCCTGGTGCATCGTGTAGACAACTCCCCGGTCGATGGCCGAGCGCATCGGGCTGATGCGCCTGCCCCGCCGCTCTCCGAAGTTGCGGATGTGCACATCGCCCCAGTAATAGGTGTGCACCACAAAGAAGCTGGCGATCATGCCCAGCTCCGGCATCCGGGCCAGCTGGTCCGGGCGCACCGTCTGGCAGTGGACCATCACCGGGCGCAGATCGCCGGCGCCGCCCCGACGGTCGGCCACGGCCTTGTAGCAGCGCAGCAGCTGCTCCGAGGCGGCATCGCCGTTGCAGTGGGTCAGCAGCTGGCGACCCTCCCCCACCGCCCGGTCGATGAGGCCGATGACCTCCCGGTCGGAGTAAATGGGATAGCCGCAGTAGCCCGGATCCCCGCCGAGGTAGGGCTCGCTCATCCAGGCGGTGCGGCCCTGGGGGGACCCGTCGAGGAAGAGCTTGTATCCACCGGTGCGGTAGTGGCCCCGGTAGCGCTGGGGATCTTCGACGGTGTGCTCCGGATCCCGCAGGTCGGCATAGCCGACGATGTCCAGATAGCAGGCCTCGCTCCGGCCAAACTTCTCCAGCCGTGCGGCGGAGGCGCGGCTGGTCATGCCGTCCTGGACGGTGGCGATGCCGCGGCTGGCGTAGACCGCCTGGGCCCCGGCATAGCCCTGGAGCACCTGTTCCTCACTGGGTTCCGGCATCTGCATTGCCAGCCGGATAAAGGCGTTCTCCTCCAGATAGCCGGACAGGCTCCCGTCCGGCAGGCGTCCGTAGCGCCCACCCTCCGGGTCGGCAGCGCCGGCGGTAAGGCCCAGCATCGCCAGCATCCGGCTGTTGGCCACCCCCATGTGGCCGGAGGAGTGGGCAATGATGACCGGATTTTCCGGTCCGACCCGGTCCAGCTCCGCCGCCGTCGGGTGCCGGAAACCGGGCAGGTCGTTGTGGTCGTAGCCGCTGCCCACCAGCACCTGGTCGGGGCCGATGTTCCTCTGCTGGACAAAGGAGCACAGCCGCCGGCCGATCTCCTCCACGCTGGTGACACCGGACAGATCCACCTTGTCCAGCATCGAGGCGACGCTGGTAAAGTGGCTGTGCGGGTCGATAAACGCCGGCAGCAGCGTCTTCCCCTCCAGATTCACCACTTCGGCATCGGGGGATTTGCGGTTGAGCACCTCCACATTGGTGCCCACCGCGGCGATGCGGCCGTCCTCTACCAGCACGGCCTGGGCAGTTTCCTCCCCGCGCATCGTCAAAACCGTTCCGTTATAATATACTGTCTGACGCATCCAAACACCTCGCGATCCTCTCTGATCCGGCAAAAGCCTCTTTTATCAGTATAGCAAAAAAAGATGTCGAGAAAAAAAGTTTCTGTGAACAGACGGCAAATTCTTCCGCAGGCTGCCGCAAAAAAACCGGCACAGCCTTTGCAGCTGTGCCGGCGGCGGTCATTCGTTGCAGGCGGGCTTGTTCTCCAGGACCATATCCAGCGTATCGATGATGCCGAGCTCATCGCATTTCCGGCGCTTTTCCTCCACCAGATCGGCGATGGTCACTGTGCCGGTGACGGCGTTGATGGCCTCGTTGATCTTGCGCCAGAGCCCGATGGCGGCGCAGGTGCTGGCCCGCTGGCAGGCGCCGATCTCCCCGACGCAGGCCCGCTGGCTGGACTCCCCCTCCAGCGCCACGATCACCATCTGCGCAGTGAGCTCCCCGGCCGGGCGGCCCATCACATAGCCGCCGCCGGCGCCGCGCACGCTCTTCAGATAGCCGGCCTTCACCAGCGGGATCACCAGCTGTTCGAGGTATTTTTCACTGGCGTTGAGCTTTCTGGCCACCGCTTTGAGGGGGGCGGCCTTTCCCTCCGGCTGCGCGGCGATCTCCACAATCATACGGATGCCGTATTTGCTCTTGGTGGTAATGCGCATGCCGTCACCTCCCGTACTTTACTCCATTACACCGATATCCATTATACCCCAACCGCCGGCGAACATCAAGAAAGAATTCCGACAGATTTTCTGGGATTTTTCCGGTGCTTTTTTCCGCGGGCGGTCTGTGGTATCATAATCGTAGTGAAAAAGGAGATGACCGCCATGAAAAAACACCTTGTCGTGCTCAACGGGCCGATGGGCGTCGGCAAGACCGCCGTGGGCAAGCGGCTGGCCGACCGGCTGGCGCCGGCGCTGTTTCTGGACGGGGACTGGTGCTGGGACCTGCACCCGTTCACCGTGACCGCGGACACCAAGGCGCTGGTACTGAAAAACATCCGCACCTTTCTGGAAAACGGGCTGGCCTGCCCCGCTGTGGAAACCCTCGTCTTTGTCTGGGTGCTCCAGGAGGAGGCCGCGGCGCTGGAACTGCTGGCCGGGCTGGAAGAGCGGGCGGAGATCCTCCGGGTGACGCTGGGGGCCGACGATGCGGTACTGGCCGGCCGGGTGAGCCGGGACATCGCCGCCGGGAAACGGGCGCCGGGCAGTGTGGAGCGGAGCCTGTCCTACCAGAAATTCTACCCCGGCCAGCGGACGCTGCACCTCGATACCAGCCGCCTCACCCCGGAGGAGGCGGCAGCGGCCATCGCCGGGCTTCTCGGGCGCTGAGGCGGGTTTTACCGGTGGTTCACACATTTTCTCTTGCCATTTGACAAAAATGCGCATACAATAAGGACAGACTACCGGCGCAGCAATCGCCGGTCCGTACGGAGGATGTTATGAAACTGATCACATTCGCGGTGCCATGCTACAACTCGGCGGAGTACATGGACCGCTGCATCGAGACCCTGCTCACCGGCGGCAGACGGGTGGAGATCGTCATCATCGACGACGGCTCCACCGACCGCACCCCGGAGATCGCCGACCGCTATGCGGAGAAGTATCCGGATATCATCCGGGTGGTGCACCAGCCCAACGGCGGCCACGGCGAGGGAGTCAACCAGGGGCTGGCCCACGCCAGCGGCAGGTACTTCAAGGTGGTGGATTCGGACGACTGGCTGGACACCCGGGCGCTGCACCGGCTGCTGGACTATCTGGAGCACTGGGAAAACCACGGTATCCAGACCGACCTGGTCATCGTCAACTATATCTACGATCACCTGTATGAGGACTCCCGCCACGCGGTGCGCTACCGCAGCGTGTTCCCGTCGGGGAAGATCGTCACCTGGGACGAGATGGGGCTGATGAACCCCTCCCAGTACCTTATCATGCACGCGCTGATCTACCGCACCGAGGTGCTGCGCCAGAGCGGCCTGCGGCTGCCCAAGCACACCTTCTATGTGGACAACATCGTGGCCTACCAGCCTCTGCCCTATGTCAGGACGCTGTGCTATATGGACCTGGACCTGTACCACTACTTCATCGGCCGGGAGAACCAGTCGGTGAACGAGAGCGTGATGATGAAGCGCATCGACCAGCAGCTCAAGGTCACCAAGATCATCATGGACTGCGTGGATCTGGAGAGCGTGCCCAGCAAAAAGCTGGAGAAGTACATGGAGCGGTTTTTGTCCATCATGCTGGCGGTCTCCTCGATCCATCTGCTGATGATCGGCGACCGGGAGGCGCTGGGCAAGCGCCGGGCCATGTGGCGCTACCTCAAGGAGAAGGACGAGGCCCTCTACCGGCGGATGCGCGTCTCGGTGGGCGGGCTCACCTTCCTGCCCGGCGCCCTCGGGGACAAGCTCTCTCTGGCGGGCTACAGAGCGGCCAAAAAAGTGGTCAAATTCCAGTGAGGAGGAGCTGTGATGAGCGGATTTCCCTTTGACGCCCTGGTGGTCGGGGCGGGCTTTGCCGGGGCGGTGACCGCCCGGGAGCTTGCCGAAGCCGGCCTGCGGGTGAAGATCCTCGAGCGCCGGGACCAGATCGGCGGCAATATGTACGACTATGAACGGGACGGGGTGCTCACCCACCTCTACGGGCCGCACATCTTCCACACCGGCAATCAGGCGGTGTATGACTACCTCTCCCGGTTCACCGACTGGGTGCCCTATGAGCACCGGGTGCTCGGGCGGATCCGGGGCAAATATGTGCCGATCCCGTTCAACTTCACCTCGATGGAGGCGCTCTTCCCGGCGGAGCAGGCAGCCCGGCTGCGGGAGAAGCTCTCCGCCGCCTACCCCGGTGAGAGCCGGGTCTCGGTGCTGGACCTGATGAACAGCCCGGACGCGGACATCGCCGAGCTCGGCGCCTTTGTGTTCGAGAATGTGTTCGTCCACTACACGGCCAAGCAGTGGGGCATGCCGGCGGAGCAGGTGGACCGGTCGGTGATCAACCGGGTGCCGGTGGTGCTCGGCTACGACGACCGCTACTTCCGGGACCCGATCCAGGCGATGCCGAAGCAGGGCTTCACCGCGCTGTTCACGGCGATGCTGGACCATGCGAACATCTCGGTGGAGCTCGGCTGCGATGCCCTGTCCCGGCTCTCCCTCACCAGGGACGGCAGGGTGCTCCTCGACGGGGAGGCCTTCCACGGGCCGGTGGTCTACACCGGCGCGCCGGACGAGCTCCTCGGCAGGGCGCTCGGGGCGCTGCCCTACCGCTCGCTGCGACTCGACTTTGAGACGGTGCCCGCCGACAGCTTCCAGCCGGCCAGCGTGGTTAACTATCCGAACGAGGAGGACTTCACCCGCATCACCGAGTTCAAAAAGCTCACCGGCCAGGTGTGTCCGGGCCGGACGGTGATCCTGCGGGAGTACCCGGCCCGCTATCAGCCGGACAGCGGCCTGGAGCCCTACTACCCCATCGACTCGGCGGAGAGCCACGCCCTCTACGCCCGCTACCGGGAGGCCTTCGACCGGTACCCGTCCCTCTACTTCTGCGGTCGGCTGGCCGACTACAAGTACTACAACATGGACGCCGCCGTGGCGGCCGCCCTGGCGCTGGCGAAAAAGATCCTGGCGCGGTAACAGACTGCCCAAAACACGAAAAAGCCCGTCGCAGGACGGGCTTTTTTTCACTCTGCCAGCCGATAGACGCCGGACGGGTGCCGGACCGGGTCGGTGCTGGCAACCAGCAGGCTGCCGTCGGCCGGGGTGGTGTCGATGGTGAGGGTATAGCTGCCGGCCTCCTGACGGCCCACCGGCCCGGTGATGGCCGGCGGGGCCAGACGGGGGCAGTACACCTCCACAATAAAGACCCCGGGAGCTTCCTCCCGGACGGCGGTGACGACGCCGTATCCGTTCACGGCGAGCAGGCCCTCCCCGGTGCGGGAAAGCGCAAGATACGGCGCCATCGGGTCGTCGGTCTCGGGATACCACTCCCTCCCGTCGCCAAGGGCGGCGAGAAGGGCTTCGGCGGCAGGGCCGTAGGACGGGGCCCTGACCGTCTCCCGGTCGAGGACCAGCCCGCCGACCGCCTCCTTCTGCCAGAGCTCGATGACGGCCCACTCCGGCTCCCCTGCGGCCTCAGGAAGGCCGCTGACCTCGGTCAGCGTCAGATGGGTGTCGGTGTCGGTCCAGGCGTCGGTGACAGCGCAGCGGCTGCCCTCCGGCAGCGCCGGCAGGGCGACGACCACCAGCTCCCCGCCGGCGTCAAAGAACCAGTCCTGGAGGTGGAGCTCCTCCCCGGGAGCGAGGCGGAAGTTGTCCAGCCACTCCGCAAAGTCCCCGCCGAAACGGCCGCCGTACTCCGCCAGAAAGTCCCCAAAAGCCGCCGCATCGGTAAAGACCAGCGCCTCCTCCGGCAGTGCGCCGCCGCCGGTCACCGGGTAGTAACGCGGGCCCCACTGGATCGGACGGACATCCAAGACCTCAGTCTCCACCGCCGCCTTCTCCGGGAGCCGGTCGCCGGTGACGGTGAAAAACAGCCACCGCGCCCCCCGGCCGGCATCGGAGGCGCCGGGGACCGACTGCACCTCCACCGTCAGGCAGCCGCCGGTGACCGCCGCCTGCTGGAAGGAGCCGCTCAGCCGGTACTCACGCCCCTCCCCCGGGTCCGGCAGCGCGATGGCGGCGACACAGCCGCCGTCCCGGTAAACCGCCTCGAACGGGGACTCCCCCTTCACCGACAGGCGGGTGAAGTCGGTGGAAAAGTGGGAGATATTCTCCTCACAGAAGCGGTCGTACGCCTCGGCAGTCGTGAGCAGCACCGGCTCCGGGCAGAGCTCCTCCGTATAGCCGGCGCAGGTGTAAAAGCTGCCGTTCCAGCTGACGGTGAAGCTCTCCTCCCCGGCATCGGAGCCGGCCGAAGAGGCCTCCTCCGGCTGGGAGGGCGGCACGGGTGCGGGCTGCTGCCGTGGAGTGCAGCCGCCGAACAGCACCGCCAGCGCAAACAGGCAGACGGCAAGGCTTTTTCGCATCGCGATCCCTCCTTTTTTCTACCAGCATAGCACCAAACCCGGAAAAAGGCAAACAAAAAACAGTCCGGCACACGGCCGGACCGTTTTACAGGGCAGAGGGATCACTTTTTGCGGGCGAGGACCGCGCGGGCCTTTTCGGCGATGACGGCGGCGGTGAGGCCGAAGCGCTCCTTGAGATAGCCCTCGGTGCCGACCTCGCCGAACTCGTCGCGGACGCCGACCATCTCCATCGGCACCGGATCACCCTGGACCAGCACCTCGGCCACGGCGCTGCCGAGCCCGCCGATGACGCTGTGGTTCTCACAGGTGACGATGGCGCCGGTCTCGGCGGCGGCCTGGCGGATGAGCCCGGCGTCGATGGGCTTGATGGTGAACATATCGATGACCCGGGCGGAGATGCCCTCAAGGGCCAGCTGTTCGGCGGCGGTGAGAGCCTCGTCCACCAGGATGCCGGCGGCGATGAGGGTGACATCGCTGCCCTCCCGGACGGTGATGCCCTTGCCGACGGTGAAGGTGGTGCCCTCCTCATAGATCTTGACGGCGGTCTTCCGCTTCAGGCGGATGTAGTGCAGGCCGCGCTTTTCCGACAGCTCCCGGACGACGCTGCGCAGCATCGTGGTGTCCGACGGCTCAACGATGACGGCGGTGGGGACGGTGCGCAGGATGCCCACATCTTCAAAGGGCATGTGGGTGCCGCCGTTGTACTGGGCGGTGACACCGGGATCGGAGCCGATGACATTGACCGTGTTGCGGCCGTAGGCCACCGACAGGAACAGCTGGTCGAAGCAGCGCCGGGTGGCGAAGGGCCCGAAGGAGTGGACGAAGGGGGTCATGCCCACCGCCGAAAGCCCGGCGGCGACGCCGATCATATTCGCCTCGGCAATGCCGATGTCATAGGCGCGGTCGGGATAGGCCCTGGCAAAGGGCCGCATCCCGCTGGAGCCGAACAGGTCGGCGTCCAGATAGACGATGTCCTCCCGGGACGCGGCCAGGTCCACCAGCGTCTCACAGAGGGCGGCGCGCATCTCTGTCTTTTCTTTTTCGCGTGTAGTCGCAAGTACCAGTGCCATTATTCCGCCTCCAACTCTGCCAGTTCGGCCTCGAGCTCCGCCAGGCCGGCGGCCAGCTGCTCGGGGATGATGTTCACATGATGATTGTTCTCCGCCTCGGAGACAAAGCTGCAGCCCTTGCCCTTGACGGTGTCCAGGACGATGCAGTGGGGCCGGCCGTCGTCCATCGTCTTGGCATGGTGGATGGCGTCGGAGATGGCGGCCACATCATGGCCGTCCACCGTCACCGCATCCCAGCCGAAGGCGGCAAAGCGCTCGGCGATGTTGGAGAAGTCGTTGATGTCGGCGATGTAGCCGTCCAGCTGCTTCTTGTTCCAGTCGACGAAGGCGATCAGGCCGTCCAGTTTCTGCTGGGCGGCAAAGCTGGCGGCCTCCCACACCTGGCCCTCCTGGATCTCCCCGTCGCCGAGGATCAGATAGGTGGTGTTGTCCTTGTGCTGGATGCGCTTGCCCAGCGCCACCCCCACCGCCAGCGACGAGCCCTGGCCCAGGGAGCCGGTGGTCATATCGATGCCGGGGGTGAGCCGGTGGTCACAGTGGCTGGGCAGATGGGTGCCGCCCTGGTTGATGGTGAGCAGTTCCTCCATGGGGAAGAAGCCCCGGAGCGCCAGCGTAGCGTAGATCCCCGGGCCGGCATGGCCCTTTGAACAGACCAGATAGTCCCGGTCCGGCCAGTCGGGGTTTGCGGGGTCCACCTTCATCTCCCCGGAGTAGAGCACCGCCAACAGATCCGCGATGGAAAGGGAGCCGCCAAGATGGCCAAAGCCGAGATGGCCGAGGGCCTTGAGCGTTTCGATCCGGATCCGGGTGGCAAAGATCTTCACCTGCTTCTGCTGAGCAAGTTCCATAGTCCACACCTCCAAATTTCTGTGAAAAGCACTGCTTTTGTCGGTCTGCTAACAGTATAGCACATTCCGGGGAGCGATTGCCACCGGGCATCTGTAAAAAATCCGCTCCCTTCCGGGCAGAAAAAAGGGCAGTTTGCCAAAAGCTGCGGCAAACTGCCCTCTGCGGGCCGTGATCGGCAGGGTTCAGGCGGCGGGGGTCTCCGGCGCGGTGGCCTCTGCGGGGACCTCTTCCGCCGGAGCTTCCTCCGGTGCGGTGTCCCCGGGCTCGGTCAGGGCCTCACCGCCGGTGAAGGTGGTGTTCGCAAAGGCGGTGACCTCAAAGACATAGCCGTCCCCGTCCCGGTACTCGAGGCGGACGGTGTCCCCGGGCTGGGTGATGGGCAGCTGGGCGCTGAGGCTGCTGTCCGCCGTGAAGATGCGCCCGTGCTCCCCGGCAAGCACCAGCGAGTAGACGGTGCTGCCGCCCTCCACATGGGCCGCCACCCGGCTTACGGTGCCGGTGGTCTCGCTGTCGCCGGTGAGGCCGGCGCCGATGGACCCGCCCTGGTTCTGGGCGAGGACCTCCGAGTAATCCCGCAGTGCGGCCTCGATGGTCTCCCCGGTGCCGACGCTGGAGTAGTTCTCCACCGAGACGAAGGCGTACTGCTTGATCAGGCCGGCGCTGTCCTTCATCGGCATAAAGTAGGTGGCGATGCCGTCCACATTGAGAATGATCGGGAAGTCGGCCTTATAGCCCAGGTCCTGCAGCTTGCCCTGAGCGGACTGCTGGGCGCTGCGCTCGGTGGCGCCGTTCATCTGGTAGAGGATCGGCCGCTTGGAGACCA
>CAJFQR010000056.1 GCA_904419105.1 Candidatus Avimicrobium faecavium
ACCGGGGCGTAGTTCGGCGTATAGCCGAAGATCCGGTCCGGCAGGCGTTTTTTCTCGATGAGCACCGGCTGCACCGTGCCCACCTGCTCCCGGTAAAAGCGCCCGGCCAGCGCCCCGGTGACGGCGGCCAGCCGGGCGGCCCGGCGGCGGCGCTCCTCCACCGGCACCGGATCGGGCAGGGAGGCGGCGGCGGTGCCCCGCCGCTCCGAGTAGGGGAAGATGTGCACCATCGCAAAGCCCATCTCCTCCACAAAGCGGCAGGTGGCGGAGAACTCCTCCTCCGTCTCCCCCGGGAACCCGGTGATGACATCGGTGGTGATGGCGCACCCGGGAAAGGCCCCCCGCAGCGCCGCCGCGATCTCCCGGTACCGGGCGGTGGTGTAGTGGCGGTTCATCCGGGCCAGGGTGGCGTCGCAGCCGCTCTGCAGCGACAGGTGGAACTGCCCGCAGAGCTCCGGCACCGCCGCCAGCCGGGCGATGTCCGCATCGGTGAGCAGCTCCGGCTCCAGCGACCCCAGCCGCACCCGCTCGATGCCCGGCACCGCCGCGGTGGCCTCGACGGCGTCCGGCAGGCGCAGCCCCTGTTCCCGGCCGTAGAGGGACAGGTTGATGCCGGCCAGCACCACCTCCCGGTACCCGGCGGCTGCCAGGGTGAGCACCTCGGCGCGTAGCTCGTCCAGCGGTTTGGAGCGCAGCGGCCCCCGGGCAAAGGGGATGATGCAGTAGGCGCAGAACTGGGTGCAGCCGTCCTGGATCTTGAGGAAGGCCCGGGTGTGGTCCTCGTCCCCAAGGGCGGCCAGCGGCTCAAAGGGCTCGCCGGGCTCGTGGGCGCGCACCGCCACGATGCGCTCGCCGGTCTGTAAGAACCGCTCCACATAGGCCGGGGTCTCCCCCCGCTCCCGCACCCCGAGGACGATATCCGCCTCGGGCAGCGCCGCGGCGGCCTCCGGGTCGGTCTGGGGCAGGCAGCCGGTGAGCACCAGCACCGCCTGCGGGTGCTCCCGGCGCAGCCGGCGCAGGGCCTGGCGGGATTTTTTGTCCCCGGCGGCGGTGACGGTGCAGCTGTTCACCACACAGACGTCCGCCGCCTCCCCCGCCGGGACGATCTCATAGCCCAGCGCCCGGAACCGGGCCTCCATCGCCTGGGATTCGTACTGATTGACCTTGCAGCCCAAGGTGAGGAACGCGGCCTTCACCCCTCCCCCTCCGTTTCGTGAAAAAATGACGCCGGGCTCACCGGCCCGTTCAATAAGATTATAAACAATCGGCGGAAAAAGTGCAACGCCGCCGGCGGCCGGGAGGGCATTTTGCGGCGACTTTGGAGAGTTTGCCACAAAAGCGGGCGGATCCCGGCCGGATTGTAGCTATTTCCCCACCCTTCCGCATAGAGATAGGAGGAAATGCTGAAACTGCACACCCAAAGGAGTGATCGGTATGAAAAGATCCCTGCATCGGGCGGCGGCGCTGCTGCTGGCGGCCGCGGTGGCCTTCGGCGCGGGGCTGCGCCCGGCGGCTGCCGCCGAAGAGGAGGCACTGGACTGCGCGGCGGCGGTGCTGATGGAGGCGGAGAGCGGCCAGATCCTCTACGCCTACAACGCCGACGGCCGGTGCGCCCCGGCCAGCCTGACCAAGCTGATGACGCTGCTGCTGGTCTTTGAGGAGCTGGAGAGCGGGGCGCTGGCCCCGGAGGACGAGGTCACCGCCTCGCTGCACGCCTCGGCGATGGGGGGCAGCCAGATCTGGCTGGAGCCCTACGAGACGATGACGGTAGACGAGCTGCTGCGGGCCACCGCCATCGCCAGCGCCAACGACGCCGCCGTGGCCCTGGCCGAGGCCTGCGCCGGCACCGAAGGGCAGTTCGTCGCCGAAATGAACGAGCGGGCGGCCCGGCTGGGGCTCACCGGCACCCGCTACGAGAACGCCAGCGGCCTGGACGAGGACGGCCACTACACCACCGCCCGGGATGTGGCGCTGCTGAGCCGGGAGCTGCTGCGGCACGACGGCGTCACCGGCTACACCTCGGTGTGGCAGGACAGCCTCCGGGACGGGGCCACCGAGCTGGTGAACACCAACCGCCTGGTGCGCTTTTACGACGGCTGCGTCGGCCTCAAGACCGGCACCACCGACGCCGCCGGCCACTGCGTCTCGGCGGCGGCCACCCGGGACGATATGACGCTGATCGCCGTCGTCCTCGGGGCCCCGGACTCGGACAGCCGCTTTGACGGCGCCCGTCAGCTGCTGGACTACGGGTTCTCGGCCTTCACCAAGGCCCCGGCGCCGGACCTCTCCGCCGGGCTCCTGCCGGTGCGGGTGGCCCACGGCGCCGAAGAGACGGTGCAGCCGGTGGCGGACGCCCCGGCGGGCATCGTGGTGGAGAAGAGCCGGGCGGCGGACCTTGCGGCCGAGGTGGAGCTGCCGCAGGTGCTGGAGGCCCCGGTCGAGGAGGGGGCGGTGATCGGCAGCGTGACGGTGACGCTGGACGGCAGCCCGGTGGTGGAGTACCCCATCCGGGCCGGCGCCGCCGTGGAGCGGATGGAAATGCCGCTGGCCCTGCGGCGGCTGCTGGCGGCGCTCTGCGGCGGCCGTGTAGAGTAATCCGCGAATTATTTGTGAAGAATCGATAAAATAATTTATTCCGGTAAAGTCTATCTTGAAAAGTTCAACAAGATGGAGTAGAATAAGGGTAAACCACCGGAAGGAGAACTCTATGTCGCTCTTGTTAGATACCCAATACCTCGAGGGGTTCGTGACCGAGGAGGAACTGGCCCGCTGTGCCGGCCCGCTGGCCGCCGCAGGCGAGGCGCTGGCCGCCGGGGACGGCGCCCCAAAGGGCTGGCGGACACTGCCGGAGGGCTTTCCGGAGCCGCTGCTGCGGCAGCTTGCCGACACCGGCCGCCGGATCCGCGAGAGCGCCGAAGTGCTCCTTGTCATCGGCATCGGCGGCTCCTACCTCGGGGCCAGGGCAGCGCTGGACTTTCTGCCAAAGCGCCCGGGGTGCGAGGTGCTCTTCCTCGGGAACAGCCTGAGTCCCTCGGCGCTGGCGGAGACCCTCGCCCGCTGTGAGGGCAGGGAGGTGGCGGTGAATGTGGTCTCCAAATCCGGGACCACCACCGAGCCGGCCATCGCCTTCCGGGTGGTGCTGGACTGGATGCGCCGCCGGTACGGCAGCCGGCTCCGGGAGCGGGTGTGGTGCACCACCGACCCCTCCGGCGGGGCGCTGCGCTCCCTCTGTGAGGAGGAGGGCTTCGGCCGGTTCGAGATCCCCCGGGACATCGGCGGGCGCTTCTCGGTGCTGACGCCGGTGGGGCTGCTGCCGGTGGCCGCCGGCGGCGGGGACATCGCCGCCCTGCTGGACGGCGCCCGGGAAGGGCAGCGGCGCTATGGCGGCCCCGCCTGCCTGGAAAACCCGGCGGCACGGCTGGCGGCCATCGCCGCCCTGCTGGACCGCGGCTACCCGGTGAGCCTGTTTTGCAGCTACGAGCCCTATGCCGACAGCCTCTGCCAGTGGCTGATCCAGCTCTACGGCGAGAGCCTGGGCAAGGACGGCCGGGGCCCCTTCCCGGCGGCGGCCCGGTTCACCACCGACCTGCACTCGCTGGGTCAGTACATCCAGGAGGGCCGGCGGATGCTGTGGGAGACGGTGCTCTCCTTCGACCCCGGCGCCGGCCCGGCGCTGACGGTGCCGCCGCTGGCCGCCGGCCACGACGGGCTGGACTACCTCACCGGGCGGCCGCTGGCGGAGATCAACCGGGCGGCAATGCTGGCCACCGCCGCCGCCCACCACGACGGCGGGGTGCCGGTGCTCCTGATCGAGGCCGGCCGGCGGGAGGAGCGCACCCTCGGGGAGCTGTTCTACTTCTTCGAGACGGCCTGCGCCCTCACCGGCTGCCTGATGGGGGTGAACCCCTTCGACCAGCCGGGGGTGGAGCGGTACAAGCAGAACCTGTTCCGCCTGCTGGGCAAACCCGGCTGCTGATCGTTTTCCCAAATGGTAAGATCTGTGCGACACAGAACGATACAAATACCCAAAAGACAGGGAGGAATCTACTATGATTAGACTGATCGTTGGACTCAAGGGCAGCGGCAAGACCACAAGGCTGATCGAGATGGTCAACGAGGCGGTGGCCGCCGAAAAGGGCGATGTCATCTGCTGCGAAAAGACCACCAAGCTCAACAACGACCTCGACCGGCGGGTGCGCCTCATCGACATGGACGACTATGAGGTGGGCAGCTTCGAGGGGCTGTACGGCTTCCTCACCGGCCTGTTCGCCGCCAACTACGACACCACCGACATCTTCGTCGACCAGACCCTGAAGATCGCCGGCAGCGACCTGGACGAGCTGGCCAGGATGATCGCCAAGCTCGAGCCGGTGGCCGGGCGTGAGGGCTTTGCCATCACCTTCACCATCTCCTGCGATCCCGCCGCCCTCCCGGCCGATCTGAAGAAGTATGTGATCTGATCCCCTTCCGGAGACAAAAAAGAGGGTCCGGAGCCTCTCTGCGAGGGGCTCCGGGCCCTTTTTGCGCGGGTCAGTCCTCCAGCGGCGCCACCGTTCGGAAGAGCGCCTGGTACCGGGGCGGGATCCGCTGGTCCCGGTGCAGCTGCCCAAAGTACCACCGGGAAAAGCCGCCGCTGCCCTCTATCCGCTCCAGCAGCCGGTCCAGCGGGGTCACCGGCGCCTCCCCCTCCAGGAACACCCGGATCCGCCGGGAGGGCTGGTGGGTGATGACGGCGTCCACCCCGCCGGCGGCGGAGAAGGCCTCCCAGGCGGCGGCAAGCTCCTCCCCGTCCGGGAGCTCCTCCTCATGCCAGGTGCCCTCGGCCAGGCGGTCGTCCATATCGTCGCTGGCGCCACCGCCGAGGAAGAACAGCCGCCTGCCCTCGAGGGTGAGCACCGTGCCCCGCTCGGCGTAGAGCAGGTTTTTCCCGATGCGGCGCACCCGGCCGCCGGCGTACGCCTCCTGCGGGAAGGTGCGGATCAGCGGGATGCTGTCGTGGGTGCCGTCCACAAAGAGGATGGTGTACTTTTTCTTTTCCAGGGCGGCCCGGGCCCTGCGCTCCGCCGGGGAGTCGTCCCAGAGGAAGCCGAAGTCCCCGCAGACGATGAGGGTATCCTCCCGGCGCAGCCGCTTGAGCGCCCGGTCCTTGAACCGCTCCAGGTCCCCGTGTGTATCGCCGGTGAGATAGATCATAGTGCAGCCTCCCGCTGAAATGTAAAAATTTCTGCACCGCTTTTCAGGGCGGCGCTTGTTTGTTATAATAGTAGAAAAGCCCGTCCGCCGGCCTCCGGCGAACAGCTCCATTATAGCACACCCCACCGCCGGAAAGGAACAGAAAATATCCATGCGTATGCTGAAATCTCTCGCGAGCCTGGCGCTGGCGGCCGTCATCGCCGGGCTGTGCACCCTCACCCCCGCCTTCGCCGATTACGACCCGGGCTTTTCCGTCCAGGCCGAATCGGTGTATTTCATCAACCTGGACACCGGCAAGGTCCTCTATGAGAAGGACGCGGACAAAAAGGTCTACCCGGCCTCCACCACCAAGATCATGACGGCGCTGCTGGCGCTGGAGAAGATCCCCGACCTGGATACCCCCCAGATCGAGCTCAAGCTCTACATCCAGAACGCCCTCAACGGCACCGGCGCCTCGCTGGCGGGGATCCTGCGGGGGGAGACCTTCACCCCCAGGGAGCTGCTCTACGCCTCGCTGCTGCCCTCCGGCAACGAGGCGGCGATGATGCTCGGCGACTATGTCGGGGACGGAAGCCTGGACTACTTCGCCGAGATGATGAACGAGAAGGCCGCCGGGCTCGGCGCGGTGAACACCCACTTCGTCAACCCGAGCGGCATGCACGACGACGACCACTACACCACCGCCTACGACATGTACCTCATCACCCGGGCGGCGCTGGAGAACGAGACCTTCCGGGAGATCGTCGGGACCTCCTACTACTACGCCGGGGAGGACCAGAACGGCAACCCCCTGCACTGGAACACCACCAACTACCTCATCACCCCCGGCAGCACCTACTACTATGAATATGCCACCGGCGTCAAAACCGGCACCACCGACGAGGCCGGCCGCTGCCTGGTGAGCACCGCCGAGCACAACGGCTACCACTATATGCTGGTGCTGATGGGCGCCCCGATCTATGACTCCAACGGCGAGACGCTGGAGGAGAATATGGCCTTCAAGCAGACCATCGACCTCTACGACTGGGCCTTCGGCTCCTTCTCGTACAAGACGCTCATCGAGCAGAGCGTCGGCGTCGGGGAGGTGCCGCTGCAGCTGGCCCAGGGCGGCAAGGACTATCTGCTGGTCCAGAGCGGCGCCGCCTTTACCGACCTGCTCCCCAACGAGATCGAGGCCAGCTCCATCACCCTGGAGCTGGACCTGCCCCAGGTGGTCAACGCCCCGGTGCAGGCCGGTGAGGAGATCGGCACCATCCGGCTGATGCTCGCCGGCGAGGAGGTGGGCAGCGTGCCCGCCGTCGCCGCCGAAAGCGTGGACGCCAGCCTGATCGCCACCCTCATCGACCGGTTCAAGCGGCTGTTCCGCAGCTTTCTGGCCAAGTTCATCGTGGTGTTTGTGGTGCTGTGCGTCGTGGCCTACCTGACGGTGACCATCCTGCGGGGCCACAACCGCAACAAATACTACCGCCGGAGACGGTAAGACCCTCCGGCTCCCCCAGCGGGCCCCGGCGGCCCGCTGTTTTTTTGTGCGTCCGTTTGCAAAAACCGGCGGGCTTTCTTTGTGTAAAGCGCTAAAATTTTCTCCGCAGTCCGACAACTTCTTGTATTCAGGGAGTTGGCATTTTATAATAGGAATATGGAGCCCTCCCGGCAGGGCTCCCCTACATGACAGACAGGAGGGGATGCGCTTGATCACATTCGATCATGTATCCAAGATCTACCGGGGACAGGAGAAAAAGGTCATCGACGACATCAGCTTCACCGTCGAGCAGGGGGAGATCGCCGTGCTCATCGGGCCGTCCGGCTGCGGGAAAACGACCTGCCTGAAGATGATCAACCGCCTGATCCCCATTTCCTCCGGGAGCATCACCGTCGGCGGGCAGGATGTCTCCCAGGCGGACCCCATCGAGCTGCGGCGGAAGATGGGCTATGTCATCCAGCAGACGGGGCTCTTCCCGCACATGACGGTGCGGCAGAACATCGAGATCATTCCCCGGCTGGAAAAGCAGGACCCGTCCCGGATCGAGAAAAAGACCGAGTCGCTGATGCAGATGGTAGGGCTGGACCCGGCGGAGTATATGGACCGCTACCCGACCCAGCTCTCCGGCGGACAGCTGCAGCGGGTCGGGGTGGCCAGAGCCTTTGCCACCGACCCGGAGGTCATCCTGATGGACGAGCCGTTTTCGGCGCTGGACCCGATCACCCGGCGGCAGCTGCAGGACGAGCTGCTCTTCCTGCAGGCCCAGCTGAAAAAGACCATCGTCCTGGTCACCCATGATATGGACGAAGCCATCAAGCTGGCGGACCACATCGGGATCATCAACCACGGCCGCCTGGTGCAGTATGACACGCCGGAGCGCATCATGAAGGAACCGGCGGACGCCTATGTGGCCCAGTTTGTCGGGCCGAACCGCATCTGGTCCAATCCGGAGTACATCCGGGCCAGAGATATTATGATTGCCGACCCGGTGGTGGCCCCGCTGGGGCTGTCCGCCATCAAGACGATGGAGATCATGCGCACCTACAAGGTGGACAGCGCACTGGTGCTCGACCCGGACGACCATCTGATGGGTGTGGCCCGGGCGCTGGATATCCAGAACGCCCCGGACAAATCGGTGTCCAATGAGACGCTGCTGCGTCAGCCGAAGGCCACCGCCGCCCCGGAGGACAACATCATCGAGCTGCTCACCCGGATCCGGAAGGCCGGCACCGGCGCCCTGCCCATCGTGGACGGCGACGGACGGCTTCAGGGGCTGGTGACCAACAGCAGTCTGGTCACCGCCATGAGCCAGCAGTATATCCCCATCGCCGGAGAGGAGGCGCAGCAGGCATGACATCCTTCCTTCAGTATGTAGCGGACAACTCGTCGCTGCTGATCGAATACACCCTTCAGCATCTGCGCATCGGTATGCTGGCTGTGGCCATCGGCATTGTCATCGGGCTGCCGCTGGGGCTGCTGATCGCCAAGCTCCCCTTCGCCCAGAAGCCGGTGCTCGGCCTCTCAAGCGTGATGCAGGCGGTGCCCAGCCTGGCACTGATGGGCTTCTTTATCCCGTTCATCGGCATCGGGGACAAGACAGCCATCGTCATCATCGGGCTGTATGCGCTGCTGCCCATCATCCGCAACACCTACACCGGCCTGACCAACATTGACCAGAGCATGATGGAGGCGGCCAGGGGCATCGGCATGACCGAAACCCAGATCCTGTTCCGGGTGCAGCTGCCGCTGGCGCTGCCGGTCATCATGGCGGGCATCCGGGTGGCGGCGGTAAACTCCATCGGGTCCGCCACCATTGCCGCCTTCATCGGCGGCGGCGGCCTGGGCAAGCAGATCTACGCCGGTATCCAGATCATCAATGTCAACATGATTCTCTCCGGCGCAATCCCGGCCTGTCTGCTGGCGCTGCTGATCGACTTTATCTTCAGCCTGATCGAAAAGGCCGTGGTGCCGATCAGCCTGCAGCTGTCCGGCGCGGCCATCTCCACCGAGTCGCTGAAAAAGATGAAGACCCACCGCCGCAATGTGCTGGCTGTGGCCCTTTCGGCGCTGGTGGTGCTCACCGGCAGCATTGTCTATGACAGCATCGACTGGGCGGGTATGTCCGGCAGGACGGTGACCATCGGCACCACCGAGTACATTGAGGAGCGGATCGTCTCCCAGCTGTACGCCCAGGTGATCGAGGACCGCACCGACCTCACTGTGGAGTTGAACAACGCCATGGGCAGCTCGCTGGTGCTGTGGGAGGCGCTGCGCAACGATGAGATCGACATCGTCCCGGCCTATACCGGCACCTGGTACGGCACCGTGCTGGAACTGCCCCTCTACCCGGGCATGACCGAGGACGACACCTACAACAATGTGGCCGAGGCCCTGCGGGACTACGGCATCACCGCTGCCGGCCAGCTGGGGCCCAACAACCAGTATGTCTTTGCGGTGAAGCCGGAACTGGCGGAACAGTACGGGCTGGAGACCGTCTCCGACCTGGCGCCCTATGCCTCCAACTGGATCGTGGGCTGCTCCCAGAGCTACTATGCCAGAGAGAACGACGGGCTCTTCCCGACCTGTGAGGAGTACGGAATGTCCTTCAAGGAGGCACTGACCTTCGGCGCGGCGCCGATGTATCTGGCACTGGAAAACGGCGATGTAGATGTGATCGTCACCTACCGGACCGATGGCCTGCTGCAGCGCTATGACCTGGTGCTGCTGGAGGACGACCGCAACTTTATCCCGCCGTATGTGCTCTTTGCCATGGTAAACGACAAGGCGCTGGAGCGGCATCCGGAGCTGCTGGAGGTCTGCATGGAGCTGGACCACGCGGTTACCGACGCCGAGATGCAGGAGATGAACCTGCGGGGCGCCGAGGCCGGTGAGGAACCCTATGACATCGCCCGGGAGTTCCTGCTGGAAAAGGGACTGATCTCGGAATAAACCAAACCCATTCAAAGGCCTCCGGGTTGAACCGGGGGCCTTTTTCCATGCCGGGAAAGCGGGCGGTGTGGTTTTCAAGGTACAAACAGAAGGGAAAAATCCCGGGCGCCGGGGTCTCGCGGTCGAGAGGGGGCGGCAAAGCGGCCCGA
>CAJFQR010000057.1 GCA_904419105.1 Candidatus Avimicrobium faecavium
GCGTACTTCGGGTCCTCCTTGAGGTATTCGTGGATATCCTGGACGGTGACGATGGCATGGACATCGATGCCGAACTGCTCTTTAACCTCCATGACGGCGGTCTTTTCGCCGTTGGCACCAACCTCACAGCGGTTGACCGAGATGAACATATCGGTGATCTTGGCATCGGCACAGGCCTTGATCTGGGGGACGACTTCCCGGACAGCGGTACCGGCGGTGATGACATCTTCCACCAGGATGATGCGGTCGCCGTCCACCGGCTTATAGCCGACCATATTGCCGCCTTCCCCGTGGTCCTTGACCTCCTTGCGGTTGAAGAAGTAAGGCTTGTCCAGGCCGTACTCAGTGGCCAAGGTGGCGGCAGCAGCGCTGACCAGCGGAATCCCCTTGTAGGCAGGGCCGAACATGGCGTCAAAATCCTCGCCAAGGGTATCGTGGATCAGCTTGGCGTAGAACTTGCCGAGGGTGGCAAGCTGTTTACCGGTACGGTAGTTGCCGGTGTTGACAAAATAGGGGGTGTTGCGGCCGCTTTTGGTGACAAAGCTGCCGAAGCGCAGAACATCCGCGCTCATCATGAATTCGATAAACTCTCGCTTGGCCTGGGTCAGCATCAAACATTCCACCTTTTCAGAATTTTAAACGGCCTAAGTATAGCATAAGCCGCCGTACGATGCAAGACAGCGGCTTAAACTTTGTTAATTTTTTATAAAACTTGTGCCCAAAATCCGGGCATTTCACCGGAAGGGATCCGCTCGAGGCATGGAAACGCGATCAATCCAGCTCACCAAGGCTCTTGGCCTTGAGGTAGGCGTTGATGAAGCCGTCCAGCTCACCGTCCATGACAGCCGAGACATTGCCCATTTCAAAGTTGGTGCGGTGGTCTTTGACGAGAGTGTAAGGCATGAAGACATAGGAGCGAATCTGGCTGCCCCAGCCGATCTCCTTCTGCACACCCTTGATGTCCTCGATCTTCTCCAGATGTTCCCGCTCCTTAATCTCGGCCAGCTTGGCCTTGAGCATCTTCATCGCCACTTCACGGTTCTGGATCTGGCTGCGCTCATTCTGGCAGGCCACGACCACGCCGGTGGGAATATGGGTGATGCGCACCGCCGACTCGGTCTTGTTGACGTGCTGGCCGCCGGCACCGCCGGCACGGTAGGTATCCACCTTGAGGTCGGAGGGGTTGATCTCAATATCGGTGTCGTCGCTGAGTTCCGGCATGACCTCCAGCGAGGCAAAGGAGGTCTGACGGCGGCCGGAGGCATCAAACGGCGAGATGCGCACCAGCCGGTGGACACCGGCCTCCGACTTGAGGAAGCCATAGGCGTTTTCCCCTTCGATGAGGATGGATGCACTCTTGATGCCGGCTTCATCGCCGTCGAGATAGTCGAGGATCTTGTACTTGAAGCCGTGGCGCTCCGCCCAGCGGGTGTACATCCGATAGAGCATCTGGGCCCAGTCCTGGGCCTCGGTTCCGCCTGCGCCGGCGTGGAAGGTAAGGATGGCATTGTTGGCATCGTACTCACCGGAGAGCAAGGTGGCCAGCTTCTGGGTCTCCAGATCGGCAAGGATGAAGTCATAGTCGGCCTTGGCTTCGTCGTAGACATCCTCCTCCCCTGTCTCCAGAGCAAGCTCCACCAGAGTGAGGGTATCGTCGTACTTCGACTTGAGTTTATCAAAAGCGCGGACAGCACTCTTGAGATGACTCATCTCCCGGACGACTTTCTGGGAATTTTCGGTATCGTTCCAGAAATTTGGGTCCGCGCTCTGGGCTTCGAGCTCGGCAAGGCGCTTTTCCTTTTTCTCGATATCCATGGCCTCGTACAGGTTCCGGATCTCCGGCTCCTGAGCGAGCAGGCCCTGGCGAAGTTCTTCAAATTGCAGCATTGACACAGCGTGTTTCCCTTTCCTTAAAAAGTCTGATAACATTTCTATTATAGTATCTGCCGGCAGCATTGTAAAGATGCCCCTGTGGAAAAGCCGCTCCTCCGGAGGAGAAAAAGCGATTTTTTGTGGAGCCGTTCACATTCGGGCGACATTATTCACATTTTTGACCTTTCTTTTTTCTGTAGAGTACTATATAATATGGAATTAGTCAAATTGCGACCTGGCGGCCCCGCAGCCCGGCGGCCAGATGGGAAGGATGAGATCATGAACAAGTATGTCAATGTGCCGTGCGCAAAGTGCGGCAAGCCCTTTACCGAGGACGACGATGTGGTGGTCTGCCCCGATTGCGGCGCTCCGCATCACCGGAGCTGCTACTATGAACTGGGGCACTGTGCCCTGGAGGAAAACCACGCTGCAGGCGTCATGTGGCAGGATCCCAGAAAGCCCGAAGGCAGCGCCGCCACCGTTGCCTGTCCCCGATGCGGCGCGCTGAACCTGGCGGACGCCCAGTACTGCTCCACCTGCGGCACCCCGCTGGACGGCAGCTATCAGGGTCCCGGCTCCGTCGGGTATGGTGGTGTGGACGGCGGCTACCAGCGTCCCTCCTATGAAGGAGGATATGGCGCTCAGGGCCGCCCCGGTGAACCCCAGCCCATCATGACGCCGCTGGGACCGATCCACTACGACGATGACTTTGACGGGGTCACCGCTCAGGAGATCGCCGCCTTTGTCGGTCTCAACTATCGGCGCTATCTGAGCGTCTTCAAGATGATGAAGGAGTCGGGCCGGGGATTCAGCTTCAACTGGGCGGGGTTCTTCTTCAGCTACTGCTTTCTCTTCTACCGCAAGCTCTACCGGCCGGCCATTGTGGTGATGTCGATCATGGCGATGCTGTTTGTGCCGCGGATGATCTACGCCAGCGAAACGATGAAGTACATCCTCAACGTCTATATGGATGTGGCGGTGAGCTACGATATGGCGCTGATTACCAATCTGGAGGGCATCATTTCCATCACCAACATTCTGCAGCTGGCACTCATGTTCCTGCTGGCGGCGTTTAGCGACAAAGTGTATTACAACCATGTGATCGGTGAGATCAAAAAACTGCGTCAGGCTGCCCCGGCTACCATCGACCAGGAGCAGTTCCTCTCCATGCTGGCAGTCAACGGCCGCACCAATGGCCGACTGGGCTATGGCATGGCCCTTCTCACCGCGGCGGTGATCTTTGGAGTGTCCTACCTGATCACCTACAACATTCTGGCCGGTGTGGTCCTGTGACCATATTCACTGAAAAAGGAGATCGTTTTCCATGAAGATCCGCAAAGCTGTCATTCCCGCAGCCGGGCTCGGTACCCGTGTTCTGCCGGCTTCCAAAGCTATCCCGAAGGAGATGCTCCCCATCGTGGATAAGCCGGTGATCCAGTATATTGTTGAGGAGGCCGTTCAGGCGGGCATCACCGACATTCTCGTCATCACCAGTCGGGGCAAGGGAGCCATCGCCGATCATTTCGACCGTTCGCCGGAGCTGGAGGAACGGCTGCTGGCCGGCGGCAAACAGGCCGTCTATGACCAGATCCGTGCGATCCCGGAGCTGGCAAACCTCACCTTCATCCGACAGAAGGAGACCAAGGGGCTGGGGCACGCGGTGCTCTGTGCCAAGGAGTTTGTCGGTGACGAGCCCTTTGCAGTGCTGTACGGCGACGATGTCATCATCGGGGAGCAGTCAGCCACCGCCGAACTCTGCGCCGCCTATGAAAAGCACGGCAAGGGCGTGGTGGGAATCAAAGAGGTGCCCCATGAGATGATCAGCAAATACTCCTCCCTCAAGGCCGATCCCATCGGAGAACGGGAATACCTGGTCACCGATATGATCGAAAAGCCCCAGACTGAGGCAGAGGTGCTCTCCTACTTCTCAATCCTGGGGCGCTGTGTGCTGCCGCCGGAGATCTTCGGCATCCTGGAGCACACTGCTCCCGGCGCCGGCGGAGAGATCCAGCTCACCGACGCCATGCTGGTATTGGCGAAAAACGGCGGTATGATCGGTGTGGACTACACCGGCACCCGGTACGATATGGGCAATAAACTGGGCATGCTGCAGGCAGCGGTGGAAGTCGGCCTCAAGCACCCGGAGGTGGGCAGAGCCTTCCGGGCCTATCTCAAGGAGATTGCCAAGACACTGTGATCGCGTGAAAAATCGCTTTGCCACTTGACAAGTGGGAGAACTGTGGTATAATTTATCTGTTATCGTGCTGATCACATATCTGTGTTGCATGATCGACATTCCTTGCTCTGTCACATGACAGGGCCTAAAGTCCAAAAGGAGGTGCACCAACAATGCCAAAGGTAACAGCAAACTACGAGACAGTGGTGATCTTCAACACCAAAATGGGTGAAGAGGGTATCGCTGCCAATGTGGAAAAGTTCAAGTCTCTCATCAGTGAGAACGGCACCATCACCAATGTGGATGAGTGGGGCAAGAGAAAGCTCGCATACGCCATCGACGATGAGACCGAGGGTTACTACATGCTGGTTGAGTTTACATCCGGCCCTGAGTTCCCCGCCGAGCTCGATCGTATCTACAAGATCACCGACGGCGTCCTGCGTTCGCTGATCATTGCGAAGTAAGGCGGTGTCAAAATGTACAACAGAGCTATCCTGATCGGCCGCCTGACAGCTGACCCGGAGCTGAAGCAGACACAGAGCGGGATCTCGGTCTGCTCCTTCTCCATCGCCGTAGACCGGGCTTATTCCGGCCGCGGCGGCGAGCGTCAGACGGACTTTATCAACATTGTCACCTGGCGCCAGCAGGCGGAGTTCGTCAGCAAGTACTTCTCGAAGGGCCGTCTCATTGGCATCGAGGGGTCTATCCAGACCCGCAACTACGAAGACCGCAACGGCAACAAGCGTACGGCTGTGGAAGTCGTCGCCGACCGGGCATTCTTCGTGGATAGCAAGAGCTCTGCACAGAATTCCGGTACATCCTATGGCGCTGTGGCCCCGAATCGTCCCGCTGCTCCCGCGGAGCCTGTCTCCTATTCCAGCGGCAGCTTTGGCGATTTCGAGGAGATCGAGGGCGAGGACGACCTGCCCTTCTAAGGCGGCCTGTTTGTAACCGACACCACGAGCTGAACCAAACTGTATGAGAAGGAGGTTTTTCCACCATGGAGAGAAATGATAGAAACCGCGGCGGCAGAAGAAGAAAAAAGGTCTGCGCTTTCTGTGCAGATAAGGTCGAGTATATCGACTACAAGGATGTCGCCCGTCTGAGAAGATACCTCTCTGAGCGTGCCAAGATCGTGCCGCGCCGTGTGACCGGCACCTGCGCCCGTCACCAGAGAGAGCTGACCGTCGCCATCAAGCGCGCCCGTCACATTGCTCTTCTCCCCTATGTAGCTGACTAAGCTGCCTGATTTTGCATCAGAAGCGTCCGGAATGCGTTCCGGGCGCTTTTTTTCTTTGACAATTGACCCCTTTTGCGATATAGTGAAGAAAAGACGAGAATATTTTCTGAAACAGGAGGAATAGGTATGAAAGATCTTCTCACCCGATACCAAACTGCGGAACACTTTCTGCCAGGCCATGTAGAAGGGTTGGTCCTCAACGGCGAGCCGAAGCTCCGCCGCTCTCCGGCAGGGATCATCTACTACGCATCCGAATACCGGAACTCCGCCGGCGGCGTAGGGCTGCGGTATCTGTCCGTTGACACCGACGGACAGGCCTCTCCCCTCTTTGACCATGCGGCGCTGGCAGACGCCCTTCACACCGACGCAGATTGCCTGCGCCTGGAGAACTGGAGCTGGCAGGACGGCGTGCTGCTTTTTGACTGGGGAGGCGGCCGCTATCGCTTTACCCCCGGGGACGGTACCCTTGAACGGCTGGCGCTCCCCCGCCCGGAGCTGACTCTCTCTCCGGACGGCAGCCTGGGACTGTTTCTGCGGGATCACGACCTGTGGCTGACCGATACCGCCACCGGCGCCGAAACCCGTTTGACCTGGGACGGCACCGAGGACTGCGACTATGGCAGGCTGGTGGACTACGACGCTTCGATCACAATGGACCGCTCTGGCTATGTCCAGCATCCGCAGGCGGTCTGGAGCCCTGACGGACGGTGGTTTTTGACCTTCCGCATCGATATGCGCTCGGTAAAAAAGCTCTATGCCATCGAGGCCTTCGATGACCCGCACCGGGAGAGCATCCGGCCGATTCTGCACAGCTATCGCTGCCCCTTCCCGGAGGACAGTGACCGGGAACTGCCGGTTGTGGAGCTCTACCTGGGCGATGCGCAGGACTGCTCCCTCCGCCGGCTGAACTGCGAGAGCTACTGCTTCCCGATCCTTCTGGGCAACAACAGCTCCAGCTATGCCCGGTGGCTGCCGGACAGCAGCGCCGTCTACTTCACCTGGTATTCCCGCGGGAACAAACGCGCAAAGCTCTACCTCTGTGACGCCGCCACTGCCGAGGTTCGCACCCTGGTGGAGGAATCCCATGAAAAATTCCTGAATTTGGGCACCGGCGGCACACTGGACGGATTTGGAACTTACCGGTTCTCCAACTTCGTAACCGATGACGGCCGGCTTTCCTTCTGGCAGTCGGAGCGGGACGGCATCGCCCGCCTGTATGCCTATCGCAACAGCGACGGCGTCTGCCTGGGGCCTGTGACACCGGAGGGCATCCTGGTCCAGCAGCTGGTCCATGTGGACCATGCCTCCAAAACCATCTATCTGATGGCCAACTGCCTGCCCGGCTTTTCCGATCCATATTACCACGGGCTCTGCCGGGTGCAGTTTGACGGAAGCGGCTTTGCTCTGCTCACCCCGGAAGACGGCGAACACAGTGTGACCTGGCTGGGAAACTGCTTTGCCGATACCTGGTCCCGTGTGGATCTCCCTCCGGTGACCATCCTGCGGGATTCTGCGGGCCGGCTGCTCTGTACGGTGGCCGAAGCGGACATTGCCGAGCTGATGAAAGCCGGTTACATCCTTCCGAAACGGTTCACCGTCACCGCTACCGACGGCAGAACGACGCTGTACGGTATCCTGATCCCCCCGGCGGAGCTGGGGCCGGACGGCAGCTGCCCGCTGATCGACTATATCTACGGCGGCATGCAGATCTGCAATGTACCCAAGGCGTTCACCTGGAAAACGGCAAACGGCCGGGAGATCTTTGGCGGGCTACAGGAGTATGCCCAGCTGGGGATTGCGGGAATCATTCTGGACGGGCTGGGCACCCCCTGCCGCGGCCGGGCAATCCACGACATCAGCTATGAGAACATCCACGGCTGCGCAGGACTGGCGGATCATGTGGCCGCCCTGCCGCAGCTCAAGGAGCAATTCCCCTACCTGGATCTGACCCGGGCAGGAATTTGGGGCAATTCCGGGGGCGGCTGCGCCACCTCTCGGGCCATGCTGGAATATCCCGGCGTCTATAAGGCAGGAGCTGCCAGCGCCGGTAACCACGACCAGCGTATGTACGAAAACACATGGACCGAGCGATATTACGGCCTCTACAATCCAAAGATCTACCGCAACGGGGACAACACCGCCCTTGCAGCCAACCTGACTGGCAAACTGCTGCTGGCCTGCGGTATGCTGGACGACAATGTGCCGATGGCACAGACGGTACGCCTGATCGATGCCCTCCAGCGGGCGGATAAGGATTTTCTCTTTATCCTGCTGCCCCGGCTCAATCACAATGTTCCCGCCGATCCCTACTTCATTCGCCGCAAGATGGACTTCTTTGTACGGGAGCTGCTGGATGAGAATCCTCCGGACGGCTATCGCTTCCACCGGTAACCACTATCTGAAAAAGAGCCGCGATGCGGCTCTTTTTTTCGTAGAGAAAGAAACTGGCATCTCAAGATAAAATGATTGACAGACATAAAAAACGCTGGTATAATGATATAGCGTTCCAATGATCCATTAGCTCAGTTGGCAGAGCACTTGACTTTTAATCAAGGTGTCTGGAGTTCGAATCTCCAATGGATCACCAATACAGCGGCCGGTCATTGGACCGGCCGTTTTTTCATATTAAACAAACTGCTTTTCCTTTTGCGGAAAACTGTGTATAATAGAAACAGAATGACAAAAAAGGAGGCAGATCCCTATGCGTCATCTTGGCACACAGACGCTGCACACTCCACGGCTTACCCTGCGCCCTTTTTCTCGGGAAGATGGGGCGGCAATGTATCGCAACTGGGCCAGCGATCCGGAGGTGACCCGGTTTCTCTCCTGGCCAACCCACCGCTCCCAGGCAGACAGCGACGCTATTTGCGCCGAATGGGCCGCCAAGGCCGGAGAGCTGCGGTGGTACAACTGGGCTATCGTCCCCAATGAGCTCGGAGAGCCGATCGGTGCCATCAGCTTCCACCGCTTTGACGAGGACACCCAGATGGTACATGCCGGCTACTGCATCGGTAAGACCTGGTGGGGTCGGGGCTACGCCACCGAGGCGCTGCAGGCGGTCATCGCCTATGCTTTCCTGGAGCTGGGCGCCAACCGGGTAGAGTCGATCCACAATGTCAAAAACCCAGCCAGCGGTCGGGTGATGGAGAAGTGCGGCATGACTCTGGAGGGGGTGCTGCGGCAGGCGTACCGGGATAATTCCGGCTGCTGCGATGTGGCCGTTCGGGCCCTGCTGCGTCAGGACTGGCTGGGATAAACCGTGAGGAAAGGGGGCGGCCGGTGTGGCTGTCGATTTTGATACCGAGATTCAGTATCTCAAAGGCATCGGCGAAAAGCGCGCCGCCCTGCTGCGCAAACTGGAGATCCGGACCGTCGGTGATCTGGTGTACCACTATCCCCGGGATTACATCGACCTGTCCGCACCCCTCCCCGCCGCAGAGACAGCCATCGGGGATACAGCCGCCATCCGGGCAACGGTAATGGCCAAGTCCGGCGAACAGCATATCCGCAAGGGGCTCTCGGTCTTTAAGGTGCGGACTGCCGATGCCGACGGGACCGAGCTGCGGTTAACCTTTTTCAATTCCCAATACACTGTCGATGGGCTCACCGTCGGCGAGGAGTATGTCTTTTACGGTAAGATCGGCGGCTCCCTGCTGCACCGGGAGATGACCGGTCCGTTGGTGTTCTCCCTTCGTGAAGCTGGAGGCATGGTACCCATCTATCCCCTCACTGCCGGAATTAATTCCCGCTTTCTCGCTGCCGAAGTACGGCAGGCACTGTCCGTCCTGCTGGAGCGGCTGGAAGAGCCCCTCCCCGCTGAGATCCGCAGCCGGTACAACCTCTGCCATATCCGCTACGCCATCGAGAACATCCACTTTCCCGCTGACCGGCACAGCATGATGATCGCCCGCCGAAGGCTCATCTTTGAAGAGCTGTTCACGCTGGCGCTGGCTCTTTCGGCGGTGCGTTCGGCACGAGAGGCTCCTGCGCCTGTGGCGATGCAGCCGGTGGACATCGGCGACTTTATTGCCTCTCTCCCCTTCTCCCTGACGCCGGCCCAGGGGCGGTCGGTACAGGAGATCTGCCGGGATCTGGCGGGCAAGACCCCGATGAACCGCCTCTTACAGGGGGATGTGGGATCCGGCAAGACGGTGGTGGCTGCCTGCGGCTGTGTCTTCGCAGCACGAAACGGTGTACAGACGGCGCTGATGGTCCCCACCGAGATTCTGGCAGCCCAACACCATCAGACGATGGAAAAGCTGCTGGCGCCTGCAGGTATCCGGGTGGCGCTGCTCACCGGCTCCACAAAGGCGGCCGAAAAGCGAGCTGTCAAAAAGGCACTGGCCGCCGGAGAGATCGACCTG
>CAJFQR010000058.1 GCA_904419105.1 Candidatus Avimicrobium faecavium
TCCTTGGGAGCAAGTACCGTCTTACCGGTATCCTGGAATTTGAAGTAGACCGGCGTCTTCCCCGGGAAGGCGGCCAGCGTCTCCCGGGCGGCAGCAAAAAGCTGAGAGCGCATCGACGGACAAAGCAGGAATACACCGGTGCGCCGCCCGCTGTGGGCGGTGCTGCGGTCGGCAGCCTGTCGGGCAGTGAGCAGTTCCTCCGGCCGGCAGACCGACTCACAGACCAGTTTGGGGTCCTCGTCCTCCCTGGTGCTCACCCGAGCCGTGACCGCCACCGCCTCTCCTTCCCGCAGCAGGTCGCCGCAGCCGGCCAGCACTTTGGGAAAGACCAGCAGCTCCACCTGTCCGGTAAGGTCCTCCAGCGTGATGAAGGCCATTGTATCGTTCTGTCGGGTGATCTTCAGGCGTTTGGCGGCCACCAGAGCCACCAGCGTCACCGTCTTGTTGTCCAGCTTATGAGCGTCCTCCCCGTTCAGATCGCTGACCTGCGGCAGCTTGGCCGATTGGATCAGATCCCGGTAGCCCAGCAGCGGGTGCCCCGACAGATAGACACCGGTGGCCTCCTTTTCCAACCTAAGAAGGCGTATCATATCGTATTCCTCGGTATCGGGCAGCAGCGGTTTCTCCACAGCGGCGGCGCCGGAGAGGTCGAACAGATTGATCTGTCCGCTGATGTTCTGCCTCTTTTCCCGGTCAGCGCCGGCAAAGAGGGCGTCATACCCCAGGAACATCTGCCGCCGGTTGAAACCGAAGCAGTCCAGCGCTCCGGCCTTGATCAGATTCTCCATTGCCCGGCGGTTGAGCTCCCCGTTCTGGCGCATCCGGGTGCAGAAGTCCTGCAGATTGGCAAAAGGACGGCGTCCCCTCTCGGCCACCATCTGCTGGATAAAGCTGGCGCCGACATTCTTGATGGCGGCCAGCCCAAAGCGAATCCCCTCCTCCACGGCGGTGAATCCTGCAGACCCATCCTCCACCGACGGCGGGAGAACCGGAATCTCCAGGCGCCGGCATTCGCCGATGTACTCGGTGAGCTTGGCGGTGTTGTCGATTACACTGGTGAGCAGCGCCGCCATATACTCCTTCGGATAATGGCATTTGAGATAGGCGGTGCGATAGGCCAGTACCGCATAGGCGGCGGCGTGGGATTTGTTGAAGGCATAGGAGGCGAAGGAGCTCATCTCATCAAAGATGTCGTTTGCAATGGACGGGTCGATACCGTTTTTCTCAGCACCGGCGACAAAGTTCTCCCGCTCCTTCTCCATGACATCGTGCTTCTTTTTGGCCATGGCGCGGCGTACCAGATCGGCCCGTCCGTAGGAATAACCGGCCAGCTGCCGGCAGATCTGCATGACCTGCTCCTGGTAGACGATACAGCCGTAGGTGACCTCCAGAATCGGCTTGAGCTCCGGGGTCTTGTAGGTAATGAGGCTGGGATTGTGCCGGTTGCGGATATACCGGGGGATCGATTCCATCGGCCCCGGACGGTAGAGGGAGATGACCGCGATCAGATCCTCTATGCTCTCTGGGCCGAGCTGGGCAATGACGCTGCGCATCCCCGCCGACTCGAACTGGAACACACCGAAGGCGTGCCCGGTGGAGAGCATGGCAAAGGTGTCCCGGTCCTCCATTGAGATGGCCTCGATGTCAAAATCCGGGACCTTTTTGCGGATCATCGCCTCGGCATCGTGGATCACAGTGAGGTTTCGCAAGCCGAGAAAGTCCATCTTCAGCAGGCCGAGCTCTTCCAGAGTGGTCATCGGGTACTGGGTGACAATGGCCTCATCGTTTTTCTGCAGCGGGACATAGGTATCCACCGGGTCCCGGGTGATGACGACCCCCGCCGCATGGGTGGAGGCGTGCCGGGGCATCCCTTCCAGCGCCCGGGAGATGTCCAGCAGTTGATGCACCTGAGGATCCTTTTCATACTGCTTTTTCAGATCCGGAACGGCGGAGAGGGCCTTGCCGATGGTCATTCCCAGCTCGTTGGGGATCAGCTTGGCCACCACATCGGTTGCCTGGTAGCTCATGCCCAGCGCCCGGCCCACATCCCGCACCGCTGCCCGGGCAGCCAGTGTACCAAAGGTGATGATCTGAGCCACATGGTCGGCGCCGTATTTGCGCACCACGTAGTCGATAACCTCCTGCCGACGCTCGTAGCAGAAGTCAATATCAAAGTCCGGCATGCTCACCCGCTCGGGATTGAGAAAGCGTTCAAACAGCAGGTTGTAGCGCAGAGGGTCGATGCCGGTGATGCCGATGCAATAGGCCACCAGGCTGCCGGCACCGCTGCCGCGGCCGGGTCCCACCGGGATACCCTGGCTTTTGGCGTAGGCGATGAAATCGTGGACAATGAGAAAGTAATCCACATAGCCCATCTTCTCGATAACGCTGAGCTCATACTCCAGCCGCTCGGTCACTGCCTGATCCGGGTGCTCACCGTAGATCCGGCGCATGCCGTCCACCGCCATCCGGCGGAAGTAGACGAGGTTGTCCTCGCCGTCCGGAGCGGTGAAATAGGGCAGCTTGGTCTTGCCAAACTCAAACTCCAGCTCGCAGCGCTCGGCGATGCGCACCGTGTTCTCGAAAGCTTCATCTACATCGGGCAGCGCCTCCCGCATCTCCGCCAGACTCTTGATATAGAACTCATCGGTCTGGAACTCCAGGTCGCTCGGATCGTTTACCGTGCGGCCGGTCTGGATATCCACCAGGATGCTCTGGTCAAAGCTGTCCGCCTTATCGATGTAGTGGGCGTCGTTGGTGGCCACCAGGCCGACGCCATTTTCCCTCGCCAGCCGGATGAGCTCCGGCAGAATGCGCTTTTGCTCGTCGATACCGTGATTTTGCAGCTCGATGAAGAAGTTCTCCCGGCCAAAGATGTCGATGTACGCCTTGACTGCTTCATCGGCGGCGTCATAGTCTCCGCGGGTGAGCATCCGGGGGATGCGCCCGGCCAGACAGGCGGACAGGCAGATCAGCCCCTTGTGGTGCTGGCGCAGCAGCTCATCATCCACCCGGGGCTTGGAGTAGAAGCCTTCGATGTAGGCCTTGGATACCAGCGCGATGAGGTTCTGGTAGCCCTCGGCATTCTCACAGAGGAGCACCATGTGATAGGGCGAGGAATCCAGCCGGCGCTCCTTATCGAATCGGGTGCGGGGGGCCACATACACCTCGCACCCAATGATCGGCTTGACGCCCGCCTGTTTGGCGGCCTTATAGAGTTCAATAGCCCCGTACATGACGCCATGGTCGGTGACAGCCACCGCCGGCTGGCCCAGGGCCCTGACCTTTTCCACCAGCCGGTCGATGCGGCAGGCGCCGTCGAGCAGACTGTACTGGGTATGGACATGCAGATGGACAAAGCGCTCCATCGAGCGGGATCCCTCCTTACTTATGCTGGGAATGACGGGCCTCCCTGGCCCGCAGGTCCTCCGCCATACGGCACAGCCGGGTGAGCCGATGGTTGAGCCCTGAGCGGGACAGCGGTTCAGACAGGGTTTCAAGCAGCTCCCGCAGGGAGAGCTCAGGGTTTTCCAGACGTTTCATTGCCACCTCCCGGAGCTCCTGCGGAATGCCCTCAAGGCCTAAGGATAGAATGAGGTATTCAATATCCGCTACCTGTCGGGCGGAGGCGGTGACCGTTTTGTCGATGTTGGCAGTCTCACAGTTGGTGACCCGGTTGACCTTGTTGCGCATATCCCGGACGATCTTGAGCTCCATCAGCTCCATCGCCGACTTCGGGGCACCTGCGGCGGTGAGAGCGTCCTCGATGTTTTCACTCTCGCGAAAGTAGAGCACCGCCTGGTCCCGGCGCAGCGCCAGCTTGGGAGTGCCCACCACCTGCGCGAGCAATTCGGAGAGCGGCTCCACAAGGCCCGCCCGGTAGACCGAGAACTCAAGCATATAGTTTTTCTCCGGGTCGGTAACCGAACCGCAGGCCAGATACGCCCCGCTGAGGAAGGCTGCCGCATCTCCTTCTCCGCTGATAAAATCCTCGCTGATCCGATTGCCATTCTGAGCGAAATGGCAGAGCACAGCCTCCCGAGCCTCCCGTCCGGGCAGCGAGACAGCATAATGGCGGGTAGCGTTGCCCATACCGGTGCGGGCGATTGTCAGCTCACCGGCAGCTTTCCCAAGGATATCCCGCAGTGTCGAGCGGTAGAGCGCCGCCACCTCCTTCGTCTCGCTGGTCATCGAGATCTCGTCGGCGTCAAAGCGTTTGGAGCAGAGCAGCAATCCATAGCCCTGGGCCAGCCGGTGCTTTTTGCGCAGCGTGAGGTTGTCAAGAATCTCGGTGCGTACTTCGCTGGAAAATGACATGGTGTCCTCCTCAATGTTCCCGGGCAATATCCCGATGGCTGACAACGACACGATAGCCCTCTTTGAGCAGCCGGGCGCGAAAATACTCGGCAAAGGTCACCGAGCGGTGGTGGCCGCCGGTGCAGCCGAAGCCGATCACTAAGCCGCATTTTCCCTCATGGATGTAGAGCGGCAGCAAAAAGTCCAGCAGCTCCTCCAGACGTTTGATAAGCTCCCGGGTGGGCTCACAGCCGAGCACATACTCCCGCACTGCCGGGTCCAGGCCGGTCTGGTGCTTGAGCTCCGGAATATAGAAGGGGTTGGGCAGACAGCGGACATCAAAGAGCAGGTCCGCCTCCGCCGGAACTCCGTATTTGTAGCCAAAGGACATACAGGTGATGATGAACTTGCCGTTCTCCTCGCCAAACAACCCCTCCATGCGCTCCCGAAGCTGGGCTGTGGTGAGAAAGCTGGTGTCGATGCGGTAGTCCGCCAGGCAGCGGATCGGCGTGAGCAGCTCCCGTTCGGTGCGGATAGCCGCTTCCAGACCGCCGCCGCCGTCCTCGAGCATCGGATGGCGGCGGCGATTCTCTTTGTACCGGCGCAGAATGACCGCATCGTCCGCTTCGAGCATCAGAATACGGTAGGTGTGCCCTTCGGCGGTGAGGGCCTGCAGCGCGTCCGGGAAATGGGCAAACTGCTCCCCGCTGCGAAAATCGGTGACCAACGCGATGCGTCCGGTAACCGGAGATTGTACGCACAACCGGGCAAAGGCGCCGATCAGTGCGCAGGGGATATTATCCACGCAGAAGTAGCCCATATCCTCCAGTTCATTGACGGCGACCGTTTTGCCGGCGCCGGACATCCCCGTGACAATGAGAAAATCCATCGCAGCTCATTCCTCCCATATCAGCTCCGCCGGCCAGTCACCGGCAAAACGCACCTCCGGCTGCAGGCGGATCCCTTCCCGCTCAAAGACGGTATCCCGCACCTGTGTCATCAGCCTGAAAAAGTCCTCCGCCGTGGCCCCGCCGCAGTTGATAAGGAACCCGGCGTGCTTTTCACTGACGGCAGCGCCGCCGACACGCAGTCCTTTGAGACCGCAGCGGTCGATGAGCAGTGCCGCAGGCGGCATTCCCTCCGGCGGACGGCGGAAGGTACTGCCGGCGGATGGATAGTCCAGCGGCTGGCTCTGCCGGCGGCGGGCGGCATAATCCCGCTGCCGGGCCAGGATTTCCTGGGGATCATCCGGAGAGAGTGCCACTTCCGCCCGCAGGATAATCTCCTCCGAGTGGGCAAACCGGCTCTCCCGGTAGCCAAAGGCACACTCCGCACAGGTGAGACGGTGCACCGCCCCCTCCGGGGTGAGCACCTCCGCCCAGGTGATCACATCCCGCAGCTCGCCCCCATAGGCGCCCGCATTCATAAAGATGCCGCCGCCGACGGTGCCTGGGATCCCGTGAGCGAACTCCAGTCCGGAAAGCCCTCTCTCAGCGGCGGCGTTTGCCGCCCGAGCCAGCGTGGTGCCGGCGTCGAGCAGAAGAGTGTTTTTTTCTTCGCCGGAGCGCACCGGCTTCTCCCCTCCCGCAGCAAAGACGACCCCGCGGATTCCTGCATCGGCGGCCAGCAGATTGGATCCCCGTCCCATCAGCATAAAGGGCACGCCGGCTGTCCGGCAGTCGGCCACAGCGGCAGCCAGCACTTCCCCGCCCGCTATCGGGACGAACAGATCCGCCGGGCCGCCGATGTGCAGTGTCGTGTGCCGGGACATCGGCTCACCGGCGAGGATCCGCAGGCCTCTCTCCTGCCATCGGGCAGCCAAAGCCCGAAGCACGGTTGTATTCAATCCCATAGACAACCTCCTTCCACAGTATCAGAAGGTATCCCAGTTGGTATCCACATCCATCAGGCCCAGCCGCTGCAGCAGCTCATGAGCCGCGTTGTATCCAAGCTTTTTCTCGCGGTGGTTCATCGCCGCTACCTCGAGGATAACCGCGGTATTCCGCCCGGGCTTGACCGGAATGGTGATAGAGGGGATCTTGACGCCGAGGATCTCGGTGAAGTGATCCTCCATACCCATGCGGTCGTAGACCTTGCTCTCATCCCAAAGCTCCAGATTGACGATCAGATCCACATCAACGCTGGACTTGATGGCGCCCATACCGAAGATTCGCCGGGCGTTGATGATTCCGATGCCCCGCAGCTCAAGGAAGTGGCGGATATTGTCCGGCGAGGTGCCGGAGATGCGCTTGGCCGTGATCTTGCGCAGCTCGACGGCGTCATCCGCCACCAGACGGTGCCCTCTTTTAATGAGTTCAACCGCTGTCTCGCTCTTCCCGACGCCGCTGTCCCCGATGATGAACATACCCTCGCCATAGACCTCCATCAGTACGCCGTGGCGGGTAAGCCGCGGGGCCAGCTCGGTATTGAGAAACAGAATCAGCGAGGAGATGAAGGTGGAGGTATTTTCGGTGGTGGTCAGCAGCGGGATCCCCGCCTCCCGGGCTGCGTCGATCATCTCCTGCGGGGCCTCCAGGCCCTTGGCCAGAATCACCATCGGCGGATTGGCCCGGAAGAAGCGCAGATAGCACTCCCGTGCCTCCTCCCTGGTGTAGCGATTCATAAAGACGATCTCACTCTCGCCGAGCACCTGGGGCCGGCGCTCGTCAAATACCTCAAAAAAGCCCGCCAGCTGCAGTCCAGGGCGGTTGACATCCGCGCTGCGGATGAAGATCTCATCCGCCGGTTTGGGCAGGACCAGAACCTGCAGGTCAAATTCCTTGATAATCTTTTCCAGTGTGACCTCGTATGCGGTAGCCATAAGCGCTCTCCTCTCCGACCCGGCACATCGGGCCGATGTTGATACTTCTATTATATATTACCCCCGTGCCATATTCAACTTGATATTTCCTGCCGGCACGCCGGTCTACTGTTCACAGGACGGCAAATGGCTTTTTCTTGAGCGCAAAGGGAAAATATGCTATACTGATATCGCAGAAAAAGGGACGGAACCAGATCAAAGACAGCGAATATCCATCTAAAATGCACCGGGCTGCTGCCCGAAAAAGGAGACCTGCCATGCGAATCGCACTTTTTACGGAAGTTTATCTGCCCTACATCAACGGGGTAGTTACCCATGTCAAACTGCTCAGAGAAGGACTGGAAAAACTCGGACATACTGTGCTGGTGGTCACCTCCGATCCGAACACTCACCACCACTACATCGAAGACGGGGTGCTCCACTGCCCGGCGGTCAAACTCAAAAAGCTCTACGGTTATGGTCTTGCCTCCCCCTACTCCAGTACCCGCACCCAGATGCTGGAAAAGTTCGGCCCGGATATCATCCACATTCACACGGAATTTTCAATGGGCATTTCCGGTATTCACATCGCCCACAAGCTCAAGGTACCGCTGGTGTACACCCTGCACACGATGTATGATGACTATGTCTACTATGTGGCGCCCCGGCACCTGGCCAAGCTTGCCCGTGAGGTATCCCGGCAGTATGCCGGCCACTTCGCCCGCAATGCCCAGGCACTCACCAGCCCCTCGGAAAAAGGGAGCATCTATTTCAAAGAGGTGGGCATCACCAAACCGGTGAATATCATCCCCAACGCGGTGGAACTGGACCGCTTTATGGTCAAAAATATCGATCCCGCCGCCATCGCCGCTGTGCGGGAGAAATACGGCCTCAACGATGGGCGGATGGTGGCCTGCTTCGTCGGGCGGCTTGGGAAGGAGAAAAGCGTCGATGTGCTGCTGGACGACTGGGCAGAGGCAATTTGTCCCGAGGACGGCATCCGCCTGATGGTCGTCGGCGATGGGCCGGTTCGCGAGGAGCTCGAAGCCCAGGCCAAGAACCTGGGGCTCGGGGACCAGGTGATCTTTACCGGCATGATCCCCCACGATGATCTGCCCCCCTATCTGGCGGTATGCGATGTGTATGTCACCGCATCGCTGTCGGATACCAATTCCATCTCGATGCTCGAAGGGGAGGCCGCCGGCCTTCCGGTGCTGCAGCGGTTCGACCCCATCAACGCCGACCAGGTCATCGACGGAGACAACGGCTATATGTACACCTCCGCCGAGGACCTGGGCCGGAAGCTCCGGCTGATCCGGGATCTTCCGCCGGAAAAGCTCGCCGCCCTCAAGGCCCGCACCACCCAATTTGTCAAGGACAGCGGCGCCGAGGATCTGGCCAACTACACCCTCTCGGTCTATCACACCGTCTACAAAAACCGGCAGCGGACCCAGACCGTCCGGCCGCTTCTGCCGGTGATACCCTTCCAGAATCCATTCAAATAAGCCAACAGGCTTGAGGAGGACACTATGAAATTCCAGGACCGATACGACATTGCAATCATCGGCGGCGGCATCGGCGGGCTGATGACCGCCTACCGCCTGGCCGAGCGGGATCCCGGGCTCTCCATCTGCCTGATGGAGAGGGGGCGGGATATCCGGGACCGGGTATGCCCTATTGTAGCCGGCAAGGTAAAGAAGTGCATCAAATGCGATCCCTGTGCCATCATGGAGGGCCTGGCCGGCGCCGGCGCCTTCTCCGACGGCAAATATGTCATCTCCACCGAATACGGCGGCTGGCTCACCGACTTTCTGCCGGATAAAACGGTCATCGACTACATTGAGCAGGCGGACCACATTCTGGTGGAACACGGCGCCGTCACCGAGCGGTTCCTGCCGAACAACGACCTCAAGCGCCTTTGCCTGGAACACGACCTGCACATGCAGCAGGCTCAGGTCAAGCATCTGGGCACCGACGCCAACTTTGAGACGATGGGCCATCTGATCGACGCCCTGCGCGAGAAGGTGGAGATCCACACCCGCACCACCGTCACAGATGTGGACAAGGAGGCCCATACCGTCACCGCTGCCGACGCCGAGGGCGAGCACACCTTCTCTGCCGACCGGATCGTCTTTGCCGTCGGCCGCTCCGGGTCCGGGTTCTTCTCCGGCTGGTGCCGGAAAAACGGCGTCCCCCTCAAAAACAACCAGGTGGACATCGGCGTCCGTGTGGAGCTGCCGTCCATCATCTGGGAGCACTTCTCCCAAAAGATCTACGAGCCGAAGATCCTCTACCGGTCCAAACAGTACGGCGATACCACCCGCATGTTCTGCTTCAATGAACGGGGACAGGTGGTTACCGAGAACACCGACGGCATCCTGACGGTGAACGGCCACGCCTATCGCAGCG
>CAJFQR010000059.1 GCA_904419105.1 Candidatus Avimicrobium faecavium
GATCTGCCAGATCCCCTACGACGGCTACTTTGTCGAGTATGACGATGAGCGCTCCGGTTCCTTCGAGCCCTGGCGGATCCTGCGGGATACCGGCAAGACCTTCGTAGCCGGACTCATCTCTACCAAAAATCCGGCCCTCGAGGACCACGACTTCCTCAAGCGCCGCTTTGAGGAGGCGAAGGCCGTCGTCGGGGAGAACATCGCCCTCTCTCCCCAGTGCGGTTTTGCCTCGGTGGAGGAGGGCAACAGCATCGATGAGGACACCCAGTGGAAGAAGATCGACCTGCTGGTGTCCTGCCGGGACTTCCTGTAAGAGCTACGCCCCGGCGGAAAAAAAGAGACGCCAAACGGCGTCTCTTTTTCTTTTTATCAGCGGATGGCGGTGGAGCCGTTCCAGTCCAGGAACTGGACCCCGCCGTCCCCGGTCTCCCGGAAGGTGAGCACGCCGGAGCACAGGCTGTCGGTACTGGCGCCGCTCAGGGCGAGCCGGTGGACGCCGTCCGGCTGAACCGAATGATAGGGGATCCACCAGCGATTCCCCAGCCCCCTGCCGCCGACGAACCGGATCCGGTAGCTGTCGGAGGCGGCATCGTAGAATTCGGATTCCCGCAGCACCGATGGGTCGTATCCGGCAAAGTCCTCCGCCAGCGCTGCGTCCGCCGCCTGTGCCGGAAAGACGCTCTCATTGTCCTCACTGCTCTCCACCGGGAAGCCGTTGCAGCGCAGCCAGAAGAGCAGCTCCCGCCCGCCGAGCTCCGCCGGACTCTCCCACCGTTCACCGAGGAGCAGTACGCCGGTGCCGTTGTCGTGGAAGGAGCCGTCCTCCTCCGGAAAGATGCGCAGTTGTCCCAACACTCCGGTGACCAGCTCTCCGGCCTCCTCCTCGGTGAGGATCGCCCCCTCCGGCAGGCAGGAGAGATAGCGGAAGCCGTCATCGGTCCTCCGGGCGGTGAGGGTCATACGGCGTGTCATATCCGGCACCTCGTAGGTCACGGTGTAACTGTCGCCGTCCGCCGTCCAGCCGTAGATTTCCAGCGGGCCGCCTCGTTCCCCCTGGACGGGCTGCAGGTAGCCGCCGTATTCCGCGTCATAGAAGCCGGTGTCCCGCCGCAGAGCAGCCGGATCATACTCCGGGCCGAAGCAGGCCTCCACCGCCGCCTCCAGTTCCTCCACCGGGAAGAAGGCCCCGTTCCAGTTCGGGTCCGGGGAGGCATAGCGGGCGGCAAATTCCTCCGCCGGGAGGGCCAGCCACTCCCGCATTCGATACCACCAGAAAAAGTCTCTGGTGGTGAGCTCGTTGGCGCTCAGCCAGCCGGAGTGGAGCAGCAGTCCGGAGGCCTCCGGTTTGCCGGTTGCCTCACTGAAAAAGCCGCCGTAGCCGCGCAGCAGCTCCTGGACCTCTGCCGGGAGGGCCTCCCAGGCAAGGGGCTCCTCCGGTGTGTGGTCCACCGTCCCGGTCTGGCTCGCCCCGCCGGATCCGCTTCCGGAAGGGGGTGCAGTTCCTCGGTCTGCCGCACAGCCGGCCAGCAGCAGCCCGGCGGCCAGCAGTGCCGCAGTCAGGCGTTTTTTCATCATGGGTGCCCCCTTTTTATTCATTTTGAAAAAAGCCCCGGACTGCCGGGGCTTTTTCATCGGTCAGAGGGCCACGGCCGTATCCGGTACACAGCGCACGAACTGGTAGCCGCTTCCGTCGGCAGCCAGCCGGATGGTGAGCCGCAGCCGGGTGACGGTGCCGTCCGGCGCCGAGAGGGTCAGTGGGATGTGGCGAAGATCTCCCTCCGGATCCACTTCGCCCAGGACCACGGCGGTGCGCTCTCCGTCCTCCGGCAGCGCCGGGAGCTGATAGCCGTTTTCCGCCGTGCGGTAGAGGGTGGTGTCCGCCCGGAGCATCTCCGGGGTGACCCCCTCAAAGTAGGTGGAGACGGTGGCTTCCAATTCCGCCGCCGGGTAGAAATACCCGTATCCGTCCCCAAGGGGGGAGGCATAGCGGTCGGCCTTGGCCTCGTCGCTGAGGCTGTAGATAAAGGAGGTGAACCAGCCCATCGCCTCCCCGGTGGTAAAGGCCTCCGGCCCGTCCCAGACAGCGGCATCGGCCAGCGGTCCTACCGGCAGCGCATAAAGGGTGCCGGTCTCCGGGTCCTCCTCGGCGCCGTACATCATCAGCACCTGTTCGTAAAAGTCCGGGGCCTCCTCCACCGGTACCTCGTCCGGCAGCGGCAGCACCACCTCCGGCTGGGAGACGGGCTCTTCCGGAGCGGAGATGGGTTCCTCGGATGGGGTGCAGCCGCACAGCCCGGCACAGAGCACCAGCGCCGTCAGCAGCGGCAGATAATATTTCATTGCCAAAATGGCTCCTCTCATATCCAATGGGTAGATCTTTTTCCCGCGTCAAAACAACAAAAAACGCTTCCGCTACCAGTATACCATAAAATCCGCCGCCGGCCTATGGAAAAATCCCACAGGTTCCGGTAAAGTTTCAGCGCAGGCTTCCGTCGCTGTCCCCGCCGCCGGCGAGGGACGGGCTGTCCACTGCGGCGCCCTCCGGGTCCTCGGGGCCGGTCTGGAAGGCGGCAGCATACCAGGCGGTGTTCTCCCCCCAGGCGATGTTTATCAGGATACCGGTGCAGCTCGGGTTATTTTCAAATTCCGGCAGTGTGAAGGTGAGCACGCCGTCGGCGAGCTCCTCCTCCAGCGTGACCATCTCACCGCCCTCTCCGACCGGGAAGCCGTTTTTGTCCCGGGCCTCAGCCAATACCATCGCGGTGCCCGGCCAGGCTCCCTCCGGGAAGGTAACGGTGATCGCCGTGCCCGGCTCCGCCGCCGGGACCTCACCGGCCCGGGTCTCGATCAGCATTGTGACAAGGTCCGGCCCGCAGGTTACCGAGCCGTCCCAATACTCCGGGCGCATCAGCATCGGCAGCGCCTTGTCCTCCGCCTCGGCGGTGAGTTCCGGCGGAGCATCGGGGTCGTCGCAGACCACCTCCAGCGGCTCACTGGAGATCTGGCTGTCCTCTGATGCAGGCTCCCCGACGGTCTCGGGGGCGGCCGGGGTACAGGCGGTGAGCAGCAGGACGCCGCACAGGGCGGCGATAAAGGGGCGAATGTTCATCGGGAGTTTCTCCTTTTCTATGGCAGCCCGGGGCCCGGGCGAAGTGTCTGTTTTCTGTACAATAGTATAGTGCAGGGAAACCGGGATTTTCCTGCAGCTGTCAGCTTCTGGGCGCAAAAAAAGCCCCGGCGGCTGCCGGAGCTCTTTTTCTGGAAATATCCTGCGAAGAAGCGGGGCTTTCCAGTTTTCCTTCGGAGAGCTGTTATCTCTTGGAGAACTGGGGAGCGCGGCGGGCGCCCTTCAGACCGTACTTCTTTCTCTCCTTCATTCTCGGGTCGCGGGTGAGATAGCCGGCCTTCTTGAGGATCGGGCGCATCTCATCGCCGTTCTGAAGCAGAGCGCGGGCGATGCCGTGACGGATGGCGCCGGCCTGGCCGGATACGCCGCCGCCGGCGACGGTGCAGACGATATCGAACCGGCCGAGGGTGTTGGTGATCTCCATCGGCTGGCGGACGATGAGCTTCAGGGTCTCGAGACCGAAGTACTCGTCAATATCACGGCCGTTAATGGTGATCTTGCCGGTGCCGGGGTACATTCTCACACGGGCAACCGAGTGCTTTCTTCTGCCGGTGCCGTAGAAGTAGGGCTTGGAATCGTACATTCTAAAATCCTCCTCTCAAATCACAGGGTCCACGCGGTGGGGTTCTGGGCCTGATGGTTGTGCTGCGCGCCCTTGTAGATACGGACACGGGTCAGAGCCTTGCGGCCGATGGTGGTGTCGGGGATCATACCCTTGATGGCCAGCATCATGGCCTTCTCGGGGTTCTCGGCCATCAGGCGGTCATAGCGGACCTCCTTGAGGCCGCCGATCCAGCCGGTGTGATGCCGGTAGAACTTCTTCTCGAGCTTCTTGCCGGTGAGGATGGCCTTGTCGGCGTTGATGATGATGACATGGTCGCCGCAGTCCACATGGGGGGCAAAGTCAACCTTGTGCTTGCCTCTGAGAATGCTGGCGGCAGCGGCGGCAGTGCGGCCAAGGGGACGGTCCGCCGCGTCGATGATATACCACTTGCGGCTGATCTCCTGAGCCTTGGGCATGGTAGTCATAGTAGGTACCTCCTGTTTTGGTGTGCCCGAAACCGGGCCGAATGTATTGACAGTGCCGGCAGCTTGCCGCCGGCGTAGGAAAACCCTGTCAAAGCGACAATCCCTATTATAATGAGCGCAAAATCAAATGTCAACACCTTTTTTGCCCTTTTTTTATGATGCTCGGGACAAACTCCCGTTTTCGCCTCCGGAGATGGTGTTTTCTCCCGATTCCTCCTCTGCCATTTCAAAAATATTTTTGAAACAGCGCCGGTGAAAAGTCCATCTCCGGCTGCAAAAACCGCCAAATGGCGGAGAACGTCCCCGGTTTTGCGAAAACCGGTCCTCCCGGCTGTCTTGCCAAAGAGGGTGCGCCGTGGTATCCTTGGGTACAGAGAGGGGGTGCGCCGATGGAGACGGTGCCGGCCAGGACCATCGTCACCCGGACCAAAAGCGGCGGCTGGTTCGGGACCGAGTACAATATGAACCTCTACCGGGGGTGCTGCCACGGCTGCATCTACTGCGACAGCCGCAGTGCCTGCTACCACATCGAGGATTTTGGCCAGGTGCGCCCGAAGGCGGATGCCCTGGCCATCGTCCGGGACGACCTGCGCCGCAAGACCCGGGCCGGGGTAGTGGCCACCGGCGCCATGAGCGACCCCTACAACCCGCTGGAGCGGCAGCTCTGCCTCACCCGCCACGCACTGGAGCTGCTGGCGGCCTTTGGCTTTGGGGTGGCCATCGACACCAAGAGCGGCCTGGTGGCCCGGGACTGCGATGTCCTCACCGAGGTGGCTGCCGCCATGCCGGTGCTGGTGAAGTTCTCCTTTTCCACCTGGGACGATGCCCTTGCCGCCCGGCTGGAACCCGGGGCGCCGCCGCCGTCCGCCCGGTTTGCGGCGATGGAGAGACTGGCCCGGGAGGGGCTGTACACCGGCGCGGTGCTGATGCCGGTGCTGCCCGGCCTCACCGACACCCGGGAAACGGTGCAGGAGCTGGTGCGCCGGGTGGCCGCCGCCGGCGGGCGGTTCTGCTACTGCTGGCCAGGGGTGACGCTGCGCACCGGCAGCCGGGAGTACTACTACGCGGCACTGGATCGGGAGTTTCCCGGATTGCGGGAGCGGTACCAGCGCCGGTATGGCGACCGCTACCGCTGCCTGGTGCCGGGGGTGCGGCGGTTCTGGGAGTGCTTTACCGGGGTGTGCACCACCTATGGCCTGCCCTGGGAGATGGCGGCCATCACCGCCGGATACCGAGCCGGGTATGAAGGGCAGCTCAGCCTCTTTGCCGAACGGTGACCGCCTTGCCAAAGACGCACGGCCGTGGTATCCTTGGGATAGCAAATCACCCCGCCCTGCGGGGAAAGGAGGCCCTCTATGAAACGATCCCTCTGGCTGCTCACCCTCGGCACCCTGTTCACCACGCTGAACCTGCCGGTGGCCGGCCACGACCTGCTGGCCGACTGGCTCGGCTATCTCCTCTTCGCTCTCGGGGTGATGGGGCTCTTCCCCGGAGAGGGAAGGACCCCCTCCAACCCGGCGCTGTTCGCCTGGCTGCTGGCCGGCACCGAGCTGGTGACGGCTCTGCTGATGCCGGAGGGCTTCTTTGCCGCAGCCATCAGCACGCTGTTCATCGCCCTTGAAGTGATGCTCGTTTTGATGGTGGCGGACGCCCTCTTCGCCCGGCAGCCCCATCTCTCCGCCCGGGAGAAGCCGCTGCGGCTGCTGGGCATCGGCTCGGCGCTGGCCTTTGTACTCAGCCTTTTCGCGCCGCTGGGGCTCATCACGCTGGTGGGGATGCTGCTCGGGGTGGTGTTCAAGCTGGTGTTCCTGCTCGGGGTGCTGGTGCCTGCCCTCCGGGCCGAGCACTGAGCCCTCCCGTTTTATCCCAGACAAAAAAGCCCGTGGTCCCACGGGCTTTTTTCTGCATCGCGTACTATCCCAGGGCGGCCAGGGCCGCCGCCTCCCCGGCGCCATAGAGGGTGCGCAGCTGCTCCAGAATCCTTCCCCGGCACGCCAGCGGTTCGTCGGCATAGCGGCTGGTGACGAAGTCGTACCCGCAGAGCCGCTCCGGCGTGGTGTACACCGTCACCGCCCAGCCGTAGGGCCTCCCGGCCTTGTTTTGTCGCTGGCGCAGCCCGGCCGACACCAGATAGGTCTGCATTTGCAGGGCGGTGATGGCCCCCTCGAAGTTTTTCTCCCCGGAGGCGAACCCCGCCAGCTGCCGCACCTCCGGCGAGAGCAGCTCCTCCCGGTCCCGGAACAGGTCCATGATCTTCTTTGACCGGTGGGAGGCCAGCTCGTCCTCGTAGAGGCTGTCAAAGTCGTAGCCGTTGCGCCGCCAGTTGGCAAACTCCGGGAACCAGTCCCGGGCGATGTACCCCGCCTTCCCGGCGAAGAACTTCCCGTAGAGCAGACGCCTGCCGGCCGGGAGGCTCTTGCGCCACTCCCAGGGGTCGTAGCGGTCTCCGGTCCACCAGTGGTCGGCGGCGGTGTGCTCCTCCACCGAGAAGCCCGGCACCGCCCCGGCAAACAGCGGCAGGAACCCGACCCGCTCCACATACGCCTCCAGCTCCTCCGGGGAGCGCAGACACCCCGGTTCCTCCAGGGACAGGCCCCGCAGGGTCCAGATCCCGTTTTCCTTTGGCATTGGCCATCGCCTCTTTTTTCTCCATCATAGCACCCGCCGGGGCCCGGGGCAAGGGAAAAGGGCTTTCCCGCCGGGGAAACTTCTGCTATACTGGAGCTAACGACCGATCTGGGAGGCATGACGATGAAAAAAGCCCTCGGCGCCGGGATCCTGGCGTCCTTCTTCTTTGCGTTCACCTTTATCCTCAACCGCAGTATGCACCTCGGCGGCGGCAGCTGGGTGTGGAGCGCCAGTCTGCGGTATCTGTTCACCCTGCCGGTGCTGGCGGCGATCCTGGCGGTGCGGGGCGGCCTTGGGCGGACGCTCCGGGCCATCGCCGCCGACCCATGGCTGTGGCTGGTGTGGAGCACCGTCGGCTTCGGGCTGTTCTACGCGCCGCTGTCCTACGGCAGCCAGTATGGGGAGGCCTGGCTTACCGCCGCCACCTGGCAGGTGACCATCGTGGCCGGTGTGCTGCTCACCCCTCTCTTCGGGGAGAAGCTCCCGCTGCGCCAGCTCGGCTGGTCCGGGGGGATCTTGGTGGGCATCTTCCTGCTGCAGATGGGCAGCGCCGCCACCCTCGGCGCCGAAAACCTGCCCCGGGTGCTGCTGCCGATCCTGCTTGCGGCGGTGTGTTACCCACTGGGCAACCGGGTGCTGATGCGCCGGCTGCCGGCCTCGGTGGGTACGCTGGAGCGGGTCTTTGGCATGACGCTCTGTTCAATGCCTTTCTGGCTGGTGCTGAGCGGCTGGGGGCTGGTCACCGTCGGGCCGCCGGCCGCCGGGCAGATGCTCCAGGCGGTGGGGGTGGCCCTCTTTTCCGGGGTGGCGGCCACGCTGCTCTTCTTCTGGGCCACCGACCAGGTCAAGAAGGACCCCCGGCAGCTGGCTCTGATCGAGGCCACCCAGTCCGGCGAGGTGGTGTTCTCGCTGCTGGGCGGGATCCTCTTCCTCGGGGATCCGCTGCCCGAGGCCCTCGGGGCGGTGGGGCTCTGTCTCATCGTCGGCGGCATGGTCGGCGGCAGCCTCTCCGCCGCTCGCCCCTGAGCCCGCCCATGTTCAAGAAAAAAGACCCGCGTGAGCGGGCTTTTTTTCGTCCGTTATCCCCAGATGGCGTCCAGTGTGGCCGCCGGCACGCCGATGCCGGTCAGGTAGCCCCGGGCGCCGCCGTAGGTCTCCCGCAGGCAGGCGGTGAACTGCTCCATGCTCTCCGCCCGGGCCCGGAACATCGAGTCGTCCTCGATGTCCGGGAAGTTCGCCAGGATCCGTCGGACCTTCTCGGCGGTGTAGATGTCGGTGAGGGCGTAGTCGGCGATGATGTCCACATCGGCCACCCCGGCCAGTGCGAGCAGCAGTGCCGCGGTGACGCCGGTGCGGTCCTTGCCCATCGAACAGTGGAACAGCACCCCGCCGCGGCCCACCGCCTCCGCCAGCAGGGCGAAGAGGTCCACATAGTAGGCGCTGTCCCGGCGGATCATCTCGCAGTAGTTCTCCCCGAGGCTGCGCAGAAAGCCGGTGAACCCGTCCAGGTCCGCCCCGAGCAGCGAGCAGTGGAGCACCTGCACATCCCGCCAGCCCTCGAAGCCGTTGGGCCGCCGCTCACACTCGCCGGGGGTGCGCAGGTCCACGATGGTGCGGATCCCCGCCCGGTACAGGGCCTCCTTGTCCGGCTCCTCCAGCGCGGTGATGTCATCTCCCCGGAAGAACCGTCCGTAGGGGGTGCTGCTGCCGTCCGCCGTCGGGTAGCCGCCCAGGTCCCGCACATTCCATGCGCCGTCCAGCGGGATGCGGCGTCTTGCCTCTGTCATAGTGCTGCCTCCTTTTGCTCCGCCGTGACCGGCGGGATCCGATGATTTTTGCGATACCTCCAGTATACCATAGGCGGTGGGGCTTTTCCACCGGGTTTTTCTTGCATCGGCCGGGAGAAACCGCTATAATGGGGGAAAAGACCCGATGGGAGGGATCCGCTTTGCAACACGATACATCCGGCCGCCGGCTGATGAAAAGATCCGACCTCGCGGTCCTGGCGGTGCTGGTGATCGCCTGCCTTGGGGCGCTCCTCTGGATGCGGTCCCGGCAGAGCGTCCAGGCCTCCGCCGAAAACTACGCCGTCCTCACGGTGGGGGAGGAGGTGGCCGCCGTCTGGCCGCTGGCCGATCACCACGCCGACGAAGTGCTGGACCTGTCGGAATACGGCTTCCCCGGCAAGGCCCAGTTTCACGACGGGGCGGTGCGGGTGATCGAGGTGGACTGCCCGGACAAGGTCTGCGAGAGCATGGGCTATGTCAAGGACGAATTCCAGTCGGTGGTGTGCCTGCCCAACCGCACGGCGATCCAGATCTACACCCCGGAGGAGGCCGCCAACATGGGCCTGCTGGACTGAAGATCGTTCACAGCCGGGTCAGACCCCGTTCAAATCTGCCGGGTACAATAGGATAGAGAGGGCCT
>CAJFQR010000060.1 GCA_904419105.1 Candidatus Avimicrobium faecavium
TCAAAGGACGGTTGTCCAGCGCCGAAGGCAGCCGGAAGCCGTAGTCCACCAGTGTCTGCTTGCGGGAGCGGTCGCCGCCGTACATACCCCGCACCTGGGGCAGCGTCACATGGGATTCATCCACCATGAGCAGAAAATCCTTCGGGAAGTAGTCCAGCAGCGTGTAGGGCATCGCTCCCGGTGGACGCCGGGCCAGCACCCGGGAGTAGTTCTCGATGCCCTTGCAGAAGCCGATCTCGGTGAGCATCTCGATGTCGTAGTTGGTGCGCTCGGCGATGCGCTGGGCCTCGATGAGTTTACCCTGTTCCCGGAAGAATTTGACCCTCTCATCCGCCTCGGCGCGGATATCCTCCAGCGCCTCCTTCATCTTCTCCTGCGGAACAATATAATGGGAAGCCGGGTAGACGGCCAGATGGGAAACGAAGGTCTTGACCTCACCGGTGACGGTGTTGATCTCCGCCATGCGGTCGATCTCATCGCCGAAGAACTCCACCCGGAAGGCAGAATCCGACCGATACGCCGGGAAAATCTCCACCACATCGCCCCGCACCCGGAATTTATTGCGAGTGAAGTTGATGTCGTTGCGCTCATACTGAAGCTCCACCAGCCGTTTGGTCAGATGGTCCCGGTCCATTGCCATGCCGGTACGCAGCGAGATAACCATATTGCGGTAATCCAGCGGGTCGCCGAGGGTGTAGATGCAGGACACACTGGCGACGATAATCACATCCCGTCGTTCGGACAGGGACGAGGTGGCCGAATGGCGCAGCCGCTCGATCTCCTCGTTGATGGCGCTGTCTTTCTCGATATAGGTATCGGTGCCAGGGATATAAGCCTCCGGCTGGTAGTAGTCGTAGTAGGAGACAAAGTATTCCACCGCATTGTGCGGGAAGAACTCCCGGAACTCGCTGCATAACTGGGCCGCCAATGTCTTGTTGTGGGCCAGCACCAGGGTGGGGCGGTTGACCTTCGCGATAACATTGGCCATCGTAAAGGTCTTACCCGATCCGGTGACGCCCAGCAGCGTCTGTTCCCTGTCCCCGCGCAGCACCCCCTCGGCGAGCCGATCAATCGCCTGGGGCTGATCGCCGGTTGGCTGGTAAGGAGATACCAGGTCAAAATGCTCTTCCGCCATCGCTTCACGCTCCCTTTTCCGTAAAATCAGTTTCGTCACGTCAAATGCGCCCCGGCAGACCGCCGCGGCGCGCTTATACAGAATAAATGTTCAGTAAAATTAACTGTACCATTCCAAGGGCATATTGTCAATCCCTCAAGACGTTTTTATTCTCCCAAATCGAACACTTCCGACTTGAACGCACCCGACTGCCGCAGTGAAACACATTCCCCGTCGGCAAAGATGAGATGATCGTACAGCTCAATGCCCAATGGCTGCAAAGCGCTTCTCAGCTGTTTGGTAGTATCCACATCCGCATGAGAGGGAAGCGCAAAACTGCCCGGATGGTTATGGGCAATCACGATGCGCCGGGCGTTGACATTGATAGCCCGCTCTACGATGGTGCGCAGCTTCAGGCTCACATTAGCTTGACTGCCCTCTGCTATGACATCGCAGTAGATGACCCGCAGCCGGCCGTTCAGGCAGAGCAGAAATGCCGTCTCCACCGTGCGCCCGATGAATTTGGGACTCAGGTATCGGACAGCGGTCTCGGTGTCCAGCACAATGTCGCCAGTGGCGTTGCAATCGTCCAGATAGCGGCGGCACACCTGCGGAAAGAGCTTGAGAAGGGTGGCAGCATGCTCCCCCACCCCATCCACCTGCACAAGTCTCTCATAGCTGGCATTCATAACACCGGACAGACTGCCAAAGGTGTCCAGCAGCCGGTGGGCAATGGGATTGGTATCCCCTTGGGGGATCGCATAGAAGAGGATCAGTTCCAGGAGATTGACCGAGTCAAAGTGGTCCAGCCCCTCGGTCAGAAAGCGTTTTTTGAGCCGTTGACGATGCTGGCGATGGATGGAGGGCTCAGAACCGGCCATAGAGATCTCTCCTTTTTCTGTTATTCATCCTCATTGTAACACAATTCAGCCGCTAAGGACAAGGTATGCCGTGACTTTTTCGACCGGAGGTGGTATGATGGGAACAGAGATCACAGGAGGATATACCTGCAATGAGAAGTTTTACCATCGGGCCTAACGACGCCGGCCAGCGCATGGACAAGTTCATCGCCAAGGCGGTGCCGCTGCTGCCCAAAAACCTGATGTACAAATACCTGCGTCTCAAGCGCATCAAGCGCAACGGCAAACGCTGTGAGATCTCCACCCGCCTCGAGGAAGGGGATCTGGTGGAGCTCTACATCAACGACGAGTTCTTCGACGCCGCCCCGGATGAGACTTTCCGGTTCGCCGGAAGCATGGTTCCCATCATCTACGAAGACGAAAACCTTCTCCTCGTCAACAAGCCGGAGGGCCTGGTGGTCCACGAGGACGAGTCCGGCAGCCCGGACACCCTCATCGCCCGGGTGCAGAAGTATCTGGCCGGAAAAGGGGAGTACCGCCCCGAGGAGGAACACTCCTTTGCGCCGGCCCTCTGCAACCGCATCGACCGCAACACCACCGGCCTGGTGCTCTGCGCCAAAAACGCCGCCACGCTGCGGGTGATGAACGAGAAAATCCGCGATCGCCAGGTGGAAAAACGCTACCGCTGCCTGGTCCACGGTACCCCGGAGCCACCGGAGGCCCGGGTCGAACTCTTTATGCGCAAGCGTCCGGACGAAAATCGCATCGAGGTGTTCCGTCATCCGGTGCCGGACGGCCGCACAATGGTGACCGAATACCGGGTGCTCCGCCATGATCGGGACTATGCGCTGCTGGAGATCCATCTGGTCACCGGACGCACCCACCAGATCCGGGCGACGATGGCTGCCATCGGCCATCCGCTGGTGGGAGAGGGCAAATATGGCACTGCCGAAAACAGCCTCGGCTTCCGGCACCAGGCTCTCTGTGCCTGGTCACTGACCTTCCGGTTCACCGGCGAGCCCACCCACCTGGAATATCTGAACGGGCGGACCTTTACCGTCGGGGATGACCCCTTTACCCGCTACCTGAAGGACTGATACACAGTCTTCGGAAAAAGTAAAACCGGCCGCTCCCTGTCCCGCGGCGGACAGAGGGCAGCCGGTTTTTCGCTTTTTGTGTTATCCGTTTTTCTCAACGGAAACGCGGCGGTTCCGGTAGTAACCGGCCCGGCGCAGGGCGGTATCGGTGGCACGGAGCACCACAAAGAGAATGGCAATCTCCGCCGGCAAAACGGCGATGTTTTTGACAATGCGCACCGGGATCATGGCGTAGAACCCTTCCCCGGCCAGCATAGCCATCCAGAAGGTGTTCAAAAAGGCGTTGATGACCAGATTCACCGTAGCCTTGGTCGCCGCCACTCGCAGCAGCGTCGGTTTTTTGTGGTAGAGAAAGACCCCATACAGCACTCCGCCGAGGGCGGCGTTGAGGGTGTATCCAAAGAAGTAGGGGCCCTGGGGCTTGATGATGCACTTGATGATATCCCCCAGGCCGTTGGCGATACCGGTGACCACCGGCCCGAACATCATCCCCATCATCGCCGTGGCGTTAAAGGACAGGCCGATGCTCAGCTGGCCGCCAAAGTCCAGCCGGAAGAAGTAGGTGAGCAGGATGCTCAGCGCAAGGAGCAGGGCAGCACCGGTGATCGACCGCAGGTCTTTGAGTTCAGCGGCACTCTGCCGAAAGGAGTCAAACAGTTTCATAGCAGTCCCTCCTAACTTTTCAAAATTTGCTGACCAGTCAGGAAAGGCACATGCCGCCGCGCGCCTGCACCTTTGAAAAATGGAACAGCGGGATGCGACAGCCCGACCGCAAACCGGAAGATCCGGTTTTTCGTCCGCGGGACAACTCCCCGTCCCCGCGGCACTTGACGCCTGACCGTCTACTCTGCTTATGAAAGGCGGACGGTCCCCCGTCCCAGTCCTTATTTTATCATACGGTCTGCCTGCTGGCAAGCCGCACCTTGGTGCTTTCTGCCAAAAAGGACAGCCGTTTCTCGGCAGTATTTCCATTTTAACGGGATGAAAAGTGTGTTATACTATAAAGTAAGAAAAAATCCACTTCCCCACGAAAGGACTGATCCTATGTTCCGCCTGCTGAAAAATGGCAATGTCTTTGCTCCGGAGCCGCTGGGCCGGGCCGATATCCTGGTCTGCAACGACAAAATCGTCGACATCGCCGAGCACATCGATTTCAATTACCCCGGCACCGAAGTCGTCGACCTTGAGGGTCGCACCGTTATCCCCGGCGTAATCGATCAGCACATCCACATCACCGGCGGCGGTGGTGAGAGCGGCTTCACCAGCAAGGTCACCGAGGTCGGCCTCTCCGACCTGGTGCGGGGCGGCGTCTGCACCGTGGTCGGCGTCCTGGGCACCGACTCCATCTCCCGCAATGTCGAGAGCCTGCTGGCCAAGGTCAAGGCGCTGAACGAGGAGGGCCTCACCGCCTTCTGCTATACCGGCTCCTATGACTTCCCCTCTCCGACCATCACCGGCACCGTAGCCCGGGATATCGCCCTGATCCAGGAGGTCATCGGCGTCAAGATCTGCATCTCGGACCACCGCTATGCCGGTATCACCCGTAAGGAGCTCACCAAGCTGGCCGCCGCCGCCCGGGTCGCCGGGCTGGTAGGCAACAAACCCGGTGTGGTACACATCCACATGGGCGCCGGCAAGAAGGGCCTCAGCGATGTCTTCAAAATCGTGGAAAAGACCGATATCCCGGTGCGCACCTTCCGCCCGACCCATGCCTCCAATAACCTCAAGGATATGATGAAGCTGGCCAAGATGGGCGGCTACGCCGACTTTACCACCTGTGTCGGCCCGTCCCAGACAGCCGAGCTGATGGCCCCCTTCCTCAAGGAGGCGCCGGACGGCAGCGTGACGATGAGCTCCGACTCCAACGGCAGCATGCCCATCTGGAATGAGAAGAAGGAGGTCATCGGCATCAAGGCCGCCGAAAGCACCACCGTCTTTGAAACGGTCATTGCGCTGCACAAGGAGCAGGGCCTCCCGCTGGAGGAGGCGCTCAAGCCCTGTACCGTCAATGTGGCAAAGGCCTTGAACCTCTATCCGAAGAAGGGCTGCCTCAAGCCGGACAGCGACGCCGATATCCTCGTTCTTGATCAAGATCTCGCCCTCAGCGAGATGTACGCCAAGGGCAAGAAGATGATGGCGGGCGGCAAGCCCATCGTCAAGGGGTACTTTGAAAAGTAAACGGCAAAAGGGGACGGGCTCCGTCCCCTTTTTCGTTTCGGCACAGTTTGACATTTTTCGCCGAAGGTGATATAGTGGGAATAGTTTTTTGAACTTCAAAGAAATCCCACTGCCATGGAGGTGACCCCCTGTGCAGCCTGTACAAAGCGAAAAAATCAACTCCTTTTTGGTCAACGCGTTCAATACCATCCTGCAGCTCGAAGACCGCGCCCTTTCCAGCAGCCACGAATTCTCCAACCTGTCGGTGCGGGAATTCCATGTGATCGAAACGGTCATTGCCTGCGGGGAGGACAGCTCGATGAGCACCATCTCCCAACGGCTGGGCATCACCGTCGGCTCGCTGACCGTCGCCGTCAAAACGCTGACTCAAAAAGGGTATCTCCGTCGGGAGAAGCGCATCGGTGATATGCGCCGGGTCTATGTGCTCCCGACCGAGCGGGGACTGGCCGCCAACGAGTATCACTCGGCGTTCCACCGCAAGATGGTGGACGCCCTGCTGGAAAAGCTCCCTCCGGAGGAACTTGACACCCTGGTCAAAGCCCTCGGTGTCGTCTCCAACTTTTTTGACGAGACCCGGGAGAAAAACGAAAAATGAGGTGAGAACATGAGTGTGAAAATCATCGTGGACAGCACCTGCGATTTTGAAGCGCCGGAGCGGGAGGCATTGGGGCTCTATATGATCCCCCTCACCGTCACCATCGGGGAGAACACCTACCGAGACGGCATCGACATCTCCAAGGAGGAGTTCTTCCGGCAGCTGCGGGCCTCCAAAACACTGCCCCATACCAGCCAGATCAACCCCTCCACCTTTCTGGAGAAGTACGAGGAGCTCGGGGCGGACGGCAGCGAACTGCTGGTCCTCACCATCTCCCAGAACCTGAGCGGCACCTACCAGTCCGCCCGCATTGCCGCCGAACAGTACGCCGGCAAGATCCGGGTGGTGGACAGCTCCCTGGCCACCACGGCTTTTGCGATGATGGTGCTGGAGGCCTGCAAGCGCCGGGACGCTGGCCAGCCGGTGGACGCCATCGCCGACTACCTCGAGAAGATTCGGGAGCGGCTGGTAATCGTCTGCTGTATGAACACACTGGAGTATCTGCACAAAGGCGGCCGGCTGCCGGCCACTGTCTCCATCATCGGCGGGATGCTCAACATCAAACCGGTGGTGCTCATCAAGGACGGTAAGATCAGCATCCTGCATACGGCCCGCGGTATGAAGGCCGCCGCCAAGTGGATGGTGGACTACGTGGCGGAACAGGGGTTTGACGCCTCGCTGCCCATCGGCTTCATCCATTCAGACAATCCGGAAGGTGCCGTCGAGGTCCGCAAAATGCTTGCAGAGAAATGCAGCTGGGGCGAGGAGATCGTCCAGGGCATCGGCCCGGTCATCGGTACACACATCGGCGATGGCTGCGTGGCAATTGCCTGCTTCTGGAAGGAAAAATAACTCCCATCGCCCAGAAAATCTGGCCTCCGGCGCTTTTTTTAAAAGCGTCTGGGGGCCTTTTGTTTTCTCAATCAAAGGAGGTATCCCTATGGGTGATCTGCGCCGTATCCCGGGCATCGGGCCAAACATTGAAGCCGATCTGAACGCCATCGGCATCCACACTGTCGCTGATCTGCGGGACCGGGATCCGGAGGAACTCTACCGGCTGGACTGCGAAGCCAAGGGCTTCCGGGAGGACCCCTGTCAGCTCTATGTGTTCCGTCTGGCGGTGTACTACGCCATGACCCCCTCCCCCGACCCGTCCAGGCTCCGCTGGTGGTACTGGAAAGACCACCGTTTTCCGGAAGAAGACAATCCGGTGGAATAAAATCCCACACAGACGGCACTGTATTTATGTACACAGAAAAATATGAGAAAGGATGCGACCTCTATGAAACAGATCCTCGCAGCGCTGCTGGCCATGCTCCTGCTGGCCGGCTGCACCCCAACGCAGGAGCCCTCCTCCCCGGCAAGCGAGCCGGAGAGCCAGTCGAGCAGCTCTGCCCCGGACAGCGGTGAACCCGTCTCCGAGAGCGTCCCGGAGGCGCCTGCAGGCCCTGTCATCGACCCGGCCGGGCAGCCGAACCAGCCCACGGAGGAACCATCCTCCGATCAGACTGCGGCCAGCTGGTGGGAGACCGACCTCTCGCCGGAGAGCCTGGTGGCCGAGATCGACCCGAACCTCGGCTTTGTAACCTGCGGCACCCCGGAGGGCCAGTACTACATCTACGATGACGCCGCCAAGCTCAGCTGGAGCGGCAGCGGCGTCTTTGCGGTGAGCGAGGAAGCCGCCGCCACCGACCCTGCCGGTCTCTTCAATGGAGCGGCGGAGATCCAGGATCTTGGCGCCCGCATCCTGCCGGACACCTTTTTTGAGATCGTCACAAAGGACGACACCAAGGTTACCGGCCGCCTGTATGAAAACGGCGTCGAACTCATCGAATCCCTTCCCGGCTCCGGCTACGGCAACACTGTCAAGCTGGCCCTGACCCCGGAGAATTACCAGACCCTCCAGCAGAACCTGGCCGCCAGCCGCACAGCCGCCGACGAGCGCGGCTGGTACTACCCCTCCTGGCTGACGATGATGAAGGAGAGCCGGGTCACCGAGCTGGTCTTTTCCACAGTCTTGGAGGAGGGGAAAGGAAGAGAGCCGTCCACTGGTGTAGAAACCCGCTTTAACAGCTCAAATCCCTGGCCCTATTATGTGTTTGACGACCTGATGGTGGAGGTCACCGGTCCGGCCCAGTCCACCGATGCCACCAGCCTTCCAGGCGCCTCTCATGCCTCCGTCACCTTCAACAACGGCCTGGACTACAGCATCGACCTCACCGACAGCCAGCTGCTGGTGCGCACCAACGACACCGAGGGCGGGCTGCTCTACTCCACCCGATTCGACACTAATGTCTTTGAAAAGACCGCCCAGGGCCATCTCAACCCGCCCACCGGCAAGCCGGTGATCTACCTCTACCCCACCGAACCCACCGACTGCACCGTCACGGTGGACTATGAGCCCTTCACCTACACCTATCCCGCTTATGACGATGGCTGGCAGGTCACCGCCTATCCCGACGGCCGCCTGGTGAACAAGGCCGATGGCACCGAGCACTACTACCTGTTCTGGGAGGGCGGCGCACGGCCGGACTGGAGCTTTGACTCAGGCTTTGTGGTGGCCGGTGCAGATACCGAAGCCTTCCTCCGGGAAAAGCTCGCCTATCTCGGCCTGACGCCCCGGGAGTACAACGACTTCATCACCTACTGGGTACCCCGGATGCAGCAGAATCGCTACAACCTGATCACCTTTGCCGCCGATGAGTACGAGGCCCTGGCCCCGCTCACCGTCACCCCGGCGCCGGATACGGTGCTGCGGGTGCACATGGTGTTCCTGCCGCTGGAGCAGCTCATCGAAATTCCCGAGCAGCAGCTCACCCCCACCGAACGCAAGGGCTTCACCGTGGTGGAGTGGGGCGGCACCGATGCCAGTTACCTGCTCCCCGACTCCGACCGCTGATCCATCTTCTGCACCAAAAAATCCCTGAGCGGATACCCGCTCAGGGATTTTTCATCGTGTCACAGGGAACCTGGAGCTATACGCCGGGCTCTTACAGCTCGTCCGGCTCCAGCAGGCCGTAGCCGCCGGCGTTGCGCTTATAGACCACATTGGGGACCTCGGTCTCCGCATTGAGGAACATATAGAAGCTGTGGCCGAGCAGCTCCATCTGCAGGATGGCCTCGTCGACATGCATC
>CAJFQR010000061.1 GCA_904419105.1 Candidatus Avimicrobium faecavium
CCGGTACCACCGGCGCCGATGGCAGCCTGACACTGCCCGATTTGATCCCGGAAAAAACCAAGCTGACCTCCTACTACGCCGTTGTGCGGACCAGCACCGGCGGGGAGCAGAGCTTCAGCATCTATTTCCCGGGGCAGATGTACAGTGATTTATATGGAAGATCCGGTCATTATCACCGCTTCTATGTGAACAACGGGGACTTGAACAGTATGCCCGGCTACTTTGGAAACAGCACCTTCACCTACGGTGGAACGCTGGGCTGGCAGGTCACCGACAACGGCCTTCCGGTGGAGGAGGGACGGGTAATGACCAATCTGATGCAGGGGGAGATGATCGCCTCGGCGGTGAGCGGCACGAGCGGAAGCCTTGTCTGTGACGATGCCGTCATGCCCGGCTTCTACCTCTGCGGGGCCTACTTTGACGGAAAGCATATCTATCCGGTGAATCCGGCGGAAATCCATGTGGACGACGCCAGTATGCAGTACGACCTCACGGTGACGGCGGATCAGGAGTCCTACCGGCCCGGAGAGACCGCCCAGGTCACTGCCCGCCTCACCGACCGGTCCGGGGCTCCGGTGTCCGGTGCCGAGGTGGCTGTCGGCGTGGTGGACGAGTCGATCTTCGCACTGGAGGAGCAGTATATCTACCTTGGCGATGACCTCTACACCGCCATCTATTATGAGTACCCGAATATCAGCGCCTCCTACATCCAGCACGGCAAGGATATCTACTACGGCGAAGGCGGAAAGGGCGGCGGAGGAGGAGGGGATTCGCTGACCATCCGGGAGGACTTCCTCGACACCATCGGGCTTTACACCGGCGTCACCGGTGCAGACGGCACTCTGACGCTCTCGGTACCGCTGCCGGACAACCTCACCCAGTGGCGGCTCACCGGTCTTGCCATCGCCTCCGATGACTGCTGGGCCCAGACACGCAGCCAGCTCTTCACCACACTGCCCTTCCGGGTGGACCCTGTTCTCGCGGACCGCTTCCTGGAGGGAGATGCCATCGGATTTACCGTGCGCAGCGCCGGGACCGGCATTGGCACGGAGGACACCGTACAGTACCAGGCGACCATCACCGGCGATCTGGTCCAGTGGGAGAAGGAGACGGAGGCCCCTGCCGGTACAACTGCGCAGTTTACCTTCGACCGGCTGCCTGCCGGTGCGTACACACTGACCCTCACCGGCCGCTGTGGTGACTATTCCGACGGTGTCTCGCTGCCCTTTGCGGTGGAGCAGAGCGCACTGGTTCTCCAGAAACACGCCTTCCTCGACCTGACTACCGAGACGCTGGCGGCAGTGGAGCCGACCCTGTTCCCGGCGGAGGTCACCCTCTATTCTGCCAGCAGTGAACCCTTTATGCAGGGCTGGTATCTGCTTTGCGCAGACGGCAGCGGCCGGGGCGACACGGCGGTGGCGCTGGAGGCGGTCCGGCAGACGGTGTCCGATTTCTTTGGGGAGGGGTTCCTCTACCCGGAGACCGGCATCGAGCGGGCCCAGTCCATACTGGAGGACAGCCAGGGCTACTCCGGAGGCATCGCCCTCTACCCCTATGCCGCTTCCGATCCGGAGGCCTCCGGGCGGTCGGCGCTGGTGGCCGGGGACTTCCTTGACCGCAGTGAGCTGAGCTACTATCTGCACCATATTGTGGACCAGGAGGGTCTGGCGGAGCCGGCGGCGTTGATGGGCCTGGCGGCTCTGGACAGCCTGAATGAAGGTGAAGAGGAACTGCTGCGCACTGCCGCAGGAGACAGTGGGAATACGCTGCGGGAGAGCGCCTATCTCATTGCCGGCCTCAGCTATTTGGACCGGGAGAGGGCCCAGTCGCTCTACGACGATGTCCTCGTTCCGGCGCTGGTCAGCGACCGTTACGGGCTCTACATTCCGGGAGAGAACGATTACGAGACGGTGGACAACACCGCCGGTGCGCTGGCCTGTGCCGTTCTCCTCGGCGAAGAGGCGGACGCTGGAGAGATGGTCGGCTATCTGGCTGAGCGTGGCATCAACAGCTACGGCACACCGGCCGGCCCGTACAGTGCCGAAGTGGCTCTGTTCCTGCGGGAGACTAAACTCCCGGAGGGGGAGCTGCCCCGGGTGAGCTATACGCTGGATGGCGAACGGCACACCGAGACGATCCCCCAGCGTGGGGCCCTGACTCTCAGTCTTACCGCTGAAAATTGGAAGGCCCTTGACCTTGCGCTGGAAAATGGAGAGGCAATGGCCAGTGTCTCTTATACCGGAACCCCGGATGATGACGGCTTTGTAAACTCCTCGCGGGTGGTTCTCACCAGCCGGGTAAATACTCCGGAGGATCAGCGGTATCTCGGCGGGGAGAGCACCATCTCCCTCACCGTGGAGCTGGCTTCTGATCTGCCCTATGGTGAGTACCGCATTGTCCAGTGGATTCCCTCCAATCTGCGCTTCCGGGATGCGGTCACCAGTGAGCGCGTCTGGTATGAGCTGGATGGCCAGCTGCTCACCGCCAACTTCTACTATGGGGAGAGCACCGGCCGTACCTTTTCGATCACCTGCACTGCCACCAGCGTTTACGATGGGCCCTGTGTGCTGGAGCACGCCTATGCCTACAATCTGGAGACGATGGAAGGCAGCCGCACCGACCGCGGCACCTTCGATCCGGTCCCTGATAAAGAAAATTGACCACTTAGGCTGGCCGCCCGCCGACCTTCGCGCGTATGCGGAGGAGGCGGGCGGCTTTTTGTTCATATATTTTTAGAATAGGTAAAAATGATTTGTCGGGAATTAAAGCAAATTTTAAGCAGAAATTGCCATCAAAAAATATAAAAATATACTTGACTAATCCATACTTGTGTGGTATAGTATTGTCAAGTTAGTAATAACTAACTAAAAGAGACCTACATCGCCGAGAGGAGGAACCCGATTGTCCGAGGAACGGAGACTGGCCGATCTGATCATCCGGCACTGCGCGCCGACGCTGGCCAACCTCAAGACCGCAAATTTGTTTGGCTACCGATACGATACCGCCGACTCCCTGGCCCGGGCGCTGGGGGAGTTGGCTGCTGAGCTGGCCCCCAGAGGGATTCGGTTCCGGGTGCTGCACGATGCCGGGCAGCGGGCGCTGATCTATGTCTACCGGGCCCGGCGGCTGGCAGAGGACCTTTCCGGCGCCGAGGCTGCGGCACTGCTGGCCGCCTGCGGATACCGCTGCGATGGCTGCGAGGCCGCGCTGGACTGCCTGGCCCGGCGGATCGAGGCAGACAATGGGCAGTTTCCGCATGAAATCGGGCTGTTTCTGGGCTATCCGTTCGGTGATGTCAAGGGATTTATCGAAAACAAAGGCAGAAACTGCAAATGCACCGGCTGCTGGAAGGTCTACTGCGACGAATGTGAGGCCCGGCGCCAGTTTGGCCGGTTTGAGAAGTGCAGAGCCATCTACTGCCGGCTGTACCGGGAGGGCAGGACCCTGTCCCGCCTGACCGTTGCGGCGTGAGAGCAAGAAAGCGAGGAACGATAGCAATGAGCAAAGTAGCAGTGGTCTACTGGAGCGGCACCGGCAACACCGAGATCATGGCTCAGAAGGTCTTTGACGGGGCCAAGGCTGCCGGCGCTGAAGCGGAGATCTATCAGGCTGCCGATTTTTCCCCGGAGATGATGGACCGGTTTGACGCCATCGCCTTCGGCTGCCCGTCGATGGGCAATGAGCAGCTCGAGGAGAGCGAATTCGAACCGATGTTCACCGCCTGTGAGCCCAGGCTTGCCGGCAAAAAGATCGCCCTCTTTGGCTCCTACGGCTGGGGCGACGGCGAGTGGATGCGAAACTGGGATGAAAACTGCCGCGCCGCCGGCGCCGTGATGGCCTGTGATTTCGTCATCTGCAACGAGAGCCCCGACGCAGACGCCGAGGCGGCCTGTGAGGCGATGGGCCGGGCCCTGGCCTGAATTGGAAGCTGAGCCTTCCTTGTAATCGAATTACCCAAACTCCTTTTCATATCCCTTTTTACCCTCTTTTTCAGGCGTGCGGGGACTTACCCACCCGGCAGCCTGCTTCTTTTGATACCCCCTTTGATCCTTACCCCAATAAACGCAGAGGACCGGATGTATGCCCCGGTCCTCTGCGTTTTTTCGGATGATCTGAAAATATGAGAAGATTTTGAACATTTTCCCGCCGGACTTGAGAAGCGCTGATTTTGGTGTATAATAGAAAGAGCCATCGAATTATTACCGGCGCAGGACGCCGATGTCATAAAAGGGAGATCTTACCCATGCCTCAGGATCGTCGCCATCACAAGGTCCGCCGAAACGGCGGAGGCGGTGATGTTTTCATACCGGTGATTATCATTCTGCTTGTCATCACCATTTTATCGCTGATTATTGCTTTTGCCTGGCAGAAATGGCAGGATATCTATGACCCGGACTATCTCTACCCCGGCGACCGCTCCAGCAGCTCCAGCCAGTCGGAGAGCTCCTCCAGTGAGGCGAGCTCCAGCAGCGAGGAGAGTTCTAGCGAGCCGGAGAGTTCGGCGGTGGCCTTTGGCCAGCCGGTGCCGGAGAGCGAGCGGGTCGCCAGCGCCTACTTTGACGACGCTGTATTCATCGGCGATTCGCTGACCACCGGCATCCAGCTCTACAACATTCTGCCGGATACCACCGTCCTGGCCTCGGTGGGCATCAACATCAACAATATCTTCACCAACGAGGTCATCAGCGATGGGAACGGCGGCCAGCAGACCATTCTGGACGCCGCCAAGGATATCCAGCCGGCCAAGATCTACACGATGCTGGGCACCAACGGTCTCAAGGGCCTCGGTCCGGAGGAGACAGTGCGCTACTACCGCCAGCTGGTGCAGCAGCTCAAGGCTGACCACCCGGACAGCATCATCTATGTCCAGTCGCTGATGCCCATCAACGAGGAGATCTTCGCCGCAAACTACGGCTATGAGCTCACCAACGCCGAGATCGATGAGTGCAACGAGCTGTTGATGCAGATGGCGGGTGAGGAGGAGGTCTACTTCGTCAACTGCGCCGAAGCCATCAAGGACGAAAACGGCGAGCTCCCGGCAGAGTTTACCACCGACGGCCTCCACTTCCGCGGGGAATACTACAACAAGTGGATTGACTATCTCAAGGAACACACCGTGCCCGAGGCGTGAGCCGGCCGGTGACGATAGAAAGGAGTAACCATTATGAAAAAGATCCTTGCCTTCTCTCTTGCGGCGCTTCTGGCGCTTTCAATGACGGCCTGCAGCGGCGGGGACGAGTCCTCGTCCTCCGGCGGCAGCAGTTCTTCCACCCCTTCGGCCTCCACCGCTTCGGTGTCGGCGGCCGATCTGGCCAAGCAGATGGTGGATGCCACCACCTTCAACGATGAGATGATTCAGATCAGCGAAGATGTGGTGCCCAACTACTACAATCTGCCCGATGGCGTTGATGACTACTGTGTCTACCTCTGCCCAACCGGGGCCACCGTGGAGGAGATCTCGGTGTTCCATCTGACGGACGGTGCTGTGGCGGATATGCGCACCGAAATCGAGCGCCATGTGGACGCCCGCACCACCGAGTATGAGTCCTACCGCCCGGAGGAGATCCCCAAGCTGGACAACGCCGCCATCGTGGAGAGCGGGGACTATATCGCGGTGATCATCGCTGATGATACAGCCCCGGCCAGCCAGGTCTTTGAGGATGCGCTGGCATAAGCGTTTTTTGTATCATATCCCTGGGAGGAGGGAACAGCTGTGACGGTGGAATGCGTGGCCATCCTGGTGCTGCTGGCCTGCATCGCGCTGGTGATCCGGCAGAAAGGCAACCAGAGCGCCTTTTTTGCGGTGATCCCGCTGTACTGGATGCCGGTGGCCTATCTGTTTACGGCAGCGGTGCTGCCCTGTCTGCCGGTTGAGAGCGAGATCATTCTGCTTGTGTTCCAGGCAGGCAGCTATCTGCTGGCGCTGGTGGTCTCCTGCATCGTCATCGGCGTTCTTGGCCGTGCCATTCGCCGCAAGCGCTCCCGCCGGGCTTACTACCTCGTCAGCGGTGGGTTCAACTTCCTGCTGGCGGTGCTGTTTCTGCTGGAACTGTTCTCGGTACAGGCGCTCCCATTGTAGAAAAAACTCCGGACACGGTTCCGGAGTTTTTCCTGTTTTGATGAAAAAACTTACGCAGGCAAAGGCGCTTTTAGTACAGTTGCCTTGTGGATGCCGCATTGGAACCCGGTGTTCCTTCACCTTTGGGAAAGATGCATGAGAGCAGCGCTTACTCAAGCGGGGAAAATAGGGTAATCTTTCCAAGGGGACGAATAAGATAGAAAGTTTGTTTGTTGTTCTTTTGGGACATTTATGATATACTATTAAAGATATTTTGGCGTCCGACCGTGGAAAAAGGAGGGTGAGGCAATGGTGATCCTTGGGATCGATCCGGGGTATGCCATCGTGGGGTACGGCGTAGTGCGGTATGACGGCCGCGGTTTTGTCCCGCTGGAATACGGCGCGGTGACCACCGAGGCGGGCCTCGCTCCGGAGGTGCGCCTGGAACTGGTATACGCTGGAATTCTGGAGCTTCTGGACCGCTTCCACCCGGATGCGGTGGCCATCGAGGAACTCTTCTTCACCAACAACCAGAAGACCGGTATCCTGGTGGCCGAGGCCCGCGGGGTGATCCTGCTGGCGGTACATCAGCGCCGGGTGCCTATCTACGGCTATACGCCGCTGCAGGTCAAGCAGGCGGTGGTGGGCTACGGCAAGGCGGTTAAGCAGCAGGTGATGGAGATGACCCGGATCCTGCTCAAGCTGGACAAAGTTCCGAAGCCGGACGACGCCGCCGATGCACTGGCCATCGCCATCTGCCACGGACATGTGGCCGGATCGGGCCTGGGGCAGGGACGTCTGGCCCGGGCTATCGCAGCCAGTGAGGCCAGAGATGCCAGACGGCGGCAGCAGATCGCCGCCCAGGCGCTCAAACAGAGAGGGGAGAAGTGACAATGTATTATTCGCTGCGGGGCACGCTCACCGCCTCCGACGGCCGCATGGCTGTGGTGGAGTGCGGCGGTGTGGGATACCTGTGCACTATTTCACTGCAGACCCATGGTTCCCTGCCCCCTCTCGGGGAACAGGTGATGTTGTACACCTATTTGTCGGTGCGGGAGGATGCAATGGAGCTCTATGGCTTTGCCACACTGGCGGAGCGGGAGTGTTTTAAGATGCTCACCCAGGTCAGCGGGGTAGGGGCCAAGGTGGCGGTGGCCATTCTGTCCACTCTCACCGCCGATCAGGTGGCCTTCTCCATTCTGGCCGGAGATTCCAAAAGCCTCACCGCTGCACCGGGGGTGGGGCCCAAGCTGGCCCAGCGTATCGTGCTGGAGCTCAAAGACAAGTTTGCAAAGGGACAGGCGGAGTTCTCAGCCGGGAGCCTTTCGGCCTCTATCCCGGCGACGGTGGGCACCGGCAACCGGGGCGAGGCCATCGCCGCTCTGGCGGCGCTGGGTTATTCTCAGGCGGAGGCCGCTGCGGCGTTGGCCGACTGTGCCGAGGACCTGTCGGTGGAGGATCTGATCCGGACGGGCCTGAAGAAGCTCGCCGCCAGACTGTGACGGCATCGAAAGGGGGAGACAGGGCATGGACAATTTCGACTTTGATCTGGAAAACCGCATCGTGACGCCGGAGTACACCGGTGCCGACGCCGAGACCGAGTTCTCCCTGCGGCCCAAGACGCTGGAGGAGTACATCGGCCAGGATAAGGCCAAGGAGAACCTGCGGGTGTACATCGAGGCGGCACGGATGCGCGGGGAAAACCTGGACCATGTGCTGCTGTACGGTCCGCCCGGCCTTGGCAAGACGACGCTTTCCACCATCATTGCAAACGAGATGAATGTGAACATCCGGGTCACCTCCGGCCCGGCCATCGAAAAGCAGGGGGATCTGGCGGCGCTGCTCACCAATTTGAACGAGAACGATATCCTCTTCATTGATGAGATCCACCGTCTCAACCGCAGCGTTGAGGAGATCCTCTATCCGGCGATGGAGGACTTTGCGCTGGACATCATCATCGGCAAGGGGCCCTCTGCCCGGTCGATCCGCATCGATCTGCCCAAATTCACACTGATCGGCGCCACTACTAGGGCGGGCCAGCTCTCAGCGCCGCTGCGGGATCGCTTCGGCGTGATCCTGCGGTTGGAACTCTATACAGTGGAACAGCTCACCGAGATCGTTGCCCGCAGCGCCGGGATCCTCGGTATCGAGTGCGAATGGAAGGGTGCCGTGGAGGTGGCCAAGCGCAGCCGGGGCACGCCGCGTATCGCCAACCGGCTGCTCAAGCGAGTGCGGGACTTCGCTCAGGTACTGGGAGATGGGGTCATCACCCGGGAGATCGCCGATGTGGCCCTCGGCCGCCAGGAGATCGATGAGCTTGGGCTGGATGCCATCGACCGGCGGATGCTGACGATGATCATCCGCAACTACGGCGGCGGCCCGGTGGGCCTGGAGACGCTGGCAGCGGCCATCGGCGAGGAGTCGGTGACGCTGGAAGATGTCTACGAGCCGTATTTGATGCAGATCGGATTTTTGTCCCGGACGCCCAGAGGCCGCTGTGCAACGCCGCTGGCCTATGAGCATCTGGGAATCACACCGCAGGGGCGGCCGCAGCCGGCCCCGGAGGCGGAACAGCTCAGTTTTCTGGACGGGGAGGACCCTGCGCCAGCAGGAAAGGGACGATGACAGATGGGTAGACTCTTTGGAACGGACGGCATCCGCGGTGTAGCGGGTGTGGATATGACGCCGGAGCTGGCGATGGAGCTGGGCCAGGCCGCCGCCACGGTGGTCCGGGAACAGGGGGTGGAGCGCCCGCACTTCCTCATCGGGCGGGATACCCGCATCTCCGGCAGTATGCTGGAGAGCGCCCTCGCAGCCGGACTGTGCTCGGTGGGCGCCGATGT
>CAJFQR010000062.1 GCA_904419105.1 Candidatus Avimicrobium faecavium
TCTCGCCGGCAAGCTCAAGGCTCTGCGCAAAAAGGCCGACTCCAATGAGGCCGGCGGCGCGCCGCTGCTCGGCCTGCGCAAGCCGGTGATCAAGGCCCACGGCAGCTCCAACGCCAAGGCCTTCAAGAACGCCATCCGCCAGGCCATGCGCTGCTGTGAGAACAACATGGTCGGCCTGATCGAAGAGTACATGGAGAGCTATCGTGCCGCGGAGGCCGCCCAGAAGGCCGCCGCCACCCCGGAGGAGGATGCCTGATGAGAGAGATGCACGAACTGGAACGGACCATCGGATACACATTCCAAAATGAGAGCTTCCTGCGCACGGCGCTCACCCACTCCTCCTACGCCAACGAGACCCGGGCCCACTGCCCCTACAACGAGCGCCAGGAGTTCCTCGGGGACGCGGTGCTCTCGATCATCGTCTCGGACTACCTGTTCAAGAGCTCCCACCTGGCGGAGGGGGATCTGACCAAGCTGCGGGCCTCCATCGTCTGTGAAAAGAGCCTCTGCGGCTGGGCCAGGGAGATCCGCCTCGGCGACTATATCCTCCTCGGCAAGGGGGAGGAGAACTCCGGCGGCCGGGAGCGCCCGTCCATCCTCGCCGACGCCTTTGAGGCCCTCATCGCCGCCGTCTACCTGGACAGCGGCATGGAGCGCACCCGGGAGTTTTTGATGCCCTTCGTGATGAAGAGCCTCGAGAACGAGGAAAAGCCCGCCTTTAAGGACTACAAGACCCTCCTGCAGGAGATCGTCCAGAAGAACCCCGAGGAGCAGCTCAGCTATGAACTGGTGGAGGAGCGGGGCCCTGACCACGACAAGACCTTCGTGGTCCATGTCAAGATCAACTCAAATGTCATCGGCCGCGGCGAGGGCAAGAGCAAGAAGGCCGCCGAGCAGATGGCCGCCAAGGAGGCCGTCGAGCTGATGGGGGAGTGAGGGATGTCCCACGCAAACATCGCCCTCTTCGTCCCCCACATCGGCTGCCCCCACCGGTGCAGCTTCTGTGACCAGAACGCCATCTCCGGTGCCTCCGGCTATCCGTCGCCGGAGGCGGTCACCGCCGCCTGTGAAACGGCCCTTGCCAGCCTGGGCAGCGCCGCTTCCCGGGAGGCGGAGGTCGCCTTCTTCGGCGGCAGCTTCACCGCGATCCCCCGCCGGGAGATGCTCCGGCTGCTGGATGCGGCGGCCCCCTATGTCCGCTCCGGGAGGATCCGTGGGATCCGCCTGTCCACCCGCCCGGATGCCGTCGACGGGGAGATCCTCGCTCTGCTGCGGGCCTACGGTGTCACCACTATCGAACTCGGCGCCCAGTCGATGGACGACCGGGTGCTGGCCCTCAACGGCCGGGGCCACACCGCCGCCGATGTCCGCCGGGCCGCCGCCCTGGTGAAAGAGGCAGGCTTCACCCTCGGCCTTCAGATGATGACCGGCCTCTACGGCGATACCCCCGACGGCGCCCTCGCCACCGGCAGGGCCCTGCGGGACCTCGCCCCGGAGGAGGTGCGCATCTACCCGACTGTGGTGCTCCGGGGCACCCGCCTCGGGGAGCTCTATCGGAGCGGGGCCTACCGGCCGCCGGATGTCTGGGAGTCGGTGCCCCTCTGTGCCAGCCTTCTTGACCTCTTCGAGGAGGCCGGCATCCGGGTGATCCGGGTGGGACTGCACGCCAGTCCATCGCTGGAGCAGGACCTGCTGGCCGGCGCCTACCACCCGGCCTTTCGGGAGCTCTGTGAGGGGGAGCGCCTGCTCACCCGGCTGCTTCGGCAGCTCGCGGGCCGTACTCCCGGCCCGGTCACCCTCGTTTTGAATCCCCGGGACCGGTCTGCCTTCACCGGGCCCGCCCGCCGGAACCTGTCCCGGCTTTCCGCCCTCGGCTGGCAGCCCCGCCTGGCTGAGGATCCGTCCCACCCCCGGGGCTCGGTGACTCCGGCCTTCCCGCCGGATCCCGACCGTCCACCTTCCGAAAACTGAGAGAGGAGCAGCCGTTTCGTGCAGATCAAATCGCTGGAGATCCAGGGCTTCAAATCCTTCCCGGACCGGGTCAAATTCACCTTTCACAGCGGCATCACCGCCGTCGTCGGCCCCAATGGCAGCGGCAAGAGCAACATCGTCGACGCGGTGCGCTGGGTGTTCGGCGAGCAGTCCACCAAGACGCTCCGCGGCAGCCGTATGGAGGATGTCATCTTCGGCGGCACCGCCCGGCGCCGACCCCAGTCCAGCGCCACCGTCACGCTGGTGCTGGCCAATGCCGACCGGTCGCTGCCGGTGGACAGCGATGAGGTCGCCATCACCCGCAGGTTCTACCGTTCCGGCGAGAGCGAATACCGCCTCAACGGCGCCGGCGTCCGCCTGCGGGATATCTACGAGCTGTTTATGGATACCGGTCTTGGCCGGGACGGTTACTCGGTTATCGGTCAGGGCCGCATCGCCGAGATCATCTCCTCCAGAAGCAGCGAACGCCGGGAGATCTTTGAAGAGGCCGCCGGCATCTCCAAATACCGCTACCGCCGCGGTGAGGCCGAACGCCGCCTCTCCGCCGCCGAGGAGAATATGCTCCGCCTCCGGGATATCCTCTCGGAGCTGGAGGGCCGGGTGGAGCCGCTGCGCCGGGAGGCGGAAAAGGCCGAGCGCTTCCTCGCCCTTTCAGAGGAGAAAAAATCGCTGGAGATCGGAGTCTGGCTTACCCGCATCGACCGGTTGGACACCCAGTACCGGGAGCTCCACGACCGGTTCCTTGCCGCCCGCGGCGAGTACGAGGCCGCCGACCGGGAGAACGCCGCCCTTGAGGAGCGCATCGCCGCCCTCTACACCCAGATGCAGGAGCAGGCGGTGGCCATCGACGGCCTGCGCGCCCGCCTGCGGGAGTGGGAGGCGGATGCCGCCCGGATCCGCTCGGAGCAGGCCGTCGGGGAGAATGACATCGCCCACAGCCGGGAGCGCATCGCTGCGCTGACCCGCCAGCAGGAGGAGGGGGAAGAGGCCTCCCGCCAGGGGGCCGCTGCCCTTGCCGAAGCCGAGGCCCGGGCCGCCGCCCTGGACGAGCAGCGCACCGCCGCCGAGCAGGCCGTTGCCGCTGCAGGGGAGGCGGTCACCGCCGCCGGAGAGGCTCTTGCCGCCGTCGATGCCGACACCGAGCGCCTTAAATTCCGCCGGGCCGCCATCTACCAGCAGCTGGACGAGGCCCGCTCCTCCGGCGCTGCCAGCCGGTCGCTGCGTCAGGAGACCAGCCGCCGCCTCGAGGAGATCCGCGCCGCCTCCGCCGGCCGGGAGCAGGCGCTGGAGCAGCGCCGCCGGGAGCTCGCCGACTGTGAGAGCCTCGCCGCCGCCGCTGCCGCCCGCCGGGAGGAACTGACCAATACCCGCCGGGGTTATGAGCTCCGGCTCCAGAGCCGCCGGGAGCGCCGGGACCAGCTCGCCAAAAAGGTGGAGGCCCTCCGCAGTGAGGCCGCCGGCCAGCGTCAACGGGCCGCCCTCCTCGAGGGCATGGAGAAAAGCCTGGAAGGGTACAGCTTCAGCGTCAAATTCATCCTCCAGCAGGCCGGCCGGGGGCAGCTCACCGGCGTCTGCGGGTCGGTGTCCCAGCTCATCGCCGCCGCCGAACCCCGGTTTGCCACCGCCATCGAGATCGCCCTCGGCGGCGCGATGCAGAACATCATCGTCGAAAACGAGGAGGTGGCCAAGCGCTGCATCCGCCTGCTCGACCGGGAGAAAAAGGGCCGGGCCACCTTCCTGCCGCTGACCTCGGTCCGGGGCCGCCGCATGGACGACCGCCCGTTTGCCGGAATGGCCGGGGTGGTGGGCATCGCATCGGCACTGGTCCGGGCGGAGGCCCGGTACGCCGGCGTCGTCGAGCAGCTCCTCGGCCGGATCCTCATTGCCGAGGACCTGGACGCCGCCGTCTCCATTGCCAGAGCCTGTGGCTACCGCTTCCGCATCGTCACACTGGACGGCCAGGTCATCAACAGCGGCGGTGCGATGACCGGCGGCTACACCGCCAAGAGCACCGGCCTTCTCGGCCGCCGGGACGAGATCGACCGCCTTGAGGCCGCAGCCGCCGCCCTTGAGCGCCAGGCCGCCGACCAGCAGAAGGCGGTGGACGGCGCCGCCGAGGAACAGAGCCGGGTGGAGGGTCAGATCTGGGCCGTCGACGCCGAGATCCGCCAGCTGGACGATGACCGCATCCGCGCCGAGAGCGAGAAAAAGCGGCTGGAGGAGGCCCTTGCCGCCGCCGATGCCTCGGCCAGACGGGAAGAGGAGGAGGAGCAGAAGCTCGCCGCCCGTCTGGAGGAGCTCACCGGCCGGAGCCGGAGCGCCGAGGAGGTGCTCGCCGCCCTCACCGCCGAACTCGAGCAGGTGGGCGGTGAGATCGCCGCCGCCGAGGAGCGCCGCCGCGCCCTGGACGCCGAGGGCCGGGACCGGGAGCGCCGCCGCGCCGAAGCGGAACTGGCCGCCCTTGAAGTGACCAAGGACCTGGATGCCGCCCGCCAGGAGGCCGACCGCCTCCGGAGCGAGCAGGCCGGCGGACAGGACCGCCTGGCCGCCCTCGCCGCTGAGATCGCCGCCCTTGAGGAGACGATCCGGGACCGGCAGGCTCAGATCGAGGCCGGCCGGATGCGGCTGGAGCAGATTGCCGAGGAGTCCTCCGCCGCCGAGGAGCGCATCCGCACCGGGGAGGCTGCCCGCCGGGACTGCGAAGGGCAGATCACCGCCCTCCGCTCCCAGACCCGGGAGCTCACCGCCCGCCGGGAGAACCATGCCCGGGAGGCCGCCCGCCTGGACGAGAGGCAGCAGGCCGCTGCCGCCGACCGGGACCAGGTCATCGCCAAGCTCTGGGAGGAGTACGAACTCACCCCCGGCGCCGCCGGCGAGGCCGTCCCCCGTCCGGAGGATCCCGCCGCCTCGGAGCGCCGTCTCACCGCCCTGCGCGGGGAGATCCGTGCGCTCGGCAATGTCAATGTCGGCGCCGTCGAGGAGTACCGGGAGGTCAGCGAGCGCTATACCTTCCTGTCCGCCCAGCTCGACGATGTGGAGAAGAGCCGCCGGGAGCTGCTGCGCCTGATCGAGGAGCTCACCGCTCAGATGCGGGAGCTGTTCCTCGCCAGCTTCCGGGAGATCGACCGCAGCTTCGGCCGCATCTTCGCCGAGCTCTTCGGCGGCGGCAGGGGGGAGCTGGTCCTCGAGGACCCGTCCGACCCCCTCGGCAGCGGCATCGAGATCCGGGTCCAGCCGCCGGGCAAGGTCATCAAGAACCTGGCCGCCCTCTCCGGCGGCGAGCAGTCACTGGTGGCCATCGCCATCTACTTTGCGATCCTCACCGTCAATCCCGCCCCCTTCGTCATCCTGGACGAGATCGAGGCGGCTCTTGACGATGTCAATGTGGCCAAATTCGCCCGCTATCTCCGGGGGATGAGCCGCAGCACCCAGTTCATCGCCATCACCCACCGCCGCGGCACGATGGAGGAGGCGGATGTCCTCTACGGCGTCACGATGCAGGAGGAGGGCGTCTCCAGGCTCATCGAGCTGCGGGTGGATGAACTGGAGAAAAAACTCGGCATCACCGGGGATGCCATACCCCCCTGCCCGGTAACGAACAAGGAGGAAGACTATGGGCTTTTTTGATAAGATAACCGCCGGGCTGAAGAAGACCCGGGATTCGCTGATGGGCCGCCTGGAGGACATCGCCGCCGGTTTCACCCGGGTGGACGAGGACTTCTTCGACGAGCTCGAGGAGACGCTGATCCTCGCCGATGTCGGCGTGCCGGTCACCGAGCGGGTGATGGAGGAGCTCCGGAACCGGGTCAAGCACGCCGGCGCCACCGAGCCCTCTGCGGTGCTGGAGATCCTCAAGGAGATCCTCACCGGCCTGCTCGGGGAGGAGAGCGCCCTGGACCTCTCCACCAGGCCGTCGCTGGTGCTGGTCATCGGCGTCAACGGCGTCGGCAAGACCACCACCATCGGCAAGATGGCCCACTATCTCACCGGTGAGGGGAAGACCGTCCTTCTCGCCGCCGCCGATACCTTCCGGGCCGCCGCCGCCGACCAGCTGGCCATCTGGGCGGACCGGGCCGGCGTCGGGATGATCCGCCACGAGGAGGGCAGCGACCCGGCCTCGGTGGTGTACGACGCCATTGCCGCCGGCAGGAGCCGGGGGGTGGATGTCATCATCTGCGATACCGCCGGCCGCCTGCACAACAAGAAGAACCTGATGGACGAGCTCTCCAAGATCACCCGGGTCATCGCCCGGGAGCTGCCGGAGGCGGCGGTGGAGGTACTTCTTGTGCTGGACGCCACCACCGGCCAGAACGCGATTTCCCAGGCCAAGAGCTTCCAGCAGGCTGCCGGCATCACCGGCATTGTCCTCACCAAGCTGGACGGCACCGCCAAGGGCGGGGCCGTGCTGGCCATCCGGGAGGAGCTCGGGGTGCCCATCAAATTCATCGGCGTCGGCGAGGGCATCGACGATCTGCGCCCCTTCGTCCCCCAGGAGTTCGCCGCCGCCCTGTTCGCCAAGGAGGAAGACAGATGAAGGTTATCGTAGCCACCGGCAACGCCGGAAAGATGCGGGAATTTAAGCGCATCCTTGAGCCCCTCGGCTTTGCCGTTACCAGTATGAAGGAGGAGGGCATCTCCCTTCCCATCGAGGAGACCGGCGCCACCTTCGCCGAAAACGCCCGCATCAAGGCGCTGGCGGTCCACACCCACACCGGGGAGGCCGTCGTTGCCGACGACTCGGGCATCAGCGTCGACGCGCTGGACGGCCGCCCGGGGGTCTACTCCGCCCGGTACGGCGGGGAGGACCTGCCCCACCCGGAAAAGATCAAGCTCCTTCTGTCGGAGCTGCGGGATGTTCCCCCGGAGCGCCGGGGCGCCCACTACACCTGTGCCATCTGCTTCGTCCTGCCGGACGGCCGCATTCTCGACTTTGAGGCCGTCTGCGAGGGCCATGTCGGCTATGAGACCCGGGGCGCCAACGGCTTCGGCTACGACCCGATCTTCTACATCGGGGAGCGCAGCTTCGCCGAGTATACCGATGCCGAAAAGGACGCCATCAGCCACCGGGGCAAGGCCCTCCGGCAGATGGCCGCCACGGTGGAGCGGATGCTCGCCGACGGCTCGATCGCCCTCTCCCGCTGACACACGATATAAATACAAAACCAGAAAAAGGAGACACTATGCTCACCAGTAAACAGAGAGCCCACCTGCGTTCCCTCGCCAACGGCATCGACACCATCCTGCAGATCGGCAAGGAGGGCGTCACCGAAAATGTCCTCCGCCAGGCGGACGACGCCCTCACCGCCCGCGAACTCATCAAGGGCCGGGTGCTGGAGACTGCCCCGGTGCTGCCCCGGGAGGCGGCGGCCGCCGTCGCCGAGGCCACCGGCAGCGAGGTGGTGCAGGTCATCGGCACCCGCTTCGTCCTCTTCCGGCGAAATCTGCAATCCCCGAAGATCAGCTTAAAGAAGGAAGACATCCACTGACCCCCCAGGAGGCGACCTGACCATGAAACTCGGTATCCTCGGCGGCACCTTCAGCCCGGTGCACAACGGCCACATCCGCCTGGCCCAGACCTACCGGCAGGCGCTGGGCCTCGACCAGGTGCTGCTGATCCCCACCCACATCCCGCCCCACAAGACTGCCCCGGACCTTCCGGACGGGGAGCACCGCTGCCGTATGGCGGAGCTCGCCTGCGAGGAGGTGCAGGGCCTTGCCGTCTCCGACCTCGAGCAGCGCCGCCCGGGCAAGAGCTACACCGTCGACACCCTTGAAGAGCTGCACCGCCTCTACCCGGAGGCCGAGCTCTATCTGCTGATGGGCAGCGATATGTTCCGCACGGTGCTCACCTGGCACCGGGCCGGGGACCTGATCCGTCTGGCCACGGTCTGTACGATGGAGCGCGGGACGGATACCCCTTCGGAGCTGGAGACCCAGGCCGAGAGGATCCGCCAATCCGGGGGAGAGGCCTGTGTGATCCACGCCGCCCCGCTGGATGTCTCCTCCTCCGGGATTCGGGCGGCCATAGCCGCCGGCGAGCGGGATCCCGGAACCCTTGGGCTCAGTCCCCGGGTGCTCTCCTACATCCTCCAGAACAGCCTCTACGGCACCGATGAGACCGCCTGGCGCTACGACGAGGCCGCCTTCGTCGACCTGGCCCGCCGGCTGGAAAAGCCCGGCCGCTTCCTCCACTCCCAGAATGTCGCCGTCCGGGCGGAGGAGCTTGCGCGCATCTGGGGGGAGAACCCAATGCTCTGCCGGGTTGCGGGCCAGCTCCACGACCTGTGCAAAAATCTCCCGCCGGAGCAGCAGTTTTCCTGGCTAAAGCGGTTGCGCGGCCCCCTTCGGGATGCTATAATGGAAGATAAGCACATCGCCCAGGTGCCGCCGATCTGGCACGGCCCTGCGGCGGCTGCCTACATCTGGGAGGAGCTCGGCGTCTACAACCGGCGCATCCTCTACGGTGTGGCCTACCACACCACCGGCCGGGCCGGTATGACCCGGTTTGAAAAGATCATCTACCTCGCGGACCTCACCAGCGCCGAACGGGACTTCCCCGGCGTGGAGGAGGTCCGGGAGCTCAGCGAGCGGGATATGGACGCGGCGATGCGGATATCGCTCGAGTTCACCGCCGAAAAAATGCGCAAAAACGCCACCCCCGCCACCCGGGACACGGTGGAGATCATGGAGGAGTACGGCGTTTCCCTGTAAATGACGGGCCCACCCGGCCCATGAGAAGGAGAGATTCCATGACAGAGCTGGAGCTTGGCAG
>CAJFQR010000063.1 GCA_904419105.1 Candidatus Avimicrobium faecavium
ACACCGCCGCCGAAAAGGCCTCCGCCCGGTCCACATCGGGGAAGAGGCAGACCAGGTGGATATCCTCGGCGGTGGAGAGCTCCATCCCCGGCAGGAAGCCGATCCCCGCCTGCCGGGCCACCAGCGAGGCCGCCCGGCAGTTGCCGCAGGTGTTGTGGTCGGTGAGGGCGATGCAGGCAAGGCCTTTGAGCACCGCCATATTGACCAGGTTGTTCGGGGTCATATCGTCGTCCCCGCAGGGGGAGAGGCAGGAGTGGAGGTGCAGGTCACAGGCGAGGGTCATAGCCGGCCTCCGTCGATGGCCCGGGCGGTCTCATACACCGGCAGGGAGGAGGTGTAGACGGCGATGCCCTCCTCCGCCGCCTTGGTCACACAGCCCTCCGGCGGGGTGATCCCCTCGGCAAAGACGAGGCAGGCGGCATCGGTGAGGGTGGCGACGGCGACGGTGTTGAGGTTGGCCATCACCGTCACCCAGGCGCAGCCGGCCCGGGCCCGGGACATGGCCAGGCTGAGCAGGTCGCAGCAGAAGACGCTCTCAACCGGGCGGGGGGCTGGAGGCTCCGGCGTCAGCCGGCGGAGCATCGGGAGCTGTTCCAGGTCGGAAAGGGTCATAGGGCTTCCTCCTTTTTTACAGATGTCTCACCGGCGGCCCGGGCCCGCTGGACATAGATGCAGTCCTCCACATGGGCCCGGCCGAGGGCGATGTCGGTGGCCAGCGCCCGGCAGGACGGGGCCCCGCAGGCGCCGCAGTCCATGCCGTAAAGGCGCCCTTCGATCTCGTCCACCCGGGAGAGGATCTCCAGCGCCTCGTCCAGGTCCTCCGCCAGGCTGAGCACCTCGCAGAATTTGACCGGGTGGTCGAAGGAGAGCAGCCGCTCGTCGATGCCGTCCAGCGAGACGGTGGGGCTGTCCGGCAGGCGGGACTCCATCTCCAGCAGCCGGGTGCGGGCCATAAAGGGATTTTCCACCGTGAGGATCCCGCCGACGCACCCGGCCGGGCAGGCGGTGAGCTCGACAAAGTCGACGCCGGTGATCTTTTCGTCCTCCAGGTCCTCCAGCACCCGGATGATGTTCTCGATGCCGTCGGCGGCCAGCACCCGCCGGGTGGCGGTGACGGCGGCGGCCTCCCCGCCGGAGAGGGCCCAGCCAAGGCCCTGCCGGCTGGACAGCGGCGGCGCCGGGGGCAGGTCCGGGCGCTTCATCGCGGCGAGCAGCGACGGGTAGATATCTTTGATGGCCACCACCAGGTCCACCTCGCTGTGGTCAAAGCCCAGCGGGTCCCGGCTGGCGGTGGATTTGGCCGGGCAGGGGGAGAGAAAGACGGCGCCGACCTCCTCCGGGCGGCAGCCGGTCTTCCGGCAGAAGCTCCGCTTGGCCAGGCGGGCGGCCACCTCCACCGGCGGCAGCACCGGCAGGATGCTGCGGATCAGCCCCGGGAACCGGGTGCGGATCAGGCGCACCACCACCGGGCAGGCACAGCTGATCACCGGGGTCTCCAGCCGGCCTTCCCGGAGGAGCTTGTCGGTGAAGAGGCTCACCACCTCGGCGGCCCGGGCTGTCTCATAGACGGCGTCAAAGCCGAGGGCGGCCAGGGCCTGAAGCACCCGGCCGGGATCCTCCAGGTTGTGGAACTGCCCGTAGAGGGACGGGTCCGGCAGGGCAATGGTATAGCGGAAGCGGTGGGCCTGCTCCAGCTGATCCACCACCGCCGATTTGGCGTGATGAGGACAGATGTAGATGCATTGACCGCAGTCGATGCACAGTTCCCGGAGGATCCGGGCCTTGCCGTCCTGGACGCGGATGGCGTCGGTGGGGCAGCGCTTGACGCAGTTGGTGCAGCCGACACACCGCTCCCAGTCGAGCTTGACCGAGTGGAAAAAGGCCTCCATCTCGCGGCCTCCTTTCTATCGTGTGGGGCTCCGGCGGTCAGGACGCCGGGGCGAGATGCACCGCCATGCGCACGGTGGTGCCGACGCCGACGGTGGAGTCGATGGCCATCTCGTCGGTGTACTTTTTCATGTTGGGGAGGCCCATTCCCGCTCCGAAGCCGAGGCTGCGGGCCATCGGGGAGGCGGTGGAGTAGCCCTCCTGCATCGCCAGGGCGATGTCCGGGATCCCCTTGCCGTGGTCGGTGAGCTCCATCTCCACCCGCTCCGGCGAGACGGTGACGGTGATCTCCCCGCCGCCGCCGTGGATGACCATATTGATCTCCCCCTCATAGAGGGCGATGGACACCCGGCGGATCTCCCCGGCGGGGAGCCCGAGGCGCTTGAGGCGGTTTTTCACCTGGCTGGAGGCCTCCCCGGCGCGGGAGTAGTCGTCCCCCGGGACGGTGAAGTGGTAGGTGACGGCGCTCACAGTGAGCCCCCTTCCAGACCGGCGGCGTAGAGCCGGCCGCAGGCGGTGAACATCCGGTGCCGGGTGGTGAGCAGCACGATGCCGTATTCACTGGCCAGCTCGATCATGGCCGGGTCCGGGCGCTTGCCCCGGACAAAGACGATGCAGACAAAGTCCATCATCTCGGCGGTGCGGATCACCTGGGGGTTGACCAGGCCGGTGAGCAGCAGCGACTGATCCTTGACATAGGCGAGCACATCGCTCATCAGGTCGCTGCCGCAGGCGTTCTGCACCTCCCGGTCGCAGAGGGCCGCATCCCCCCAGACCACCTCCGCCGAAAGGATGTCGATGACATCGGAGATCTTCATGATATGGTTCCTCCCATCGCGGGTCATGGCGCGCCGGTACGGGCCCGGCGGCCGGTTGCTGTCGTGGTTGCTGTCCTCTCTATTATAGCAGGCAAAATCTGCTTTATCAACTATCTGTGCGCAGATGCGGGGGAAGATTCTGTCTCTTTTGCACAAAGAAAAAGGCCGCCTTTGGAGAGGGTGCCGGAAAGTATCGTTATTTTTCAGTCAAATTGTACGAAAATCGCGGCCTTCTGCCCGCCGCCGGCGGCCAGTTCGGCAAAGATTTAACAAATTCCCGCTGGATTTTCTTTGTCGGGTTTGCTATAATTTATCGTAATTCCGAGGGTAACATCGGGTAAATACACCAAAAAAGTCTATTTTTAGCCGAGGGGAAGAGCCCCCGGTCCGCAACAAGGAGGTTAGTACACAGATGGCCAACAGAAAGAGCGCGATTGCGTTCCAGTCCACGCCGGAGCAGGAGGCACGGCTCACCGCCGTACTGGAGAAGCTCCGGGGCACACAGGGGGCCGTGATGCCGGCGCTGCAGCAGGCACAGGAGATTTACGGCTACCTGCCCATCGAGGTGCAGAAGCGGGTGGCCGACGGTCTGGGCGTTCCGCTGGAGGAGGTATACGGGGTATCGACCTTTTACTCCCAGTTCACGCTGAACCCGAAGGGTAAATATAAGGTATCGGTCTGCCTGGGCACCGCCTGCTATGTCAAGGGCTCCGGCGCCATCTATGACGCCCTCAAGGAGAAGCTGGGCATCGACGGCGGCGAGTGCACCCCCGACGGCAAGTTCTCGCTGGACGCCTGCCGCTGCATCGGCGCCTGCGGTCTGGCCCCGGTCATCACCATCAACGACGAGGTCTACGGCCGGCTGCTGCCGGAGGATCTGGACGACATCCTGGCCAAGTACGAATAACGGCTGAGCCGAAAAGGGGGCAGGGGTATGCAGGAGCTGTCGCTGAACATCCTGGACATTGCCGAGAACTCGGTGTCCGCCGGGGCCACCCGGCTGGAGATTGAACTGCGCTACGCCTTCGGGGCGGAAAACCGCCTCACCGTGACCATCCGGGACAACGGGCACGGCATGAGCGAGGAGACCGCCCAAAGGGTGGCCGACCCGTTCTACACCACCCGCACCACCCGTAAGGTCGGGCTTGGGACCGCCTTCTTCAAGCTGGCGGCGGAGCTCACCGGCGGGAGCTTTTCGGTGGAGTCGAAGCTCGGCGAGGGAACGGCGGTGACCGCCGTCCTCGACCCGACCCACCTGGACGCCGTCCCCCTCGGGGATCTGGCCGCCACCTGCGCCGCGCTGGTGCAGACCAGCCCGGAGATGGAGCTGTGCCTGACGGTGAGCCGGGAGGACACCGGGGCGGCTTTCACCGCCGACACGGTCCAGTTCCGGGAGATCCTGGGGGAGATCCCGCTGGACAGCCCGGAGGTGCTGCGGTTCCTCTCCGACTTTATCCGGGAGAACCTGGCGGAGCTGCTGGCCGGCAGCCCGCTGGAGGGGACGGCGGACTGAGCCGCCTTTTTTACAGAAACACACCCGCCCCGGCCGCGGGGCGATGGGAAAGGGGTAACGATATGAAAACATTGGCTGAACTTCAGGCCCTGCGGGACCAGATGAAGGATCAGATGGGCATCCGCCACGACGCCAAGGACAACATCCGGGTGGTAGTGGGCATGGCCACCTGCGGCATCGCCGCCGGCGCCCGGCCGGTGCTCCAGCGCCTGACCGAGGAGGTGGCCAAGCGGGGGCTGAAAAATGTCACCGTGGCCCAGACCGGCTGCATCGGCATCTGCCAGTACGAGCCGGTGGTGGAGGTCTTTGAGAACGGCAAGGAAAAGGTCACCTATGTGAATATGACCGAGGACAAGATCGCCCAGGTTGTGGCTGAGCACCTGGTAAACGGCCACCCGATCACCGAATACACCATCGGCGCCGCCCAGGCGGAAGCCGCCAAGTAAGGAGGGACAGCAGCAAGATGTATCGTTCACATGTACTGGTCTGCGGAGGGACCGGCTGTACCTCCTCCGGCAGCGACCGCATCGTCCGCGCGCTGGAAAACAACATCAGGAGCGTCGGGCTGGAGGACGAGGTCAAGGTCATCCGCACCGGGTGCTTCGGCCTGTGCGCCCTGGGCCCGATCATGATCATCTACCCGGAGGGGGCCTTCTACTCCCGGGTACAGGTCGACGACATCCCCGAGATCGTCGAGGAGCACCTGCTCAAGGGCCGTGTGGTGCGCCGGCTGCTCTACCAGGAGACGGTGCAGGAGGACACGGTCAAGAGCCTGGACCAGACCGACTTCTACAAAAAGCAGATGCGCGTGGCGCTGAAGAACTGCGGCGTCATCGACCCGGAGAACATCAACGAGTACATCGCCTACGAGGGCTATGAGGCGCTGGGCAAGGTGCTCACCGAGATGACCCCCGAGGAGGTCATCAAGACGGTGAAGGACTCCGGCCTGCGCGGCCGCGGCGGCGGCGGCTTCCTCACCGGGCAGAAGTGGGCCTTCGGTGCGGCGGAAAAGGCCGACCAGAAGTATGTGGCCTGCAACGCCGATGAGGGCGACCCCGGCGCCTTTATGGACCGGTCGATCCTCGAGGGCGACCCGCATGTCATCATCGAGGCGATGGCCATTGCCGGCTACGCCATCGGCGCCAACCAGGGCTTCGTCTACATCCGGGCCGAGTACCCGATCGCGGTACAGCGGCTGCAGCACGCCATCGATCAGGCCAGAGAGCTCGGGCTGCTGGGCAAGGACATCCTGGGCACCGGTTTCGACTTCGACATCGAGCTGCGGCTGGGCGCCGGCGCCTTCGTCTGCGGCGAGGAGACGGCGCTGATGACCTCCATCGACGGCAAGCGCGGTGAGCCCCGGCCCCGTCCGCCCTATCCCACCACCTCGGGCATCTTCGGCAAGCCGACGGTGCTCAACAATGTGGAGACCTACGCCAACATCCCCCAGATCATCCTCAAGGGCGCCGACTGGTTCCGCTCCATCGGCACCGAGAAGAGCCCGGGTACCAAAGTGTTCGCCCTCGGCGGCAAGATCCACAACACCGGTCTGGTGGAGGTGCCGATGGGCACCACCCTGCGGGAGATCGTTGAGGAGATCGGCGGCGGCATCCCGAACGGCAAGCAGTTCAAGGCCGCCCAGACCGGCGGCCCCTCCGGCGGCTGCATCCCGGCGGAGTACCTGGATATCCCCATCGACTACGACAGTCTGACCGCCATCGGCTCGATGATGGGCTCCGGCGGCCTGATCGTCATGGACGAGGACACCTGTATGGTGGACATTGCCAAGTTCTACCTCGAATTCACGGTAGACGAGAGCTGCGGCAAGTGCACCCCCTGCCGGGTGGGCACCAAGCGGCTGTATGAGATGCTGGACAAGATCAGCAAGGGCCAGGGCACGATGGAGGACCTGGACAAGATGGAGGAGCTGTGCTACTACATCAAGGAGAACAGCCTGTGCGGTCTGGGGCAGTCCGCCCCGAACCCGGTGCTGAGCACGCTGAAGTACTTCCGGGACGAGTATGTCGCCCATATCAAGGATAAGCGCTGCCCCGCCGGTGTGTGCAAGGAGCTGCTCCACTATGTGATCGACCCGGCCAAGTGCCGCGGCTGTACCCTGTGCGCCAAGACCTGCCCGGCGGACGCCATCACCGGCAAGGTCAAGGAGCCCCATGTGATCGACCCGGCCAAGTGCCTCAAGTGCGGCGCCTGCCTGGAGAAGTGCCGCTTTGGCGCCATTGTGAGAAAGTAGAGGTAGTGTGCAAGAATGGATATGGTAAATGTAACGATCAACGGGGAGCGCTATTCCGTCCCCGCCGGCAGCACCATCCTGGAGGCGGCCCGGTATGCCGGGGTCCACATCCCGACCCTGTGCTATCTCAAGGATATCAACGAGATCGGCGCCTGCCGCATCTGTGTCGTCGAGGTCAAGGGCATGCGCAGCCTGGTGGCCTCCTGCGTCTACCCGGTGAGCGAGGGCATGGAGATCATGACCTCCAGCCCCCGGGTGTTCGACGCCAGAAGAAAGACCCTCGAGCTGATCCTGTCCACCCATGCAAAGAAGTGCCTGTCCTGCGTGCGGGCCGGCAGCTGCGAGCTGCAGAAGCTCTGCCGGGAATTCAAGGTCAGCGATGAGGACTACTACGCCGGTGAGAACATCCAGTACGAGGTGGACGACTCGGCGGTGCACATGTACCGAGACAACAACAAGTGCATCCTCTGCCGCCGCTGTGTGGCTGCCTGCTCCAAACTGCAGGGCATCGGGGTCATCGGCGCCAACGACCGCGGCTTCAAGACCCACATCGGCTGCGCCTTTGAGCAGAACCTGGGCGACGTGGCCTGCGTATCCTGCGGGCAGTGCATCGTGGTCTGCCCCACCGGCGCCATCGCCGAGCACGACAACACCGAAGAGGTCTGGCAGGCTCTGGCCGACCCGACCAAGCACGTCATCGTGCAGACCGCTCCTTCCATCCGTGTGACGCTGGGCGAGGCCTTCAATATGCCCATCGGCACCAATGTCACCGGCAAGATGGTCACCGCGCTGCGCCGTCTCGGATTTGACGCCGTCTATGACACCGACTTCGCCGCCGACCTGACCATCGTCGAGGAGGCCACCGAGTTTATCGACCGGGTGAAGAACGGCGGCGTGCTGCCGATGATCACCTCCTGTTCGCCGGGCTGGGTGGAGTACTGCGAGCACTACTACCCGGAGTTTATCCCGAACCTGTCCACCTGCAAGAGCCCCCAGCAGATGTTCGGCGCTGTGGCCAAGACCTGGTACGCCCAGAAGATGGGCATCGACCCGAAGGACATCTATGTGGTCGGCGTCATGCCCTGCACCGCCAAGAAGTTCGAGACCAAGAATGTTGAGTCCAACGCCGTTGAGGGTCTGTACGATGTCGATGTGGCCATCACCACCCGCGAGCTGGCCCGTATGATCGAGCGGGCGGGCATCCACTTCACCAGCCTGCCGGACGGCGAGTTCGACGCGCCTCTGGGCATCTCCAGCGGCGCCGGGAGCATCTTCGGGGCCACCGGCGGCGTCATGGAGGCGGCGCTGCGCACCGCAGCCGACTGGCTCACCGGCGGTGAGATGCAGAAGGTCAACTTTGAAGAGGTCCGCGGCGTGGCGCCCATCAAGGAGGCCACCTACAAGATCGGCGACCTGGAGGTGCGCGTGGCGGTGACCAGCGGCCTGGCCAACGCCAAGAAGGTGCTGGAAGCGGTGAAGAGCGGCGAGAAGCACTACGACTTCATCGAGATCATGGGCTGTCCGGGCGGCTGTGTCAACGGCGGCGGCCAGCCGGTCCAGCCGGCAGAGGTGCGCAACTTTATGGACCTGCGGGCGATGCGCGCCGCCGGTCTCTACGCCGACGATGCCGGCAAGGCCATCCGCAAGAGCCATGAGAACCCGGCCATCCAGACGCTGTACAAGGAGTTCTTCGGGGAGCCAGGCAGCCACCGGGCCCACGAAGTGCTGCATACCCATTACAGCCCGCTGAGCCGGTTCTGAGATGTTCCGGTTTGAAAAGGCGGACCTGCCCGGGCTGGACCGGCTCCGGCCGCTGTGGCAGGCGGCCCTGGCCGAGCTGGGGGAGGACCGAGGCGGCTTTGAGGCCTGCCGGGAGGCGCTGTGCGCCGGGACGGCAGGAGGGGAGCGGTTTTACGCTGCGGTGCTGGTGGACCTGGCCGGGGAAACCGGACGGGACGCCGGGTTTGTAGCCGTGAGCTATGACCGGGAGGCCTCCTGCGGCCGGGTGGAGATGCTCTACCTGGACCCGGAATACCGGGGCCGGGGGCTGGGCAGGCAGCTGCTCAAAATGGGGCTGTCCTGCCTGGAGATCCACTGCATCCGGGAGAAACGGATTGCGGTGCCCTACGGCGGCGGGGCCGCCCTGCGGCTCTGCGAGAGCTTCGGGTTCCGGCCACAGCGGGTGGAGTGCCTGCTGCGCTCCTGAATACAAGAGAAAAAAGGCCCTTCGCCTGCTGCGGCAGGCGGAGGG
>CAJFQR010000064.1 GCA_904419105.1 Candidatus Avimicrobium faecavium
GGGAGCAGCTGCTGGAACAGGTGTGGGACGGCGGCGAATATGTGGACGAAAACGCACTGTCCGTCGCGGTAAGACGCCTGCGAGCCAAGCTGGAAGATGCTCCCATCAAAACGGTATATGGTGTGGGCTACACCTGGGAGGTGGGACGATGACCGTTTTGACCTGGTGGCTCCTCGCCTTGGCTGTTGCCGGAATCTCCTTCGGACTGTGGCAGCGGGAGGCGCGGCGACGCACCCTGCAGCATTTGAGTGAGATGCTGGATCAGGCCGTCGCTGGCGGCTTTGCCGAAGAGCGGTTTGACGAGACCGCCCTCTCCGCCCTGGGGGGAAAATTTGCCCGGTTCCTCCGGGGATCTGCTGCGGCCAAAAGGGCGGTGGAGCAGGAGCGGGCCGCAGTAAAAAGCCTGATCGCCGACATCTCTCACCAGACCCGCACCCCTATCGCCAACCTGCTGCTGTACACCTCGCTGCTGGCGGAAAGCGACCTGTCCCCAGCACAGCAGGAACAGGTTCAGGCCCTCACTGCCCAGGCGGAAAAGCTCTCCTTCCTTATCCAGGCGCTGGTAAAGGCCTCCCGGCTGGAGGCGGGCATTGTAGCACCTCTTCCCTCTCCCAACCCCGTGGGACAGCTCCTGGCGGAGGCAGTCGATCAGGAGCGCTCTGCCGCGCAGACAAAGAAGATCACACTTCGGTTGATCCCCTGTGACGGTGCGGCCGTCTTTGACCCGCGCTGGACGGCCGAGGCCCTCGGCAATGTAGTCAACAACGCGGTGAAATACACGCCGCCCGGCGGAACGGTGACAGTCTGCGCACAGATGCTGGACTCTTTCTGCCGGGTGGATGTGGCCGACACCGGCCCCGGCATTCCCGAAGGGGAACAGGGGGAGATCTTTAATCGCTTCTACCGGGGCACCGGCTCCCATGGCGCCGGAGGATCGGGCTTGGGGCTCTATCTGGCCAGAGAGATCCTGACCCGTCAGGGCGGCTACATCAAGGTGTCCTCCCGGCAGGGAGCGGGCAGCACCTTTTCCCTCTACCTGCCGCGGGAATCGCCGGATCAAGGGCTATAAATCTTTCCGCTCTGTTAGATTTGAGAAAGGCTCCGGAAAGAATTGTGTGATATAGTCTGTATTGTCAAAAGACAATACAGACTTTTTCATGGAGGAATGTGATATGGCGGCGATCTTGGAGACAAAGGATCTGAGGAAATACTACGGGAAGGGCGACACACTGGTAAAAGCCCTGGACGGTGTAGATCTGAGCGTGGAGGACGGCGAGTTTGTGGCCATCGTGGGCACCTCCGGGTCCGGCAAATCCACGCTGCTGCACATGCTCGGTGGTCTGGACCGGCCCACCAGCGGGTCGGTCACGGTAGATGGCAAGGACATCTTTTCGCTGAAGGACGAAGCCCTGACCATCTTTCGCCGGAGAAAGATCGGCTTCGTGTTCCAGAGCTACAATCTGGTTCCGGTGCTGACGGTCCGTGAGAACATCGTCCTCCCCATCCAACTGGACGGCGGCAGGGTGGACGAGGACTATGTGGACCAGGTGGTCACCGCCCTGGGGCTTGAGAGAAAGCTGGACAGCCTGCCGAGCCAGCTCTCCGGCGGACAGCAGCAGCGGGTGGCTATCGCCCGGGCGCTGGCCACCAAACCCGCTATCCTCCTGGCGGACGAGCCCACCGGCAATCTGGACAGCCGCACCAGTCAGGATGTACTGAGCCTGATGAAGGTGACCGGTCGCAAATTCGCCCAGACAATGGTGATGATCACCCATAATGAGGAGATCGCCCAGCTCTCCGACCGGATCGTCCGCATCGAGGACGGCCGGATCGCGACACGATAAGGAGGTGAACAGCATGAAAGTATCCAACCGGAGCTGTATCCGCCACCTTTCCTGGAAGAGCCTGCAGGCCAGCCGCATCCGCAATCTCATCGCCATCGCAGCCATTGCACTTACGGCGGTGCTGTTCACCAGCCTGTTCACCATCGCTCTCTCAATCAACGAGGGCATTCAGCAGGCCAACTTCCGCCAGGTGGGCGGTTTTTCTCACGGGGGATTCAAATATTTGACCGAAGAACAGGCCATCGAGCTGCGGGACGATCCGCTCATCGACCAATGGGGCGAGCGGCGGGTCCTGGGGTCACCGGTCGATGTGCCCTTCAACAAGTCCCATGTGGAGGTCAGTTATGCCGACGCCAACGAAGCCCACTGGATGTACTGCGATCCGATCGAAGGGCGTCTGCCGGAGGAAGGCACCGATGAGGCTGCCGCCGACACCCATGTGCTGGAACTGCTGGGGAGCGAACCGGAGATCGGCGCGCGATTCACCCTCACCTTTGATGTGGACGGCCACGAGACCACCCAGACCTTCACCCTCTGCGGCTGGTGGGAATACGACGAGGCCATCGTAGCCAACCATGTTCTGGTCCCGGAGAGCCGTGTCGATGCGGTCCTCGCCGAGGTGGGCGTAGACCCTGACACCCCCGCGGACGGTATAACCGGCCGGTGGAACCTGGATCTGATGCTGAAGAACGGCTCCCGTCACATCGAAGAGGACCTCTGCCAGATCCTTGAAAATCACGGCTATCAGAACGAGACCAGAGGGGACAACTACATCGACATCGGGGTCAACTGGGGCTACACCGGCGCCCGCCTGTCGGAGAACGCCGACCCGGCGGTGCTCATCGCTATCGCCGCCATGGTCCTGCTCATCGTCTTTACCGGGTATCTGATCATCTACAATGTGTTCCAGATCTCGGTGGCGGGCGATATCCGCTTCTATGGACTGCTCAAAACCCTTGGGACAACTCCCCGGCAGCTCCGGCAGATCATCCGGCTCCAGGCATTGGCACTCTCGGCCGCCGGTATCCCCATCGGCCTTGTCCCCGGCTGGATTATAGGCGGACGGCTGACTCCAGTGATTGTAGAACGGCTCAACGGCGTGGTGTCCATGACCTCGGTCAATCCCTGGATTTTCGCCGCTGCAGCGTCGTTTGCCCTGTTTACTGTGCTGCTCTCCTGCCGTAAGCCGGGCAGGATGGCGGCAAAAGTCTCTCCGGTGGAGGCGGTGCGCTACACCGAGGGCGGCAACCCGAAAGCCCGTGCAAAAAGCCGAAAGACAAGGCAGGTCACTCCCTTCACAATGGCCTGGGCCAATCTGGGCCGCAGCAAGAGGAAAACAGCGGTAACAGTACTCTCGCTGTCACTGGCGGTGGTGCTGCTCACCGTGACGGTGAATGTGGCAGACGGCTTTGATATGGATAAGTATGTGTCCAATTTTACCGCCAGCGACTTCATCGTTGCCAACGCCGGAAAGCTGCAGACTGCCTCGGTGGGCTTCTCCAGCGATATGGACGTGCCCCAACAGGCCATCGACGACATCAACGCCCAGGGCGGCATCACCGAGAGCGGCGTGGTGTATGGCCAGACCTCCGCCATGGTGGAGTATGTCACTGAGGACTGGTTCCGGCAGCTGCGTGGGCGCTTTTACTCACCGGAGGATCTGGACAACCTGATCCGCCTGACGGACAGAAACGAAGCGGGGAATCTGTCCGCCCATGTGCAGCTCTCCGGTATGAGCGCTTTTGCACTGGACCATCTGACGGTGCTGGAGGGAGACCTGTCCCCTCTCTATGAGCCGGGCAGCCGGGCCATCGCCGCGGTATACAGCGAAGACGATTACGGGAAAGCCGACATGGACAGTCACTGCGCCCGGCTTGGGGACACAGTGACCATCCGGTACATCGAGCGGTCGGAATGCTACGACCCGGATACCGGCGAGGTCTGGACGACCCGGGAGGAGATCCCCGACGGGGTCAACTGGGTGGAGCGCCCGGCCGTATACCACGATGCGGACTACACGGTAACTGCTCTGGTGACGGTTCCCTCGGCACTGAGCTACCGCTACTACGGTGATGATGAGTTTATCCTGAATGACCGGACCTTTGTGCAGGATACCGGCACGGACAGCGTCATGTACTACGCCTTTGACACCACCGATGAGGCCAACGCTGCCATGGAGGACTTTCTCCGGATTTACACCGAAAATGTGAATCCGGAACTGGACTATGAAAGCAAGGCCACCTATGCTGCCGAGTTTGAGAGCATGCGGACGATGTTCCTGCTGCTTGGCGGGGCGCTCAGCTTCATCGTTGGACTGGTAGGAGTGCTGAACTTCTTCAACGCGATCCTCACAGGCATCATCGCCCGCCGCCGGGAGCTGGCGGTGCTGCAGGCGGTGGGTATGACCGAACGGCAGCTGCGTGCCATGCTGATCTGGGAGGGACTGCTGTACGCTCTGGGTGCCGTGGGTTTGGCCCTGGTACTGGCCCTGCTCCTTGGTCCCGTGGCATTCCGGGCAATAGAGGTGCTGTTCTGGTTCTTTACCTACCGGCTGAACCTGGCTCCTTTCCTGTTTGTGATCCCGCTGTTCGCCCTGTTGGGGGCAGGAATTCCTGTCCTCACCGGACGGGCCGAAAAGAATCACACCGTGGTGGATCGGCTGCGGAATGAATAAATGAAAAAGGCAGCAGCAGGCGTAAAATACGCCTGCTGCTGCCTTTTTGTGTGCTTTCTGCGGAGTATTCCTGCCTCAGATCAGAAAAGGAGCGGCTGTGTGTTTCATTTTATTCTGCCGTCGGCCGGCAGCGGCTTCCGGCATCAATTTTTTATGAAGGAACGATCCGATACCGGGATGCCGTCAATGTCCGAAACATACCGCTCCGCCCGCATGTGCAGCTCATACTTCTCCCGCAGAGCAGTGATAAAGGCCATCATCGGTGAGGCGTGATGGGCGTCCAGTGCGGTCTGGTCCCTCCAGCTATCAATGAGCAGGACGGTCTCCGGGTCGTTCATCGGGAGATAGTAGGCATATCCCTCATTGCCGTCCTCAGCGCGGATCCGGTCGGCCGTACCGCTGTGCTCCATCTCCTCGGCAAACCGGCGGGCACTCCCGTCTTTACCCGTATAAAAAAGATGCATGGTGATGCTCACAGTCCATTCCTCCTTTGTACGATCGGATCATTTTTTCACATCCAGCAGCTTGACACCCTCCGGCGGGTTGTGGTCGATAGCGCCCACGATCCGATGGGGGACATACGGCTCTTCCAGATAGGCGATGTCCTCGGCGGTGAGCCGGACGGCAAACGCCCCGGCGGCATCGTCAAAGTGGGAGGCTTTCGTGGCACCGATGATCGGCGCGGTCACCCCTTTCGCCCATTCCCACGCCAGGGCGATCTGCTGCATCTTGACGCCGTACGTTTCGGCAAGGGTATGGACCCGGCGAACGATCTCCATATCCTGCTCCTGGGTGCTGTCATATTTGCCCATGGCCGCACGGTCGGTCTTGCTGCGGATGGAATCGGAATTCCACTCCGGCCGGGTCAGATGTCCCGCCGCCAGCGGGCTGTACGGCATCAGAGACACATTCATCTGGCGGCAAATGGGAATGAGCTCGTGCTCATCCTCCCGGTAGAGGAGGTTGTAGTGGTTTTCCATCGCTACAAACTGCGCCCAGCCGTGGTCCCTGGCGGCCAACTGCATATTGTAGAACTGGTAGCCGTACATGGCCGACGCACCGATGGCCAGGACCTTTCCCGCAGTCACCAGGTCGTTGAGCGCCTCCATCGTCTCCTCAATGGGGGTATCGTAGTCAAACCGGTGGATGATGTACAGGTCGAGATAGTCGGTGCCCAGGCGCTTCAGGCTGCCGTCGATCTCCCGGTGGATCGCCTCGGAGGAAAGGCGGCCGGGGTTAAAGTAGACCTTGGAGGCGATGACGACCTTCTCTCGGGCGATATTTTTCCGGAGTGCCCGGCCCAGATATTCCTCGCTGGTACCCTCCGAGTAGCCGTTTGCCGTATCGAAGAAGTTGATACCCAGGTCCAGGGCGTGTTTTACGATCGCTTCGGTGCCGGCCTCGTCCAGCGTCCAGTCGTGGAGCGTTCCGGGCTTTCCAAAGCTCATGCAGCCGACGCAGAGTTTGGATACCTCAATGTCGGTGTTTCCCAATTTTGCGTATTCCATTGTCGCTGATACCTCCTTAACGTTCCGGCAGCAGGCGCCGGATGCAGCGATATGCCAATTCGTGGACCGTCATCTGCGCAGAGGGAATCCCCACCTGAGCCATGACCGCCAGCTGTTTCTGTGTGGGATGGGCATAGGCATAGATACCGTACAGAAACGGGAAAAAGGCATAGCGGAAATCCCGCTTCTCCTCCTCCCCGATGCCGGGTGCGTAAGCCGTAAGGCACCGGTCGATCGCCAGCATGGCCCGATAAAAGGAGCGCTTGAACTCCGCAAGCCGTTCCGCCCTGCTGTTCTCCTCGATCTCGTAAAGATTCATGGTCTGGATCTTCAGCATGATCTCCCTGCCGTCCAGCGTATGTGCCAGCGCCTGGGCAAACTCCTCCCGCTCCCAGCTCCCGGCGGGCGGGCGCATCCCTTCCAAATACTCGGTCCACCGGTCATACTCCCGGGTCAACAGGGCGAGGAAGATCTCCTCCTTGGTCTCAAAGTAGTTGTAGATGGATGGCCGGGAGAAGCTGGTCTCGGTGCTGATCTCCTTGATAGTCACCTCTCGGAAGCCCTTTGTGCGGTAGAGGGTTTCGCAGGCGTCGATAATCTCATTTTTCCTTTGAGCAGCCAGTCCAGTCTGATCTTTTGCCGCCATTGTTCATCCTCCTGTACAGACCATCACCGGTCATCTTTGAAGGACAGGCACTTTCCAAGGACAGCGCCGGTCTCCAGATATTCATAGGTGGGGAACTCAAACAGGACGGGTTTTAGTCTATTGTAGTCGATCTTCCCATCCTCCCGCAGGCAGTTCTCCTCCACCAGAGTGCCGTCGATAGTGCAGATGAAACTCTCGAAGCCTTTGGTTTCATAGACATCCACAACTGTACACTCCATCACCAATGGAGAATTCTGGATGATTGGGGTCCCTGCATCCCCCATCTCGTAGTCAAACACGGCAGATTTGTCCACCTTCGCGCCGCTGACGCTGCCCACATAGTCCGCCTGGGGCAGGATGGAGCGGTCGACGATGTTGATGGACAGCTTCTTTCCGGCCCTGATGGCGCTGTTGATAAAGTGGTTGGCCGCCAGGCTGACCATCACCCGGTCATGCCCGATGATGCCGATGTGCCCACCAGCGTCCAGGTGGGCTTGCCGTCTGCCATCGCCCCGACAACTACCAGAGGGGTGGGGTATAGTGCTAAAACGGAACCAATACTCTTTTTCATACGCAGCCCTCACTTTCAATTCTGACATTGTGTCAACGATTGTGATTATACCGCCGCGCTGACATTGTGTCAATATCGAATGGTAAAAAAGTCCCCACTTTGCATAAAAACAGCACCGGCGGAAAAATCCCATCGGTGCTGTTCTTCGCTAAGAAACCGGCCTGTCACGCCGGCATGTCTGCATCACACCCTGATGCCGGAATTGGGTCAGAAAGCAGAGGCCTCTTTTTCCTCCATACGGATCAGATTGCTCACATAGGGGCGCTTCCCTGCCAGGACTTCATCGTAGAAATTCTGCTTCCAGTCGATGTAATCCACGCTGTCCTCCAGTTCCCGGATCAAGGCCCGCAGCGCCTCCCGCTTTCTCTCCAGCAGCACCTTCCGCTGTGGGATGGTGGAAGGGCCCTGAAGGCACAGGTCCAGATACTCTTTCATCTCCTGAATACTCATGCCGCAGCGCTTCAGACAAACAAGGTCTTTGATCCACTTCACATCCCGTTCATCGAAAACCCGGCGGTTGTTGGCATCCCGCTTTACATTGGGCACCAGCCCCTCATTGCAGTAAAATTTCAGCGCCTGATAGGTCATATTTGTCTCCCGGCAGACCTGCATCATTGTATACACAGTGGTTTTCTCTCCAAATCCTCTTGCCGATTGTAACTACCGGATACTATAATCGGTTGTGACAACCGGATGCAGCGATTGCATTATTGCACGAAAGCAAGCACCTGACAAGACCACTGAAAGGAGAGGGATACATGGTATTCTATTTCACAGGCACAGGCAACAGTCTCTATGCGGCCAAACAGCTTGAGGCGGACCCTATTAGCATCCCGCAGGTAATTGATGAAGAAAAGCTGGACTTCACAGCGAAGACCATCGGCATTGTATACCCGGTTTACGGGCACGAGGTACCGGCTATGGTCCAGGAGTTTTTTCGGAAGGCAAGCTTTCACACCGATTACTTCTATATGGTCCTCACCTACGGCAACCGCCACGGCGGTGCCGCAGAGCTGGCCGAGCAACTCTGTGTGAGCTGTGGGATTCGTCCCGCTTATATCAATGTGCTGCTGATGGTGGACAACTGGCTGCCGGGGTTCGATATGGAGGAACAGCGACGCCTGGACAAACAGGTAGAACAACAGATCGCCGCGATCCAGGCGGACATCTGCGCTCAAAAAAGGTGGATCGCTCCGGTGACCGATCAGGACCGAGCAGGCCATCAGGAGTTTCTGGGCCGTACGAGTCTGATGCCGCCGGACGCCTGGCAGCATCTGATCCGGGTTACCGGGAACTGTGTTGGCTGCGGCATCTGTGAGCGAGTCTGCCCCTCCGGCTCCATCCGTGTTGAAATGCTCATGTGTCATAAAGTAACACAAAAAATTTGATAGACAGCAGCCACTATTCCACTATTCCGAAAATTAGTTATATCACCAAAAAATAAGTGACA
>CAJFQR010000065.1 GCA_904419105.1 Candidatus Avimicrobium faecavium
TCCTCCAGCTGGGCCCGGACCTGAGCCTCTTCTCTGGCCTGCCATTCTGCGTCGTCACTGCGCACCGTGATGGAGACTGTGTCGCCGTCGGAGAGATAGCCCATATCGATGGCCCTTTCCACCAGTTCATCGGCTGCGGCCTCCCGGTTTTTCCCCTGGTAGGAATACCCCTCGATCAACTCTTCACCGTCGGAATTCAGACCTTTCAGTTCAAGCACCCGGTCGGTGCGGCTGACGGTCATCTCCACATCCGGGTTGATCTGAATGCGCAGGGTGCCATAGGCGATATAGTTTGGCTGATAGTATCCAAAGAACACCAGGCAGAAACAGGCGGCCAGGCCAATCAGGCCGGCCAGGGGCTTCCAAGAGGCTGCTCTTTTTCCTGCCGGTATCCTGAGCTCCACAATCTCCTGCACGGTGTCCCCCACCTGATAATGCAGATTGGCCGCCTTGAGAAAACGCCCCTTCTCGTCCAGTACTACGGCGTAGGCCGGATGGGTTTCCATCACCAGGTAGCTCATCTTCCCTGCCCTCCCTTCGCCGGGGCAATCTGGCACAGGTGCCCCCGGATGATTTCATAGCCGTTGGTAAACGCCAAAAGAATGGCCACCAGGTATTTTCGGTGCCGCTCCATAGTCTTTTTATCGGTTCCGGAGCCCGCCGCCAGCTCGTTCATCGGCAGGCGGCCTGTTTCCACCAGCTTTTCCAGCAGGTTCGGGTTGGCCCGCGCATAGTCCAGCACCCGGCGGCAGGCGGCCAGTGTTCGCTCCTGCCGGGGGCAGTTGTCCGCCACATCCGAAAAGGAGATGCCAAAGCCGGCCAGCTGCGCTCCAAACTCCTGAATCTCCGCCCGGCTGGCCGTACGCACTTCGAATTCGGCAATGCTGTCCCGGGTATCCGGCAGGCTGTCCAACCGGCTGCGGTCCCCTTCCTCATCGTCGGGTGCGTGGAGGGAGATCACATTCCCATGGCGTTTCTCTGTACGATAGTGGTCAATCAACCGGTTGCGAATAGCCCGGGCCGCATAGGGCAGAAAGGCGCCCCGGCTCTTCTCATAGCTGAGTATGGCCTCGTAAAACGCCAACATGGCGATGCTCAGCTCGTCCTCATGGCCATTCTCCGGGGCGGCGTGGGTGAACTTCACCGTCTCGCTGCGGATAAACCCCATATACTGCCCAATCAGAAGATCCGCCGCTTCCGAATCGGTTTTTGCCGCCTGGACCTGAGCCACAATGCTGTGTTCCGTCCTCACCATTTTGATTCCTCCACCCCCTCCGGCAGAAGAATACGGAAACGCTGCCGGATTTTCGGGGTCATAGCAGAAAATTTTCCAGTGTACAAAAGTCCAATTTAATGGTAAACGATTTGCCACATCCCTGCGAGCCCGATATCGTTAAACCTGTGTAAACTCTGTGTTAAACAGAGAAAATGGCACCTCCGCCCACGGCGCGGAAGTGCCATTTTTCAAAAAGCAGAATTTGACTTGTAAAATGAATTCTCCCGGCACAGCAGGGCCGAGCGCCCAAGCACAGACGGCCACTTCGCAAAAGCGGGCGGAGCAATCGCACGGTTCGATCACACAATGCAAGAGGCTCCGCCGTGCCGTTGGTCAGAAAAGCGACGCGCCGGCTCCACCCGGGAAATCACCAGACAGAGCGCTCCGGGCACCGATATTCAGTGGCCAGCAGGGCAAAACTGCGGCAGTCCACAAAACGGCCGTCCCCAAGGCGGCAGACCTCCCGGTGGAAGCCCTCCTCCTGAAAGCCGAGGGAGGTGAGCAGTCCGATGGAGGCCTGATTTTCCGCGGCACAGATGGCCTCGATACGGTGAAAGCCCACCGTCTCAAACCCAAAGCGCAGCACTGCAGCCGCTGCCTCCCGGCCAAAGCCCCGGCCCCAGAAGGCGGAGCCCAGGCTGTATCCCAGCTCTGCCCGCTCATCGGCGGCATCCCAGACGGTGAGACCAATGCCGCCGATGACATCGCCGTATTCCCGCCGGGTGATAGCCCAGTGGAAGCACAACGGGTCGTGGTACTCCCGGATCCATCTGTTCACCACCTGCTCGGTGGCCAGCGGATAGGGATGGGCAGTCCATTTGAGATAGGTGGTGACGGCGGTGTCCCCGCACCAGTTGCGGAAGGCACTTTTGCCGTCCCCGCGCTGAAAGCGGCGCAGCAGCAGCCGGGGAGTGTCGAGGGATTGGGTGCCGACAGAATTGAGCACGGCGGGTCGCTCCTTTGCGTGAGTGATGGGTATGAAAACCCTGTTATCATATCATATTCAGGCGGCAGCTGTAAAGGCCGGTGCCTATCCGCCGGGCAGCAGCCGGCAGATGAACACGCTGACCGCCACCGCTCCGGCGGTGCCGAGCAAGCCCGCCAACGCACAGCGGCGGCTGTCCCGAGGCAAGCCGCTGCCGAGATAGAGGGCCACCGTGTAAAAGACCGTCTCTGTGGCGCCGAAAATGACGCTCCCGACCCGGCCGGCAAAGCTGTCTGGGCCGGCAGAACCGAGCAGCGAGGAGAAAACAGCCATCGCCCCGCTGCCGGACACCGGGCGCACCAGCACCAGCGGTACCACCTCCCCAGGCAGGCCAATCGCCCCGGCCAGCGGCGCCAGCAGCCGGGTGAGGAGCTCCAGCCCGCCGGAAGCCTCCAACAGGCCTACAGCGGTGACCAGCGCCACCAGCGCCGGCAGGACGCCGACGGCGGCGGCCAGGCCCTTCTCAGCGCCATCGGTGAAGGCGGCAAATACATCCACCTGCCGCCACAGGCCGTAAAGCAGCACCCCGGCGAAGAGCAGCGGCAGCAGCAGGTCCCCGCCCATCACCCTTTCCCCTCCAGGAGCCTCAATCCGCCGAGCCCGCAGAGGAGCCCCGCCGCCGACGCCAGCCAGACCATCGGCAGCACCTCCAGTGGGGCGGTGCTGCCGGCCTTCAACCGGAGGAGGGCCATCGTGGTGGGCAGCAGCTGGACCGAGAGGCAGTTGAGCACCACGAAGCGCCGGCAGGCCCTTCCCTTCTCCGCATGGGTAAGGGAGGGGGCCGCCCGGAGCTTTGCTATGGCGAGGAGACCGGCGGGCACCGAAGCCTCCCCGAGGCCCAGAAGCCCTGTGGTGAGGCTCACGGCCAGGGCAGCCATCGAGGGTGGATCCGGCCGTGCCTCGGGAAGGAGGACACCGATGACCGGTGACAGCGCCCGTGCCAGTCCGTCAGTAAGTCCGGAACGCCCGGCCACCTCCATCAGGCCGGACCAGAGGGCAAAGTTTCCGGCCAATGTGAGGCCGAGCCGAAGGGCCTCCTCCCCGCCGGAGAGCAGCGCCGCAGCGGCCTCCGGCAGGCGCCCGGAGAGGGCTGCCGCCAGCAGCCCAAAGCCCGCCATTCCTGCAAAAAGCGCCGCCATCATACCGCTCACCTCCCAAATCGCACTACATCGGTATATGTTCAGAGAATCTTTAATATTCCGCCGATAAAGGTTCAAACTCTATTCACAGAGTGCGGTTGACAGTTTTTGTAAAGGTCGGTATACTTTAACTATGAACTGCGGAATATGTCAAAAAACCTTGTGGGCTGTCGCTGGGCGCTCGAGTTTGAAAGGGTGAAGGAATATGAAATCTACCGGCATCGTCAGGAAGGTGGACGACCTCGGGCGCATTGTGCTGCCGATCGAGCTGCGCCGCACGCTGGATATCCACGAACGGGATTCCATCGAGATCTTTGTTGACGGCAACCAGATCGTGCTCAAAAAGTACTCCCCTGCCTGTATCTTCTGCGGCGAGGCGGAGGATGTGCGGGAATTCAAAGGCAAGCTGATCTGCCCGAAGTGCATTGCCGAACTCACCGGCAAGGAACAATAAGCCCTCTCATTTTCATATAGATAAAAACAGCCGGCCTACCGCCGGCTGTTTTTTGTATGTGGGGTCAATCCCCGATGGTGAATTCGGCGGCAGTGTACTGATCCGCGCCGGCGCCGTAGATCTCCTTGACGATGCGGTAGCGGCCCTCCGGTAGGGCTCCGGAGTAGTAGTCCGCCAGATCGATCTGTTCCGAGTTGATGCCGTCCGCCCCGAGGACTACGCCAATGGCGGTGAAATAGAGGTCCTCATCGGCGGGGATGATGTACCACGCTCCATCCAGATAGACCTCCAGCGTGTACTGGGTGCCGTAGGTGAACTCCTGTGCCGTGTGGTTCATCAGCGTCAGGCTCAGCTCCGGGCAGCCCTCCCGCACCACATTTTCCGAGAGGTGCATCGTCACATCGCCGCTGATCACCTCAGCCTGGGAACGCTCCAACTTGGCCGGGTCGAACCCCTCCTTCCCGCAGGAGGCCAACAGCGCCGCGGCCAGAACGGCCGCCGCTGTGTTCATCCACTTTCTCATACGCCTCTCCTTTCCGGCAGACTGCCGGGCCCGTCCGCGGGAACGGGCCACTGAGCTTTCGGTATTATAGTGGGCTTCGAAGGCGGTTTTATTGCACAAAAAATTGGCCCCGGCGGGAGAGATCCCGACCGGGGCACTTTTAGGAGAAAAAGAAACGGGCACGAGCCGTGGTCCTGCCGGACTAAAACAAATGGAGAGGCCCGGCCGGACCGGATCGACGGCGGCTCCGCCGTTTCCCCATAAAAAGCCGAAGACACCTGCTCGGCGGTCCTGGCTGTATGGGCACTGTATGCTTTCCCGCAGAGAGAGAACGAACCCTCTCCCCACGGAAAAGCAGGCAGTGACGCCTGCTTTTTCCCACCCCACCCGCTCGACTGGACGGGTGGATAATTCTGTTTGAAAGAAAGTGGCGATCATTGAGAGACACTGTGGGAAGGCCTCTCCGATCGCTGTGATGTTTTAAGCATCAGCTTAAAATTTTCAGGAAGGTAAGCGCAGCTTACCGACCGGTATCAGGGTTTACCTTGCCATCATCAGTGGTGCTGGAAGAGGTGTCGTCCTCGGTAACGGTCTTCTCGTCCAGCTCGACATCAGAGATGACATAGGAAGTCAGCTCACGAGTGCGGATTCTCCAAGCCTCCATGTCCTCATCCCACTCTGCATTGGCATCCTCAGCACCGTCAGCACCCTTGACATAGATGAAGGCATCCTCATCGGCAAACAGATAGAAGTAACCGTTCCGGTTGAATCTGGGCTCGCCAGAGAAGTTGAGGAAATCGAGATTGGCATACTCGTAGTAGTCAGCAAATTCCTTATCGAAGGAAGTATCCCAAGACAGGTTCAGACGGCCCTGGCCAGTTACATCGACAGTAAACATAGCCTCTTCGCCGAACTCGATATCAATCTCACCCAGGTTGTCAGCAAAAGCTACAATTCCGGTGAAACCGGTAGGCAGAACATCATCGCCGGTAAATTCGACATCAATGTTGTGATCGGTGCCATCCGGAGCATAGGACAGTTCTACCTCAACAAGATCGGTTGCTCTCTTAGCAATCGTATAGGTACGGCCGACCTTGATGGTACCAGCAAGATCCTCAACATGATCGTCGTTGTTCTCCGGCAGAGTAACAACAACAGACCAGATACGAACATCGTCAGTGTCTGTGCTACTACCGTCGAAGATGCCGTTCAGCTGAGACATAATGCTTTCTCTCTGTGCAACATCGGAGTCCAGATCATAGCGTACGCACTTGAACTCTACATCCGCTACTTCACCAACATCCCACTTGGTATATACTTCACGCTTGCTAAAATTGGTGCCAACAGTGTACCAGCCGAACTCACCTTCGCCGTCGGAATATACCATCGGGAAAGCGATACGGTCGCCACCTTCGAGCATACCCTTGGAAGCAATGTTCTGAGTCGCAATATCGTCCTCATCCAGCACAAACATCCAGTCTTCATTGTTGCTGATGTCGCCCTGATCGCCGGTGTTTCTGGGGAGAATACCGATAGCAATATCTTCATCAGTGGTATCCAGAGCGAAGGCCACAGTTGTCATACCCGCGGCCATGACGGCAGCCAGGGTAAGAGCAAGAATCTTCTTCATTGTCTTTTTTCCTCCATAACTGAATTTTTCAACCGGGCCGGCCCGTCGACGGCCGTCCCCCGTTGTGATGCCATTATACCCCCCGGCACTTTGTCAACCCTTTTTTGAGATGAATTGTAATTTTTCTGTAATTTTCTTAGGTTCCCGATTGAAAAGAAGCTTTTTTGCAAAGTATCCGGCATTTTTTTGTGAGGAGCGAGCAATTTGGAAGGAATTATGGCGATATTCCTGCATTTTTAGAGAGGAAATGATGCCGCCGGTTTTCCACATGGTGGAAAACTGCAGTGAACGGCGGAGAAAAGGCCGTTGCTTTCCAGATACCCCCACCCCCTGCCGGGCAGGGAGGTAAGCAGATGCTGCGAGAGAGTTTTTCTGGAAGCGGTTTCCCCGGGGCGGATTTTGTGCTACAATAGAATGGCGAAATAAGCGCCCGCCCGGCGGGCCGTAGGATACAAACGCGTCAACCATATCCCGAAAGGAGATACCGCGGTGAATATTTCCAAAGAAGTAGAGCAGATGTGCGTCGTCGCCCAGGGACCGAACCACGGCCCAGCTCCCATCCCGGAAGAGGGAAAGTGGGTGCTGGCCCGACAGATCGGGGACATCTCGGGGCTCAGCCACGGGGTCGGCTGGTGCGCACCCCAGCAGGGGGCCTGTAAGCTCACCCTTAATGTCAAAGACGGCATCATCCAGGAGGCACTGGTGGAGACCATTGGCTGCTCCGGTATGACCCACTCGGCGGCGATGGCCGGCGAGATCCTGCCGGGGAAAACGCTCCTCGAAGCGCTGAATACCGACCTGGTGTGCGACGCCATCAATGTGGCGATGCGGGAGCTGTTCCTGCAGATCGTATATGGGCGGAGCCAGACCGCCTTCTCGGAAGGAGGGCTGCCCATTGGCGCCTCTCTGGAGGATCTGGGTAAGGGGCTGCGCAGTCAGACCGGCACCATCTTCAGCACAAAGCAGAAAGGCGTGCGCTATCTGGAGATGAGCGAGGGGTACATTACCCGGCTGGCCCTCGATGAAAACGACGAGACCATCGGGTATGAGTTCGTGCGGCTGGGCAAGATGATGGAGGACATCCGGCACGGTATCGCCCCGGAAGAAGCCCTGAAAAAAAACACCGCCACCTACGGCCGGTTTGACAGTGCCGCACGCATCATCGACCCGAGAGAGGAATAAGAGAGGAGCCAAACGCGATGATTCAGTTTGAAGGAATGGAACGCCGGACCGCCGGCATCAACGCCTGCCTAGAGAAAAACGGCCTCGGCTCCCTTGAGAGCTGCGACGCCCTGTGCAAAAGCCGCGGCATCGATGTGGGCAGCATCGTAAAAGGGGTACAGCCCATCGCCTTTGACAATGCCGTCTGGGCCTACACCCTCGGCACCGCCATTGCCTTGAACCGGGGCGTCGGCACCGCCGCTGAGGCCGCCGAGTGCATCGGCGAGGGCCTGCAGGCCTTCTGCGTGCCCGGCTCGGTGGCCGACCAGCGCAAGGTTGGCCTGGGCCATGGCAATCTCGGCGCCATGCTGCTCCGGGAGGAGACCCGGTGCTTCTGCTTCCTGGCAGGGCATGAGTCCTTCGCCGCAGCGGAGGGGGCCATCGGCATCGCCCGGTCGGCCAACAAGGTGCGCAAGACCCCGCTGAGGGTGATCCTCAACGGTTTGGGCAAGGATGCGGCCTACATCATCTCCCGGGTGAACGGCTTCACCTTTGTGGAGACGGGGTTTGACTTTGCCACCGGCACCCTGTCGGTGCTCGGGGAGCGGGCCTTCTCCGACGGGGAGCGGGCGGCAGTACGGTGCTACGGCGCCAACGATGTGCTCGAAGGCGTGGAGATCATGAAGCACGAAGGGGTCGATGTATCCATCACCGGCAACTCCACCAATCCGACCCGGTTCCAGCACCTGGTGGCCGGCACCTACAAAAAGTGGGCCAACGAGAACGGCAAGCGGTACTTCTCGGTGGCGTCCGGCGGCGGCACCGGCCGGACGTTGCACCCGGACAATGTGGCCGCCGGGCCGGCCAGCTACGGCCTCACCGACTCGATGGGCCGGATGCACTCGGATGCCCAGTTCGCCGGGAGCTCCTCAGTGCCGGCCCATGTGGAGATGATGGGTCTCATCGGTATGGGCAACAACCCGATGGTCGGCGCTACCGTGGCCTGTGCGGTGGCTGTGGCCGAAGCAAAGTAACAAACATGAACAGCCGTCCGGTCTGAAGTGACCCCCAAAAGTTAGACAATATTTAAGAGCAGAAATTGTTTAAGCAGCCGAAAGGGCTTGTTGTCTGTGAATTGCAGGCGGCAAGCCCTTT
>CAJFQR010000066.1 GCA_904419105.1 Candidatus Avimicrobium faecavium
GGCAGGGCTGTGCTCCGAACAGGCCAGCCAGCGCTCAAATCCCAGCAGCATCTCCAGCGAAATGGTATATGCGTTCAAGGTCCCGACACTTCCTTTCTCTTTTAGTTTTACAGGAACATCGGTAAATTTGCACGAAATATTTTTAAGAAAGAAAAACACCCGTTTCCCACAGATGGTACTGTAAGGAACGGGTGTTTTACTAGATACAATTGTTCAGGAAACGGCTTCGCAGGACTGAAGATGAAGCGTCCCTTCGGCATCCCGGACAAAGGTCAGCCGGTAACGCGGCAAACGCTCCTCTGCAAAGGCGATCAACTCCGGGTCATCCCGATAGGCATAGCCGTTTTCCGGGACGAACCATTCGCCGTTTTCATCGAGGACACCGGCCAAGCTCATCGTAAGATAGCAGACCTCAGCGGTGCAGCCGTTTTCGGTTTCCGATACCGAGAAGAAGTGGGGCAGCGTATCGGTCCCGCCTCCCATGTGAGGCGGTGTGTAGACGCCCTCGGTTGGGTGATAGGTCATCTGCCCGGCATCGCCATGGGTGACAGCCCCGGCATCGCCCCAGATGGTCTGGACTGCGGCATTCACCCACTCCCGAGGTGTCAACTGCGTATCGTCGATCGCCGCAAAGAGCACATCCAGAAAACTGTCCTCAGCAGGGTACTCCGGCCAGGCTGCCGGGTACTGCTGACACCGGTAGGTGTCCGGAACGGCGGCCAGAGCTGCACTGCGGCGCTTTTCCTCCGGGAGCTGGGACGGATCCGTGTAGATCCCCACATCACCGGCGGCCGCCACCAGAGAGTAGACCTCCGGATAGTCGGTGCGGACAGCCTCATCTGCCGCCGTAAAGGGCTCTTCCGACGGGAGCAGACCGGGATAGGGCAGGAGCTGCCGCAGAGCGGTGTATTCCTCCCCGGTCACCGGCTGGTTGTAGAGTGCCGGCGGGACATAGCGGCCGTAGTCATCGTCCTCCAATGTGAGACCGCCGAGGGAAAACTGTCCGCCGTTGAGCAGAAAGCCGCCTTCATAAAAACCGGCCTGCCGCATCGTCATCGAGATGGTGTTCAGCAGTTCCTCCACTGCGGCCGGTTCGGAGAGGGTATCAGCCGCCGGGCTGTCCGCCGTCAGCGCAAGGTCGATGACCGGATACATCTTCTCCACCCGGATCTCCGAGATGCCGATCCCTGCCGGCAGGTCCAGAGCCGCCAGCGCTGCTTCAGCCAGCTGGGTCGGTGTGAGGGACGGGTCGTAGGACCAGGTGTGAACGGTATAGCCCTGCTGCTCGCTGTCCCAGACACAGACACGAACCAGAGACGGAGCAGTGGTCTCGGCGAAGCAGAGCACCTCTGCGATTGTGTCCTCGCCCGTCTGCGGTGAGCCTGGAAGCGGGCCGCTTTCCGCTACATGGGCAAGGACGCCGACGGCATAGGGGTCGAATTCACTTTTCACGGTTGGGGCGGATCTCCAGCCATTGGCACAGCCGGTCAATCCCAGACAGAGCACCGCCAGCAGGAACGCAGCGGCACGGGTACGCAATTTCATAGTGATCCCTCCTATATACAGTATGTGGAGAAAAATCGCGATTTTTCTCCACAGGAGGCTCGATTTTTCAAAAAGTATGTGGCTCGCCGGTGATGAGAGACCAGTCGAAAGCGGTGAGTGATCCGATGAACCGGTCACAGCTGCGCGCCATCTCCTCCCGTTCGGCTTCGGGGGCAGAATCGTCGGCGACGCCAACGGTGGTGAAACCGGCCTTTTTGGCGGTGCGCACCGAGTAGAGGGAGTCCTCTACCAGCAGGATCTCCGCCGGCGGCAGATCAAACCGCCGGGCTGCCTCCAAAAAAATGTCCGGCTTATTTTTACCGCCGTATTCGGTGCAGCTGAGCATAAAGTCGAAGCAATCCTCCAGACCGTAGTGGGCCATCGAGCCCCGGGCCTGGGTTTCGGTGCTGGCTGTGGCGATACACAGCCGCACCCCCATCTCATGCAGACGGCGCACCAGCTCGGCGGCTCCGGGTTTGAGCGCAACCTGAGAGCCATAGACCTCATCGAGCAGCCGGTCTGCCTCAGCAAGGACCTGGTCCGGTGTGAGCGGCCAGCCATACCGCTCGATCAGCTGTTCCGCGCCGCCCCGCAGGTCCCGGGTGGCAAGCAGATCGGCCAGGCCCGGTTCCGGTTCTCCGCCCAGCCGCCGGACCAGCTGATCCGGTACCTCCTGCCAAATACCCATCGAATCGATGAGTGTGCCGTCCAGATCAAAGATCACGCCGCGATGCACCATTGCTCTATCCCCTTTCTCGAATATCGGTACAGATACCGTTTCAGTATACCACAGACGCATCACAGGCGCAAATCCAAAGAAAAAAGGACCGGATTGCTCCGGTCCTTTTCCGGTCAGGCGCCTCGCTGCCGGCGGCTCATGTTGATCTTGTCCGCAATCATTGCGATAAACTCGCTGTTGGTGGGCTTCCCCCGGGAGGAGTTGATCGTGTACCCAAAGTAGTGCTCGAGCACCTCCACATTGCCCCGGTCCCAGGCCACCTCAATCGCGTGGCGAATGGCACGCTCTACCCGTGAGGCGGTGGTGCCGTATTTTTGAGCGACACCAGGATAGAGCTGTTTGGTGATGGCGGAGAGCACGCTTTGATCGGCAATCACCATCAGGATCGACTCCCGCAGATAGTAGTAGCCCTTGATATGGGCCGGTACACCGATTTGATGGAGAATCTCGGTGACGGTGAGCTCCAGCCCCGCAGGGTCTGCCGGCGTATCCGCCGTGGAGCGGCCGCCTCCGGCCATCTGCACAATGCGTTCCGCGGCTATCTCCGGTGAGAAGGGCTTGAGAAAGCAGTACACTGCCCCAGCCGCAAAGAGCTCCCGCTCCAACGCCACATTTTCAAACGGGGCCATCACCATAAAACGAGGCGGGGCCGGAAGGTCCTCCACAGCCTTCATCACCCCAAGGGCGTCCAGGCCGGGCAGAAACACATCCATCAGTACCATGCCCGGATGCTCCTGCCGGATCAGCTCCAGAACAGCACTGCCGTCCCGAGGTGCCCTCAGCAGCTCAAAGCCGCATTCGGCCAGCAGGGTATCCATGCGGTCCAGGAAGCCGGTGTCATCCTCCGCGATCAAGATTTTCGGACTCATCAACATAGTCGTTCACTCCTGTATTGTGTTTTTGCTGTATCGACATTACACAGTTTAACATATATTTCCAATCGTTGCAAGAGAATTTACATTTTTTAGCAGCCAAAAAGCTGCTCAAATTCCATTGAAAATTCTGGTAATTTTTCCCGAAACTTGCCCAATGTCTGGGCTTTTTCCGTCATCTGAGGTGAAAAATCGACGCATTTTGCCCAAATTGTCTGACTTATTCTGGAACTTAAAGACAAACTTCCGCCGTTTCGCGACAAAAACCTCGTCTCCGGACGGCAAACAGATCGTTTGTAGACCGAAGAAACGATTTCGCTGTTTTTCCCGTAATTTTTATTTATAAATTAGAAACATTCGTAACAAAAGGGAAATTTACATTTCACAGGAAAGTGAGTATAATATCGGTTAGAACCATTTACACCAAAACACCTTGAACTTCAAATCAAGTGCCGGTGGCATTTTCAGACATAGCCCGGCGGAGGCCGGAGGGAAGTTTTCAGAGGGATCACATGCAACAAACGAAAACTGTCTATCAAATTGGGATCGATGTTGGCTCAACCACAACCAAGATCGTCGCACTGGAGCCGGAGAGCGGGCGGGTGGCCTATGCGGATTACCAGCGTCACCACGCCGACCAGGTGAAAAGCGTCTCCGACGCCGTCTGGAGGCTGGCAGGACATTTTCCGGACGGGGAGTTCCGCTTTGCGCTCACCGGCTCCGGGGCCAAAAGCCTGGCGGATGCGGTAGGTCTGCCTTATGTACAGGAGGTGGTGGCAAACTCCATCGCTCTCCGGGCACGTTATGAGCGGGTGGGTACTGCCATCGAGCTCGGTGGGCAGGACGCCAAGATCATCTTCTTCCGAAAGAACAGCACCAGCGGTCAGCTGGAGGCAGCGGATATGCGTATGAACGGCAGCTGCGCCGGCGGCACCGGGGCCTTTCTTGATGAGATCGCCTCGCTGCTCCATGTGCCCATCGAGGAATTTGACTCCCTCGCCGCCAAAGGCGACTGTGTCTATGATGTGTCCGGCCGCTGCGGTGTCTATGCCAAAACCGATATCCAGCCGCTGCTCAACCAGGGCGTTTCCAGGGAAAACATTGCCCTGTCTGCTTTCCATGCTGTCGCCAAGCAGACCATTGGCGGGCTGGCCCAGGGGCTGGAGATCCAGCGGCCGGTGGCCTTTGAGGGCGGTCCTCTGACCTTTAATCCAACGCTGGTGCGAGTATTTCAGGAACGGCTGGGCTTAGCGGGCGGCGAGATTCTCATTCCCGAGCGTCCGGAACTGATGATGGCCCGGGGGGCAGCGCTGTCCCTTGGGGCTCTCTTTGACGCTGCCGATGGCCAGGCAGAGGTCCGCACGCTGCTGGACAAGCTGCAGCGGCTGCACACCGAGGACAGCCGCCATGCTGACAGCGCTCCGCCCTTCTTTCGGAGTGAGGAGGAGCGAGCCGCCTTTGAGCGAAACCATGCCCTCCCCGAGTGGGTCCCCTATCAGCCGGAGGCCGGTGAGACGGTCCGCGCCTGGCTGGGCATCGACTCGGGCAGCACCACAACGAAATTCGTGCTGCTGGCGGAGGATGAGACCCTGCTCGACGCGTTTTACGCACCGAACCAGGGCGACCCGCTGATGGTGGCCAAACGGGCATTGCTCGAGCTGAGGGACCGTTACCGGGCCGCCGGCGCCACACTGGAGATCCTCGGGGCCGGCACCACCGGCTACGGGGAACAGCTCTTCGCCAATGCCTTCTCCGCCGAGTGCCACATGGTCGAGACGGTGGCCCATGCCAGAGCAGCGGCCAAGTTCGTCCCCAATGCCAGCTTTATCCTCGACATCGGCGGCCAGGATATGAAGGCCATCTGGCTGGACCGCGGAGTCATCACCAACATCGTCGTCAACGAGGCCTGTTCTTCCGGCTGTGGCTCCTTTCTTGAAAACTTTGCCGCCTCACTGGGGATCCCGGTGGACCGGATCGCCTCCGCTGCCTTCGCCTCCCAGCATCCGGCCAAGCTCGGCAGCCGCTGCACGGTCTTTATGAACAGCTCGATCATCACCGAGCAGCGCAACGGCAAACTCCCCGGGGACATCATGGCCGGTCTCTGCCGGTCGATCATCGAGAATGTGTTCACCAAGGTCATCCGCATTTCCAATGTGGATTCGCTGGGAGATACCATCGTCGTCCAGGGCGGCACCTTCCGCAACGATGCGGTGCTTGCAGCGCTGGAGCAGTACATCGGCCGCAAGGTGACCCGTGCGCCCTATCCGGGCATCATGGGAGCCATCGGTGCGGCGCTGCTGACAAAGGAGCGGATGAAAGATGGCCGGCGCACCTTCATCGGGCTGGACGCCCTGGAGCACTTCTCCTACACCCAAACCGCCAACTCTCCCTGTCCGTTTTGTATGAACCACTGCAAACGCACCATCATCACCTTCTCCAACGGCAGCAGCTGGGTGACCAACAACCGCTGTGAGAAGGGGGAGATCCTCGGCGATCCGGCAGATGCCGCCGTCCGGGAGCAGGTCCGGGAAAAGACCCTGGAAAAGGAAAAAGTTCCGAACCTGTTTGCCCTGCGGGAAAAGCTCCTGTTCCGGGACTACCCCTGCACACCGGCACAAAAGAGGGACACGGTCATCGGGCTGCCCCGGGTGCTCTCCTTCTGGGACAATATGCCCTTCTGGAAGACCTTTTTCCAGGCGCTTGGATACACTGTCAAGGTCTCCCGGCCAAGCACCCGTAAACTCTATGAAAACGGCCTTTCGGCGGTGACCTCGGACACCGTCTGCTTCCCGGCCAAACTGGTGCATGGGCACATCCGCGATCTGGTGGAGCAGAAGGTGGACCGCATCTTTATGCCCTCCATCAGCGTTGTGCCCACCGAGAACACCGAGGAGACCAGCTATTCGATGTGCGCGGTGGTCAAGGGGTATCCCCTTGTCATCCGCAATTCGGACAGTCCGGAAAAGCAGCAGGGCATTCCGTTTGATGCCCCGATGTTCTTCTGGTATAACGATACCGACCGGGACAACCAGCTTATCCGGTACATGCAGGAGAGCTGCCGCATCTCCTCAAAGGAGACCAGAGCCGCCATCGCCGCCGCCGATCGGGCCCAGCGCACCTTCCGATCGGAGCTGGAGACGGCGGGTGCACGGGTCCTCGACCAGGTTGGTCAGACCGGAGGCTATGCGGTGGTGCTGGCCTCCCGTCCCTATCAAAACGATCCGCTGGTGAACCACGATCTGCCGGAGATGTTCACCGCACTGGGGATCCCGGTGCTCACCGTCGATTCGGTGCCCCGGGCCACCGAGGTGGATCTGAGCCGCAGCACACTGGACATCGTCAACAACTACCACGCCCGGATGCTCTCAACGGCGATCCTTGCCGCCCGTGATCCGCGGCTGGAGTATGTGCAGATTGTCAGTTTCGGCTGCGGGCACGATGCCTATCTCTCGGACGAGATCATACGGGTGATGCGGGAGATCTCCGGCAAGACCCCGCTGGTGCTCAAACTCGACGAGAGCGACATCCAGGGCCCGCTGCGCATCCGGGTGCGCTCCTTTGTGGAGACGGTGTCGATGCGCCGCTCCGAGACCGACCCGGCTACCGTCCCGGTGCGGGAACTGGGCGATCCCTACCCGGTCAAGTTCACCGCTGCCGACCGCAGGGAGCGGGTGGTGCTGGTACCCAATACCTCGCACGCCTTCAGCCGGCTGATGGCCGCGGCGATGAAGGGCCAGGGCCTGCGGGCGGAGGCGCTGCCCTACGGCCGGGAGGAGGCGATCCGTCTGGGCAAGCAGTATGTGCACAACGATATCTGCTTCCCGGCACAGATCGTCATCGGAGAGGCGCTGGCTGCCCTGCGCAGCGGAAAATACGATCCGGATCACACCGCTATCGCCATGGGCAAGTACATCGGCGACTGCCGCCTGACCCATTACAGTGCCTTGCTGCGCAAGGCGTTGGACGATGCCGGTTTTAAGCAGGTGCCCATCCTGACCAACGACGATTAGGACGCCCGGGATCTGCACCCGGGATATAAGATGAATCTGATCGCCTCGCTGCGCATCGCCTTCGGCCTTCCGATGATCGATGTCCTGGAGGAGCTGCTGCGCAAGATCCGTCCCTATGAGACGGTGCCCGGCAGCGCCGACGCCGCCTTTGAAAAGGGGCTGGACGCGGTGATGGACGGCATCGAGCGCAGGGGCATCCGCGGCGGGGAAAAGGGCTTCCGGGAGGCCATCCGCCTGATGAAGGAGGTCGCCTATGACCGGTCCGAACCCCGGCCGACAGTGCTCATCGTCGGCGAATATCTGCTGAACTTCCACCCGGGCGCCAACCGGGACATCGAGCTCTATCTGGAGCGGAACGGCTTCGAGGTCATTGAAGCCAGAATGACTGATGTTATCCGCAAGACCTACTTCAATCGGGACAGCCAGATCCGGGAAGTCCATGTCCACCGGCCGCTCAAGGACAAGGCATGGTACGCCCTGGCGGATGAGGTCTTTGAAGTGGCACACAGTGTCACCGACCGCATCGCCGCCGGGCACCCGCTCTATCAGCCGGCTATCCGGCTGCCGGAACTGGTTCAGGCCAGCGATCCGATCATTCCCCACACTTTTGACGCAGGCGAGGGCGTGCTCATCCCCGGCGAGATCCTTCACCACGCCGCCCATGGGTGCCGCACCTTTGTGATCCTGCAGCCCTTTGGCTGCCTGCCGAACCATGTAGTGGGCAGAGGCATCGCAAAACGGCTCAAGGAGCTCTACCCCGACGCCCAGATCCTGCCGCTGGACTTTGACCCGGATGTGAGCATGGCAAACCTGGAGAACCGTCTGCAGATGCTGGTGATGAACATCCGTGACCAGAAGCTCCCCGCTCCGGCGCCGGAGCCGGCTGCCGACCGGGAAGATCCGTCCCGCCATCTGGCGAGCTGATCCGCTTTTCATCCAATAAGTTCCCAGCGCCCTTTTTCCCTCTGGCGGGAGAAAGGGGCGCTTTTGCTTCACAGAGGGATCTTTACAAGCCGGAGTACACCGGACTATAATAGAGACCGAAACACCGCACAGAGAAAGGAGCCTGT
>CAJFQR010000067.1 GCA_904419105.1 Candidatus Avimicrobium faecavium
ACCGGTGGGGATGGAGGTGCGTGCCGTGGCTACCATCACCGAAGTCGACGGCAAAAAGGTGAAGTTTGCCATCGAGGCCTACGACGAAGCCGGTCTCATCGGCAAGGGCGAGCACCTGCGCATCATCGTCACCAGGGACCGCTTTGTCCAGGGCGCCTATGATAAGCTGAACAAGTGATAGTTTGATCGAAGCAGATGATCCCGGCAGGCCAATACGGCTGCCGGGATCATTTTTCTCTTGCATTTTCCCATCTGTTCTGATATTATTATGTTACACGATATATCGCGATGCGATATAATATTGCAACGGGAGGGAGTAGGATGCCGGAGCGCCAGCCCATGAGCGAGGCGATGTACTATATCCTGCTGGCGCTGCGCCATCCGGTGCACGGCTATGGCATCATGCAGCGGGTGCGGGAGCTCTCCGGCGGGCGGTTGGTGCTCGGACCGGGCACACTCTACGGCATCCTCACCCGGATGCAGGGAGAGGGTCTCATCGTGCTGGAGGGCATCAATGGCCGCCGGAAGGTGTACACTCTCACCGAAACCGGACAGGAGGCACTTCTCGCCGAATACCGGCGGTTGAAACAGATGGTGGAGGACAGCTCGGTGCTGGAGGAGGATGTGTGATGCTGGGACGATATGCCGTTCATCCGATGGAATTTGCCATCGGCGATACCGAACAGTTTTACGAGAAGATGGCTGCGGACGGCTGGATCCTGGAAAAGCGCGGCGCAGTATTCTCACGTTTTCGGAGAGGGGAGCCTCAGCGGCTGCGCTACCGCATCGAGCTCGCCGAAAGCCGTATGCTGGACCCGGAGCCCATCGCCCGGCTGTCGGAGGAACAGATTGCCGTCTATGAGGACTGCGGCTGGCAATTTGTCACCCGGCACGGGCTCATCTATGTGTTCTCCGCCCCAGCGGACGGCGATGCACCGGAATTCTATACCGCTCCGGAACAGCAGGCGGCTGTGTTCAAACCCATTCTGCGGCAAATCGCCCTCTCGTTTTTGGTCACAGCGGCCTTTTTCGCCCTCTATACCGCTATCTTTCTGAGCAGCCGGAGTTATGCCGCCGGCGGCTTTTGGTGGGATCTCTACTACACCTTCCTGACGGCGCCGGGCCTGACGCTGCTCTGCCTGGGCTGGCTGGCATGGGTGCTCTTTTACACGATCTATTCCGCTGCGCAGTATCTGTTGCTCTACCGGCGGCTGCGCAGGGGGATCCCGATGGATCACGCGCCTGGTCATCGGTTTCTTCTGTACAAGACGGTGCGGGCGCTGCTGTGGACGCTGATGCTTGCCGGGGCATTACAGGGAGCGGTTCAGGGTCTCACCCGGGAAAAAGGAGAACTGCCCACTGCCGCCGAGGGTCCCTATCTGCTGCTCGATGCACTTGGCATTGAAGGGGAGAGAGGTTCCACCATGTCCGGCCTTCCATACAATGTCTTCGAACTGCAGCAGACACCGCTGCTCACCTTTTGGGATACCAGCGAGAGCGTCCTTGTCGCGCCGAAGGAGGATATCTGGCTCGTCCAGCAGGTCTACGAACTCGCCGATGAGCGTCTTGCCCCCGGATTGGTCACCGCTCTGTGCTACCGGAGCATCTTCAACGACGGCCCGTCGGACTTCGCCCATCTGTCGGACGACCGGTTCGATCAGGTCCTTGCAGGGCGGGACACGCTTATCGTCGCCCGTGGATCTCAGGTGTGGTGTTTTACCCATCTGTTTGAGTATAATCCGCCTACGGTGCAGGATCTGCTGGACGGCGTTGCCGCCCTTCCGGCAGAGTGACCAGTTTCTTTTTGCCCTTTTTGTCGCAGATGGAGAAAACCGCGGCTGCTCTTGTGTTTTCTGTATGATGGGAGTATAGTGGCAGTAGAGGTTTTATCAAATTTACAAAAAAGGAAGGATGACCAACGATGAAATTAGCAATCGTGTACTACACCGAGACCGGCAACACCCAAAAAGCCGCCGAGTTTGTGGCAGAGGGGATGAAGAAGGCGGAAGGTGTTGAGGTGGCTCTTTTCCCATTGGATGCGATTGATGAGAACTTCCTCGAAGAGGCAAAGGCTGTCGTATTTGGTGCCCCGACTTTTTATGCCGATACCTGCTGGCAGATGAAGAAGTTCTTCGACGGGACCAAGCTTCCCCTGGCCGGAAAGATCGGTGCAACCTTCGGCACTGCCGGCTATCTGCAGGGCGGTTGTGAGGTGGCCTTGATGAACAATGTTGTTCGTATGCTCTGCAAGGGGATGCTGGTCTATTCCGGCGGCACCGCCCTCGGTGAGCCGCTGACTCATCTGGGCGCCATCGCTCTGGATGGCCATGTGGAAGAGCAGAAGGAACAGTTTATCGCCCTCGGCGAACGGGTCGCTGCTGCCGCTTCCAAACTTCAGTAAAACAGACATTTCAGTGCAGGCCGTCCGGCAACTTGCCCGGTTGCGGCCTGTTTTTTTGCAATTTTTAAGAGATTGTGGCGGATGTATTACTTAATAGTAGCTTTTTTCGCCATATTACGATATAATAAAACTGTATGGGTCGGCGCAGGAGCCTGTTTCTGCGCCGATGTGTCAACAACTATTTAGGAGAGGGTGACAATGTGTGGCATCCGTTGCGGATAAAGAATACGCAGTTCAGATGCGGGGGATCAAGAAGTATTTTGGCTCCTTCTGCGCGCTGAACGGTGTACAGCTCGATGTGGAAAAGGGCACCATCCACGCCCTGCTTGGCGAAAACGGCGCCGGCAAGTCCACACTGATGAACATTCTGTACGGGCTGTATCAGGCTGATGAGGGGGAGATCCTTATCAACGGCCGCCCGGAGAACATCAAGAATCCGGCCACAGCCATCAAATTGGGAATCGGTATGGTGCACCAGCACTTTATGCTGGTGGAACCGTTCACCGTGACCCAGAACATCATGCTCGGCATGGAAAAGACCCGCTTCGGCGGCGTGATCGATGAGGCTTCCATCCGCAAGGATGTGCTTGAGCTCTCGGAACGATATGGGCTTATCGTCGATCCGGACGCCAAGATCGAGGACATCTCGGTCGGAATGCAGCAGCGTGTGGAGATCCTCAAGGCCCTCTATCGGGGCGCTGAGATCCTGATCCTCGATGAACCCACTGCCGTTCTGACACCGCAGGAGATCGGGGAGCTGATCGAGATTATGCGCAAGCTCGCCAGCGATGGTAAGACGGTGATCATCATTACCCACAAGCTCGGCGAAATCAAAAAGAGCGCAGACTACTGCACCATCATCCGCCGGGGCGTCTACATCGATACCGTCAGGGTGGAAGAGGTGGACGAGACCAGTCTCGCTTCGATGATGGTCGGCCGGGAGGTTAAGCTCACCGTCACCAAGGAGAAGGCCGATCCCGGGGAAGTCATTCTGGAGATCGACGGCCTTACCGTTGCTGACAGCCGCGGCATCGACCGGGTCAAGGACCTGTCGCTGCAGGTGCGCCGGGGGGAGATTGTCGGCATTGCCGGCATCGATGGCAACGGTCAGCAGGAGTTGGTGGAGGCCATCATGAATATGGTACCTGCCAAAAGCGGCACCATCACGGTCAAGGGCCGCGAGATCCAGAACCGCACCCCGGCCCAGACCCTCGCTGCCGGTGTCTCCACTATCCCGGAGGACCGGCACAAGCACGGGCTCGTTCTCGACTTCTCGGTGGCGGAAAACTTTGTTATTGAGAACTTCCGGCAGGCTCCCTATTCCTCCCACGGGATTCTTGACCACAAGGCCATCAAGGAGCACGCCGCCCAGCTCATCGAAAAATTCGATGTCCGTCCGGCTGGCTGCGAGCTGAATCCGGCTCGAGGACTCTCCGGCGGCAATCAGCAGAAGCTGATTATTGCCCGCGAGGTGGACAATGACCCCGATATCCTCATCGCCGTCCAGCCCACCCGCGGCCTCGATGTCGGCGCCATTGAGTATGTGCACAAGGCGCTGATCAATGTCCGGGACCAGGGTAAAGCGGTGCTGCTGATCTCGCTGGAGCTGGACGAGGTCATGGATGTGTCCGACCGCATTGCCGTCATCTACGACGGCACCATCGTCGACAGCTTCGACGCCGAAGGCGCCGACGAAAATCACATCGGTCTGATGATGGCAGGAGGGAAGCGCAAATGAAGCAGATCGAAAAAGCACTCCGCCGTCCCATCACAGGGATCCTTATCTCGATCGTCATGGGCTTTATCGTCGGTGCGGTGGTGCTCACCATTGCCGGTTACAGTCCGCTGGCCGCCTATCGGGAGATGATTCTCGGTGTATTCTCCAAACCCAAGTATATGGTGCAGGTGATTATCCGTGCTACACCGCTGATCTTCACCGGCTTGAGCATCTCCTTCGCCTTTAAGACCGGTATGTTCAACATCGGCGCCGAAGGTCAGGCCATCATGGGTATGGTCACCGCCGCCGTAGTGGGCTACTGCATCGAGCTGCCGCCGGTGATCCACTTTATCGCCGTTGCTCTGGCCGCCATTGTCGTGGCTGGCCTGTGGGGAGCGCTGGTGGGTGTCCTCAAGGCCAAGTTCGGCATTCACGAGGTTATCTCCGGCATTATGCTCAACTGGATTGCCCTTTACTTCAACAATTTTATGATCAGTATGCCTTGGCTGAAAAAACCCGAGGCTGAGGCCTCTTATGAGGTGCTGGAGAGCAGCTGGCTGGTGGTTCTCAACAGCTGGAAGACCTCCGATGCCGGCCGTGAGTGGCTGCTGGACGGCACCCATCCGGTGCTTTCGGATGTGTTGATCCGCACCGATCTCAACTACGGCATCTTTCTGGCCATTGCCGCGGCAGCACTGGTGTGGTTTCTGCTCACCCGTACCACCAAGGGCTACGAGATGCGCGCGGTGGGCTCCGGTGCCGATGTCGCCCGCTTTGCCGGCATCAATGTCAACAAGAACCTGATCCTCTCGCTGGCCATCGCCGGTGCGCTGGCGGGCTTGGCCGGTGCGGTGGTCATCACCGGCACGATGCCGCACCGCATCTCGGTGCTCACTGCCCAGCCCGGCTATGGGTTTGACGGCATCTCGGTGGCACTGATGGCCAATACCTCTCCGTTCGGCGTCATTGCCTCGGCGCTGCTTTTTGCGGGACTGCAGTACGGCGGCTCCTCGATCCAGGCGGAGCTTGGTGCGCCGAGTGAGATCATCAACATCGTGATCGGTACCATCATCTTCTTCATCGCCATGAGCGGTGCGTTCCGGATGCTGGCCGACTATCTCGAGAAGAGGAGGGGCAGAAGCGATGGCAAGTAATATTTTCCTGGCGATCACCATTACCTTTATGTATGCAGCTCCGCTGATTCTCACCGCGCTCGGCGGTGTGGTCAGCGAGCGATCAGGTGTCATCAACATCGGCCTGGAGGGCATGATGGTCATGGGTGCCTTTACCGGTGCGGCGGTGGGATACTACACCGCCAATCCCTGGCTTGGCTTCCTGGCAGCGGGGCTTGCCGGCGGCGCACTGGCGCTGCTCCACGCAGTGGCTTCGGTCACCTTCAAGGCCAACCAGACCATCTCCGGTGTGGCGCTCAACTTCATCGGTCAGGGCCTGGCGCTCTTCCTCTGCCGGCTGTTCTTTGAAGGTGCCACAATGAGCAAGACCGTCCCGAACCCGATGCCCAAGCTGTTTGGTTTTCTTGGGCTCCCCCAGGTGGACGGGATTCTGGCTCAGCTCAATGTGGATATGACCTTCATCATTGCGGTGCTGCTCACTGTTGTGATCTGGTTCGTCATGTACCGGACCAAGTGGGGTCTGCGGCTCCGGGCTGTCGGTGAACATCCTGCCGCCGCTGATACCCTCGGTGTTAATGTCTATGCGGTGCGCTATGCGGCGGTGTTCATCTCCGGTATTCTCGCAGGTTTTGGCGGTGCTGCCCAGTCGCTGGCGGTGGTCTCTCTCTTCACGCCAACTGTCATCTCCGGCCAGGGCTTTATCGCCATGGCGGCTGTGATCTTCGGCAAGTGGACGCCCCACGGCGCGATGCTGGCCTGCCTGATCTTCGCCTTTGCTCAGGCTCTGGTGGTACTGCTCGGCGGCGGTGCGGTGCAGATCTCGCCGCAGCTGCTGTCGATGCTGCCCTATGTCCTTACCATCCTTGTGTTGGTACTCTTTGTGGGTAAGGCCGTCTCCCCGAAGGCGGACGGCGTCCCCTATGAAAAGGGCGCACGGTAACACGGCGTTCTCTCACACTTTTGCAGCCGTCAACTCTCCATGGGTCTGACGGCTGTTTGATATGGAGGATTTTTGCCTTATGCGTATGTATGATATCATCATGAAAAAACGGGACGGCGGTGTCCTCTCGGACGAGGAGATTGGTTTCTTCGTCGACGGTGTTGTCGATGGGAGCATTCCGGACTATCAGAGCTCGGCGCTGCTGATGGCCATCTACTTCCGGGGACTGAACGCTCACGAGACGGCGGTGCTCACCGATCGGATGGCCCATTCCGGTGATCTGGTGGACCTGTCCGCCATCCATGGTTTCAAAGCGGATAAGCACTCCACCGGTGGGGTCGGCGACAAGACTACGATGATCGTTGGCCCTATTGTGGCGTCCTGCGGCGTGTCAGTAGCCAAGATGTCCGGCCGGGGCCTTGGCCATACCGGAGGCACTGTCGACAAGCTTGAGTCGATCCCAGGTTTTCGGGTGGAGCTCTCGCCGGAGGAGTTTGTGCGCACCGTCAACGAGGTGGGAATCTGCGTTGTCGGCCAGAGTGGGAACCTCGCTCCGGCGGACAAAAAGCTCTACGCTCTCCGGGATGTCACCGCCACGGTGGACAGCATTCCGCTCATCGCCGCCAGCATCATGTCAAAAAAGATTGCTGCCGGTGCCGACGGCATCGTTCTCGATGTCAAGGTCGGATCCGGCGCCTTTATGAAGACCCTTGATGATGCGGTGCGTCTGGCGGAGACGATGGTGGCCATCGGCGAAAAGGTCGGCCGCAAAACGGTGGCGCTGCTCACCAATATGGACGCCCCTCTCGGCCGCGCGGTGGGCAATGCTCTTGAGGTCCGGGAGGCGGTGGAGACCCTTCAGGGCCACGGGCCCGCCGAGCTCACCACCATCTGCCGGGCGCTGGCGGCGAATATGCTCTTCCTCGCCGGAAAGGGTGACCTGCACCACTGTGACCAGTTGGCCCGAGAGGCGGTACTCACCGGTGCCGCCTTTGAGCGCTTCAAGATGATGGTCACCGCCCAGGGCGGGGATCCGTCGGTGCTTGACGATCCGGAAAAACTTCCACAGGCGAGGATGCTGCATCGGGTGCGTGCGCCGAAGAGCGGTTACATCACCCACATTGACGCCGAAAAGTGCGGTGTGGCTGCAGCGATGCTCGGTGCCGGTCGCCAGAAGAAGGGGGACCCGATTGACTATGCGGCGGGCATTACCTTTACCCGGGAGCTTGGCGAGCAGGTGGAGGAGAGTTTTGAATTCGCCCGGTTCTACACCGCAGACGAGGGCCGGATCCCCGAGGCGGAGCGTCTCTTCCTGGAGGCGGTGACCATCTCGGAGGAGCCTCTCCCGGAGATGCCCAAACTCATCTTTGGCCGGGTCAGTGCTGAGGGTACCGAACTTATCTGATATATTATCTCCGCACAGGGGGGGAGAGGAAGGCGCCGGGCAGCTGCCCGGCGCCTTTGGCGTCTGCTGGCAATTTTACCTCCGGAGGGAAGTTTAGCTTTTATTTTACCCGCGATTGTGATAGAATAAGGCTGTATCATGGCTTTTCCCAACGGTTTTCATTGGGAGGGACCTTTTTTCATCGGAGAAATTTATGGTATTTGCAGATCTTCTCTTTCTCTATCTGTTCCT
>CAJFQR010000068.1 GCA_904419105.1 Candidatus Avimicrobium faecavium
TGCCCAGCGCAAAGATGATGGTATTGGAGATAAGGGTCGCGTATTTGTTCTGCCCGGATGCCATGCCTGCCGTATCACTCCCGTGTGATGAACTGTTATCAGATATACTATAATACCATTTTGGGGCGAAGTTATCAATAAATCGTGAATTTTGGCCGCAGGGCGGAGACGAAAAAAATTTTCTTTTTTTTCCGGAGAGCTGGAAACAGTTCCCTGCCGGTGGTACACTATATAAAAAAGAGGCATTTTGCCGCAAAACGAAAAAAGGAGGCAGTTTGTATGAAACGGATGCTTGCAGCCGCCCTGGCCGGGGCGCTGGCGCTGACCCTCACCGGGTGCGGGGACCAGATCGCCGTCTTTGTCAGCGGCGGGGAGCCGGACCTGACGCTGACCCCGCACACCCTCTCGGCGGACGCCGAACAGCTTGCCGCCATCGCCGACCTGGATGTGACAATGGCCGACTACACTGCCAATCTCGGTGCGGGCAACCGCTGGCTGCGGCTGCGCCTCTATGCCTACCGGGATGGGAGCTGGGAGCTTGCCGGGGCGGATACCGCCGTCGCTGAGGAGAGCGGGCTGATCGGGGTGAGCTTCGACCGGGACACCGGTGAGCTGGCGCTGTTTGATGAGGGCGGGCGCAGCAGCTATACCCTCCCCGACCGGCTGACCAGCGGAGAGGGCGTCACCCTCGGGTCGGTGCGGCTGGCGGAGGAGACCACCGCCCCTGCCGGGGAGGAGGCGCCCATCTGGATGGCCGCCGCCACCGAAGGCGAGGGCCTGGGCCTGACCCTTGAGACGATGGAACTCACCGGCGAACCCTCCGCCGCACTGGCGGTGACGGTGGAGCTGCTCCCGCCCGGGGAGGACCCCACCGCCGCCCCGGATCAGGCTGACCGCCTGGCCGGGCTCGAGCAGGAGATCCTGATGCCGATGTCCATCTCGGCGCTGGCCAGCCAGAGCTGGACCGACCCGGGGACGCTGCGGCCGGAGCAGTTTGTCAATTTCTACACCGCCAAATACCTCCCGGCTGAGCGGGACCTGTCCGGGCCGGAGACGGTGGACGCCGCCACCCTTGAGGCTGCGGTGCAGGGCAGCTTTGCGGTGAGCAGCGACTTCCTGCGGCAGGCGGAAAACTATGATGCCGAAACCGGCCGCTACACCCTCGGCTACCTCGGCGGCGGGGCGCTGCCCGAGGCCACCGGCCTGGAGACAGGTCCCGACGGCACCGAGCTGCTCCGGTATGTCTACCTCTCCCCGGCGGACGGCGAGACGGTCATACGCACCGGGACGCTCACCCTGACCCGTAACGGCACCTTCACCGCCGTGGCCGGCTGTACCACCGAGCCGGTGGAAGCGGAGAGTCTGTCCGATGGAACGGTGCAGGTGCATTTTGTACCGGAGAGCTTCCCCAGTGGGGAAGATGTGACCCTCTACACCGATGCGGAAACCGATACGGTGATCCGGGCAGATGTAATCCGGTTTCCCGATGAGGACTGGATGGACCTCTATATCAGCGCCGGACGGGAAGAGGTGAGCGGCAGTCTGAATGTGAACCTTGAAGGGAATACTGTCGTCGCGGCCTTTGGGCCGGCGGCCCATGTGCAGGGTGCTGACCTGGAGACCACCAACCCGGTGATCGTCCGGCCTGCTCCGGATGAAAACGGCCCCGCCCAGGTGGAGCGGAGCTGGTATGCGGTAGATGCCGCCGGCGGACAAACCCGGTACCGGCTGGTGTTTGAGCGGGATGCCAATGGCGTCTGTACGGTGAGCTGGCAGGACGGGAGTCTCCCGGCGTAGCAGCTGCGGGATTTTTTCCGGCGGTAACCTCCCGGACATCTGACAGACCCCGGAAATTTATTTGACTATTCCTGCCGGAGGTGTTATCATAAAGTCGTAGGGGCTGGCGGACGCCGCCGGCCCAAATATTAAGGAAAAGGAATGATCTGACATGAAGAAGCAGGTTTCTACTCCGAACGCTCCGGCCGCTATCGGCCCGTACTCCCAGGCCATCAAGGCCGGCAACACCATCTATGTATCCGGCCAGCTGCCCATCGACCCCAAGACCGGCGCTTTCCCGGGCAATGACATCGCCAGCCAGACCAAGCAGTCTCTGGAGAACATCAAGGCCATCCTCGAGAGCGAGGGCTACACCATGGCCGATATCGTCAAGACCACCTGCCTGCTGGACAGCATCGCCGACTTCGGCGCGATGAACGAGGTCTACGCCACCTTCTTCACCGAGGCTGCCCCGGCCCGTGCCGCCTTTGAGGTTGGCAAGCTGCCGAAGGACGCTCTGGTCGAGATCGAGGCCGTTGCCTACAAGGACTAAGTCCAAACGACAAAAACCATCCATAAGCAGAAACGCAGACGGGGCGAAAGCTCCGTCTGTTTTTTTGCGGGAAGGGAGGGGGATACCCTTCCGGGGAATGGTAACAGAGATTGTAACTATTTTGCAATGAATCGTCATAAATAGGGATACCCGGCAGGGGAATAAGGGGCAAAACCCCGTTATTCTGCACAGAAAAGATGGAGATAGCGGGTATTTTCTCTTGTTCACATTTTAAAAATTACAGAAAAGTTACAAAGTTACTACAAAAAGAGTTGACAAACAGGCTGCCGGCGGCTATAATGATAGACAAGAGAACGGGAAGGCCAACTGGAGAGGGCCGGCCCGGACTCGTTTGAAAAACAAGAAACTTTAGGAGGAAAAGCAAAATGAAGAAGACACTTGCTCTTGTTCTGGCCGGCGTAATGGCTGCTGGTATGACTACCGTAGCTTTCGCTGTTGATCAGGCTCCCGTGATTGGTCAGAATGGTGATCGTGCTTATGTGATCGACAGTGAAGATGTAGCTTCCACTGGTCTGGACGCAGGTAGAGTACTTGAAGGCGGCGATGAGATCGCTATCCCGATTTACATCTGGGAAGAGGGCACTGGTTATCACATTTACGATCGCGACTTTGACTACAATACCAAGAATGTTAAGGCTTACGGCGATTGGGACGATGTAGAGGGCGATGCTGAGGGCGAACTTGACCTTCGTTGGGTTAAGTATAACGATGCTGCTGCTAATGAGTTCGACTCCGCTGCCGGTTTCTACTACTCTGTAGTCATTACCGTTCCTGAGAACAATGGCGACAAGGCTCTGGATCTCGTCGGTAAGGTATCTGTTGGCAGAACTTCTAATGCTGCCCGCAATGCCGACGACAGTGTAACTGTAGAAACTGTTATTGCTCCTGATAAGACCCTTGCTAACTACAAAATCGATTTTGACGGTGGTATGCTGACCATGGGCGAGACCGGTATTGTCGGCTTCGATAAGGATGCTGGCGAGATCGACATCGAGTTTGGCGACGATGCCCTGTTTATCGTTGATGTAGACGGTCAGAGCAGACTGAACCTGGCTTGGAACAAGACTTTCGATAAGGAATTCTCTGCCCGGTATGACTATGCCAACCTGGACTTCATCACCTTCGAGGGTACCCCCAGATTCAACCGCACCGGTGACTTCTACCTGTACGCTGATGAGGACGCCTTTATCTACAAGAAGGGCGCCGAGGGCGTAGAGGAGATCAACGGCCTGGAGTGGGATCCTGACTACGAGGCCTGGCACTTCCGCACCCGTGAGCTGGGCGCCTATGTCATCTCCGGTGTCGAGCTGGACGAGCAGACCGTCACCGAGGACAAGGACGACACCACCACTGAGGATGGCAACAAGCAGAACCCCGATACCGGTCGGTAAATCGTTGCACGATTTACCTCCCTACGAGTTTGCGTTGCAAACTCGCGGTCCAATCCCTATGAGTTTTGCTGACGCAAAACTCCCGGTCCGATCCCTGCGGGTTTTAAGCTGACGCTTAAAACATCGTGGTCGGATAGGTGTACCAGTGCCAGCCGGAAGCCTTCGGCTTCCTCTGACGAGTTTTGGCTTTGCCAAAACATCGCCCGATTGGTCTGTTGATTGCATAGCAATCAACTCCCTGCGGGTTTTAAGCTGACGCTTAAAACATCGTGGTCGGACAGGTTATCTGCAAGTCTATCCAAGTTTAACTTGATGGGGAATAAAAGGCGTGGCTTTTCTCTGGGAGCCACGCCTTTTTCTATGCCGAAGCGGCAGTAAAAAAGGCCCGGTCGCCGACCGGGTCTTTTCTGTTACTTTTTGGCCGGTACGCCGGCGTCAAAGAGGGCGTCCGCCAGGCGGCCAAAGCCGTCCAGGGGGAGCTGTTCCGCCCGGGTGTTCTCCGGGATGCCGGCGGCGGCAAGGATTTCGGCGGCCTGGCTCTTCGGCAGGGAGAAGTAACCGGCGACACAGTTGAGCAGCGTCTTGCGCCGCTGGGAGAAGGCCGCCCGCACCCCAGCAAAGAAGAGGGCCTCGTCCTTCACCGGGACGGCGGGGGACTCGAGGATATCCAGCCGGATCACGGTGGAATCCACATCGGGGCTGGGCAGGAAGCTGCCGCGGCTCACCGGGAAGAGCACCCGGGGCACACAGTAGTAGCGCAGTGCGATGCTGATGGCCCCGACCTCCCGGCTGCCCGGTTCGGCGGTGAGGCGGGCAGCGGCCTCCTTCTGGACCATCACCGTGATGGAGGAGAGGGGCAGGCGGCTTTCCAGCAGGTGCATTAAAATCGGCGAGGTGATGTAGTAGGGCAGGTTGGCACAGACCGCCACCTTCTGCCCGGGGAATTCGGCGGCCAGCAGCGCGGGCAGGTCCACCTTGAGCACATCGTCGTTCACAATCCTGACATTGGTAAAGCCGGCCAGCGTCTCGTCCAGGATCGGGAGCAGGCGGGAGTCGATCTCGATGCAGACCACCTTGTCCGCCCGGCGGGCCAGCTCGGCGGTGAGCACCCCGATGCCGGCGCCGATCTCCAGCATACCCACGCCGGGGGCCGCCCCGCCCAGCTCCGCCATGCGCGGGCAGACGGTGGGGTTTATGAGGAAGTTCTGCCCAAGGCCTTTGGAAAAGGTAAAGCCGTACCGGGCAAGCAGGTCCTTGAGGACCGCCGGACTGGATAGATCGAGCATAGACGCCTCCGTAGGGGAAAATTTTCTCCCTCTATTGTACCATAGTTTTCCCCCGGGGGCCACACCCGGTGAAAAAAAGCCGTTGCGCCGGGGGCCTTTTTCGCGTACAATAGAGAAAAACAGACTTTTTCCGGGGCGGTGGGACACCGTGCCCGTATCGTGAAATGAGGTTTTTTCCTATGCCGATGCGCCGTGACAAGCTCAACTACTACCTCGATATCGCCGAGACCGTCCTCGCCAGAGGCACCTGCCTGCGGCGGAACTTCGGGGCCATCATCGTAAAAAACGACCAGATCATCTCCACCGGCTATGTGGGTGCCCCCCGCGGCCGCAAAAACTGCTGTGACCTGGGCTACTGCACCCGGGAGAAGCTCCAGATCCCCCGGGGGGAGCGGTATGAGCTGTGCCGGTCGGTCCACGCCGAAGCCAACGCCATCATCTCCGCCTCCCGGATGGATATGATCGGCTCCACCCTCTACCTGGTGGGGAAGGAGGTCTCCACCGGCGAGTATGTCAAGGGGGCCAACCCCTGCGCCATGTGCAAGCGCATGATCATCAATGCCGGCATCGACACGGTGGTGATCCGGGACGACAAGGAGAACTTCCGGGTCTACTCGGTGCGGGACCAGTATGTCCTCCAGGACGAGAGCCTGGACGCCACCCGGGGATACTGAGAGAAAGCGGCCGGAGGGGCCGCTTTTTTGCGGGAATTTTTGAACAGTTTGAAAACGAACCCCCGGGCAAATTGCGCCGGCTCCGGCGGCGTGCTATAATAGGGGGCGGCGCATAAACGGCGGCTGCTTTTCACAGGATAGAGGAAGAACGATCCGGAAAAGGAGCTGACGCTATGCAGGAACAGGAACACACCGTCCCGGCGGAGGACGCGCCTCTCGGGGGCGAGGAGCTGCGCCGGGTGACGGCCCTTGGGGCGGTGACCGCCGCCGGCGGCCGCCATCCGATTCACTGCCTGACCATCATCGGCCAGGTGGAGGGGCATTATACGCTGCCGCCCCAGCATAAGACTACCAAGTACGAGCATGTGATCCCACAGCTCTTCGCCATCGAACAGGACCCGGCCATCGAAGGGCTGCTGGTGCTGCTCAATACCGTCGGCGGCGATGTGGAGGCGGGGCTGGCCATCGCCGAGGTCATCGCCGGGATGCGCAAGCCCACCGTGTCGCTGGTGCTCGGCGGCGGGCACTCCATCGGGGTGCCGCTGGCGGTGAGCGCCCGGCGCTCGCTGATTGCCCCGACGGCGACGATGACCATTCATCCGGTGCGGATGAACGGCCTGGTGCTGGGCACCCCGCAGACCCTGTCCTACTTTGCCCGGATGCAGGAGCGCATCACCCGCTTTGTCTGTGAGAACTCCCACATCCCGCCGGAGCGGTTCCGGGAGCTGATGATGACCACCGGCGAGCTGATGAACGATGTGGGTTCGGTGCTGGACGGCGAAGCCGCCGTGGCCGAGGGGCTCATCGACGGGCTGGGCAGCCTCGGGGACGCCGTTGAGGCCCTCTACGGGCTGATCGAGGCGGAGCAGTGACCATTTCGGGCGGGAGACCGCCCTGATACATAGGAGGGTACTATGTCTGTTTGGCAAGCGATCTTGCAGGGTATGATCCAGGGGCTCACCGAGTTCCTGCCGGTGTCCAGCTCGGGGCATCTGTCCATCTTCCAGTACTTCACCGGCCTCTCCGGGGAGGAGGGGGCCTTCTTCTCCATCGTGCTGCATCTGGGCACGCTGGTGGCGGTGGTGATCGCCTTCTTCCCGACCATCTTCGGGCTGGTGCAGGAGGGGCTTGCGATGCTCGGGGATCTGTTCCGCGGACAGCTTTTCCGCAAGCGGGTCACCCCCCGGCGGCGGATGGTGCTGCTGCTGATCCTCTCGCTGGTGCCGCTGGTGGCGGTGGTGTTCCTCAAGGACTGGTATGAGAGCTTTTCCACCGACAACGGCATCGTGGTGGAGGGGCTGTGCCTGATCCTGACCGGCATTTTGCTCACCCTTGCCAACCGCTGCCCCACCGACGGCAAAAACGCCGCCACCATGACCCCGGCGGACGCGCTGGCCATCGGCATCACCCAGGCCCTTGCCCCGCTGCCGGGGCTCTCCCGGTCCGGGTCCACCATCTCGGTGGGGATGCTGATGGGCCTCGGGAAAAAGTTCGCCGTCACCTTCTCCTTCATCATGGGCATCCCGGCGGTGCTCGGGGCGGTGGTGCTGGAGATCCCCGGCGTGATCGAAAACGGCTTTGGCCTGCCGGCGCACATCCTCATCATCGGGTTTGTCACCTCGCTTCTCTTCGGGCTGCTGGCCATCGCGCTGGTCAACCGGCTGGTGGTCAGTGACAAATTCCGCTTCTTTGCCTGGTACACCCTCATCGCCGGCGGGGTGGTGACGGTGCTGGGGCTGTTCGAGCTCTTCTCCGGGCATCTGCTGCAGCAGATGATCGTGGGGATGCTGGGCTGAAAAAGCCGACCGATCCGCTCTTGGTCTGACAGAAAGTTTGTGCTATACTAAAGATAGTGCAGATCTGCCGGGCGCGGGACAGGGAAGGTGTTCCTCCGCTGGCCGCGTGCCGGCGGATTTTTTTGTCCCGGGGCGGCCCCGGCGGCAGGAAAAGTGATAGAAAAAGGAGGACCGGGCAGAGAATGGCTACGGGCACCAAGAAAAAATCGACATCCAAGACCACCTCCC
>CAJFQR010000069.1 GCA_904419105.1 Candidatus Avimicrobium faecavium
GCCCTGTACAGAGCGGAGCAGCGAGCCCGGGGAGGGCAAAGCTACAATGCGGCGGCTGAGGGCGCGGCCCTGTACAGAGCGAAGCAGCGAACCCGGGGAGGGCAAAGCTACAATGCGGCGGCTGAGGGCGCGGTCCTGTACAGAGCGGGGCAGCGAGCCCGGGGAGGGCAAAGCTACAATGCGGCGGCTGAGGGCGCGGCCCTGTACAGAGCGGGGCCGTGGGCCCAGAGAGAAGATCCGCAGTGCGGTGGCCGGGATACGGCCTTGCAGGGGCTGACACAAGAGCATAAAAGAAGACCAGGTCTGCTTGTGCAGACCCGGTCTTCTTATTTATATAGGGGTACGCCGGTGTGTACCTGAGGGAGCGGTGGAAAAGCCCGTCTCCGCGCAAAGCCGCCCCGATCGGTGCGGAACCTGCAGGCCTTCACAGCCCCCCGGCCAGAGCAAAAGCGGCACAATGCCGCCGCAGGCCGGCCCCGGTACCAACGGGGCCGGCCTGTGCGGCGGTATATGGAATCAGAAATGAGGAATACGCAGCTCTCCTTTTCAAAGCGGTGGGTTTGGATTTGTTGGAATCGTTTTCAGACCGGAGTGTTTCACCGGAGGCGAGCCGCCGTCCTTTGCCCTTCGGGCGGCAGGCGACCGGTGGAAAAGGAGAGGGATAAAGCCTCTTCCTTGAGACTTCCGCAGGATGGGAGGCTTATGCCTCGCGGTAGACCTCGCCGCCCTTCATGACGAAGCAGCAGCGGGTCATGGCCTGGATCTCCTCCATCGGGTCGCCGTCGAAGGCAACCACATCGGCGAACTTGCCGGGCTCGATGGAACCGACCTGGTCCCACTTGCGCATCAGCTGGCTGCCGACCTTGGTGGCGGAGGTGAGGGCCTGGGCCGGGGTCATGCCGTAGCGGCACATGAGCTCAAACTCATAGGCCTGCTTGCCGTGGAAGTTGAAGGGGGTGCCGGTATCGGTGCCGAAGGCGATCGGGATATTCTCCTCGATGCAGCGCTTGAAGTTGTGGGTGGCGCTGTCAAAGACCTGCTTGGCCTTGGCGATCATCCAGTCGGGGGAGCCGATCTCCTTGCCCTTGACGATGATGCGCTCGGCGGCGATCAGCGTCGGAACCAGGGTGGTGCCGTGCTCCTTCATCAGCTCGATGCCCTCCTCGTTCATCAGCATACCGTGCTCCACCGAGGTAACGCCGGCGCGGATGGCATCGTTGATGCCGCTGGTGCCGTGGGCATGGGTGGCGATGGTGAGGCCGTAGAGCTTGGCGGTGTCACAGATGGCCTTCATCTCCTCGAGGCTCATCTGCTGGGCGCCGACGGTGGTGCCCAGGCTCATGACGCCGCCGGTGGCCATAAACTTGATGAAGTCGGCGCCGTACTTGATGTTGTAGCGCACTGCCTTCATCATCTCCGCAGGGCCGTCGGCAGCATAGCCGCTCATAAAGGCGTCGGCCTCGATGTAGGGGTTGTAGTGGCTGTCCGCATGGCCGCCGGTGGAGCCGATAGCCACGCCGCAGACCATCAGACGGGGGCCGGCAAGCTCACCGCGGTTGATGGCATTGCGGATAGCCACATCCAGATAGCCATGGTCGCCGCAGGAGCGCACCGAGGTGAAGCCCGCCATCAGATCGGCCTTGACATTGTTCACCGCGTGAAGGGTGGCGTCACCGGCGGTCTGGTAGGGTGCGGTGCCCATCGAGCTGCCCTCGCCGTTGGAGGCCAGATGCATGTGGCAGTCGCACAGGCCGGGGGTGACGAACTTGCCGGTGAGGTCGATGACCTCGCAGTCCTCGTACTTGGCCTCGGCCATCGGGACGACGGCGGTGATCTTGTCACCCTCGGTGAAGATGACGACATTCTCCTTCACGGTGGAGGTGGTGGAATCAAACATCTTGGAGCACTTGATTGCTTTCTTTGCCATGGTGGTATACCCTGTCCTTTCTATCTATCTCAAACAAACGGTGTGATACGGAATTAGGAGACGGCTCACTTGCGCAGGGCGACGCCGTCCTTCTTGTAGACCTCGCCGCCCTTCATGACGAAGGAGCAGCTGGTCAGGGCCTTGACATCGGCGATGGGATCGCCGTCGAAGGCGACGACATCGGCGAACTTGCCGGGCTCGATAGAACCGATCTCGTGGTCTTTGCGCATCAGCTCGCTGCTGCCCTTGGTGGCGGCCATCAGGGCCTGGGTCGGGGTCATACCGTACTTGACCATGAGCTCGAACTCGTAGGTCTGTTTGCCGTGGAAGTTGTAAGGGGTGCCGGAGTCGGTGCCGAAGGCGATCTTGACGCCCTCATCGAGGCAGCGCTTGAAGTTGCGGGTGGCATTGCCAAAGACATATTCCGCCTTGGCGATGGCCCAGTCGGGAGTGCCGATCTCCTTGCCCTTGACGATAATGCGCTCGGCGGCGATCAGCGTCGGAACCAGGGTGGTGCCGTACTCCTTCATCAGCTGGACACCCTCCTCGTCCATCATCATGCCGTGCTCCACCGAGGTGACGCCGGCGCGGATGGCGTCCTTGATGCCGCTGGTGCCGTGGGCATGGGTGGCGATGGTCATATTGTAGAGCTTGGCGGTATCGCAGATGGCCTTCATCTCCTCGAAGCTCATCTGCTGGCTGTCGATGGTGGTGCCCAGGCTCATAACGCCGCCGGTGGACATATACTTGATCATATCGCAGCCGTGCTTGATGTTGTAGCGCACCGCCTTGACCAGCTCATCCGGGCCGTCGCCGATGGCGGGGGCGGTGTTCATCTCGTCGTTCAGATAGGGGCCGTAGTGGTCATCGGCGTGGCCGCCGGTGGTGGAGATGGCACAGCCGGAGGTCATCAGGCGGGGACCCCAGTGCTCGCCGCGGTTGATGGCGTCCCGCACCGCCTCATCGGCAAAGCCGTTGCCGCCGACGACGCGCAGCGCCGTGAAGCCGGCCATCAGGTCGATGTGGGCGTCCTGCAGGGCCTTGAGGGTCCAGTCGGCGATGGTCTCATAGGGCTTGGTCATCGCCGGATTGGCCTCACCGTTCATCGAAAGGTGCACGTGGCTGTCGATCAGGCCGGGGGTGACGAACTTGTCGCCGAGGTCGATGACCTCGTAGCCGTCACAGTTGGCCTCCGCCGCCGGGACTACCGAGGCGATCCGCTCCCCGTCGGTGAAGATCACCATATTCTCCCGGACGGCGCCGGTGGTGGAGTCGAACATCTTGCCGCATTTGATCGCTTTGTTTGCCATAATGGTACTTCCTTTCTGATTCCAGTTTTTGGATACAATGGGTATAAAAAAGAGAACGGGGACTGGCCGCTTTTGGCCGTACCGTTCTCTGTTTTTCCGTATGGAAGGGGCCCGGCGGCATGCCGGGACAGGCGGAAAGGGCTCCCGCCGGGAAAGATGGGCAGACAGCGCAGCCGCCGGAGGGCGGGGAGCGCCTGCGATGGGTACAAAAAAAGCCGGTTCCGTTTGTGGTACGCGGGCGGAAAAAGCCCCGCGTCTCCAACCGGAACGGCCTGTCTGTGCCGTGACCCTGTGGGTCCGCTCACATCGGTCCAACCCGCAGTCCATATAGCGGTCACACCGCTTTGACTGCTATCGGGTATGGCATTGCCGGCATCCTTCGTCAGAGAACAGATTCAGTTGAGGACAGCTGCGCACTCGTAGGCTTAGTACGCAGATGATAATGTCGGTAATGCCGCTTACGTCGCTTACGACCATGCTGTCCACCTCCTTGGGGATCTGTCTCAGAACCGGAGCTGTGCGCCCCGCCGGGACCGGTGTGTTCGGGTGATTTCACACTTCAGCGGGCTAACCCGTGAAGCATGGCTTTATTATCGACCCAAACGGCGGATTTGTCAAGGGAAAAACAAAGGACTTTTTTCGTTTTGGCAAAACAGGACAGAAACTATTCACAATTTTATCAAAATTACAGAGAATACGCCGGAATATTCCCGCCTGGCGGACGGCTGTGCGCCAGAGAAAAGGCAGAGAGGAACCGCTCACCGCCGGGAAAACCGTTGCGTTTTCCCGGGGAATTCGCTATACTTAGGGTAACAGGAACGCAACACACTGCAAAAGAAAGGATGCTGTATCTATGCGCTACGGGATCATCGGCGCGATGCCGGTAGAGATCGAGAAGATCAAGAACACGATGACCATTGAAAAAACCACCGACCACCATGGCCTGACCTTCTATGAGGGAAGCGTGGAGGGGCGGCAGATTGTGCTGACCACCTGCGGCGTGGGCAAGGTAAACGCCGCCCACACCACCCTGCTGCTCATCGACAAGTTCGGCGTGGACAAGGTGATCAATGTCGGCGTGGCCGGCGGCATCAAGCCGGACATCCATGTGAAGGATGTGGTCATCGGCACCAGCACCACCACCTTCGATGTCGGGCCGGACATCATGGGGCGGTACTTCCCGTTCTGCTCCAACTACCAGTACGACCCGGAGATCATCGAGGCTGCCAAGGCCGCCTGTGAGTCGATCACCGACCGCAGCTGGAAGTATGTGACCGCCCCGACCATCACCGGGGATATGTTCGTCACCGACTCGGGGTTGAAGGCCCGGTTCCTCGGCGGCACCGACGCCTACTGCAACGACATGGAGGCCCAGGCCATGGCCCAGATCGCCTTCATCTACAAGGTGCCCATCGCCAACATCCGCTCCATCTCGGACAACGCCGACGACGAGGCCACCGCCACCTACAAGGAGAACGAGGCCGCCGCCGCCGAGGTGGCCGCTACCGTGCTGCTGGAGACCCTCAAGCGGCTGCCGGCGTAACCGTCTCCCCTGTCCGAAAAAAGCGCCTGACCCGGGCGCTTTTTTTCTGCCGTGCGGCAGAAAATTCGTGCTATAATAGACCCAAACCGCAAAAAGGAGGGCCCGCTATGCCCATCGCACACTACGCACCGGCGGTGTACAGCCGCTTTTGCTGCACCGCCTCCGCCTGCTCCGACAACTGCTGCATCGGCTGGGAGATCGACATCGACCCGGACACCGCCCGGTTCTACGACACGCTGCCCGGACCGGACGGGGACTGGCTGCGGGCGGGGATCTCGCCGCCGGGGGAGCTGCCCCGCCGCTTCTGCGCCGGGGAGGACGGGCGCTGCCCGTTCCTCGATGAGAACAATCTGTGCGGGGCCTATCTGCGCCTTGGCGAACGGGCGATGGCGGAGATCTGCCGGGAGCACCCGCGGTTTCACAACTGGTGCGGACCGTTCGTCGAGAGCGGGCTCGGCCTCTGCTGTGAGGAGGCCTGCCGGCTGATCCTCACCGGGCGGGAGCCCTTCCGGCTGACCCGGCTGGAAGATCTGCCGGACGATCCGGAGGGGACGATGGAACCGCTGGAGCCGCTGCTGGCACTGCGCCGCCGGGCCTTCCGGCTGCTGGAGGAGCGCCCGCTGCCCGAAGCACTGGAGGCACTTGCCCGGCTGGGGTATGCCGCCCAGCACTGCCCCGGCGCTCCGGACCGGGCACCTCTGCCGGAAACAGCCCTTCCGCCCCTCACCGGACAGGACGGGGCGGCGCTGGTGGAGGGCTTCGCCCGGCTGGAGCGGCTTACCGATGAGTGGGAAGGACTGCTCGCCCAGGCGGCGGAGCATCCGGAGCTCTTCGGGGCCTTCACGCTGCCGGGGGACCCGGAGGCCGAGGGGGATTACCGCCAGCTGGCGGGCTACCTGCTCTACCGCCACCTGCTGCCCTTTGGCCTGGACGGAGACCTTTGCGGACCGCTGGTGCTTCCGCTGGCGGTGTGCCGGCTGACAGCCGGGCTGGAGCGGCTCTGCGGCGGCGGCCGGGAGCAGAGGCTGCATCTGGCAAAGCTCTTCTCCAAGGAAGTGGAATACTGTGAGGAAAGCCTTCCGGCGCTGCTGCCGGAGCTCACCTACCGGCAGGCGCTGCGGGAGCGGCGGGCCGAGTGAGATCCCCCCTTCGCCTATGGCGGAGGGGGCGCTTTTTTGCCGGCTGGTGGGGGGCGGGCATTTTGTACAGAAAAAAACGGTCCCCGCAAGCAAAACGCCAAAGGTGTGAAATTTTTGATCAAAGCCCTTGCATTTCCACAAAAAGGCTGGTATAATCGAAACAAGTTTTTCGCACTGCAATGCGTAAAACTGCAATTTTAAGATCAAGGAGGTCACACACATGAGCGAACTGCTGGAACAGGCAAAGGCGCTTGCCCCGGAGCTGGTGCGCTGGAGACGGCACATCCATGAAAATCCGGAGGTGAGCGCGGTTTTGCCCGAAACCTGCGCCTACGTCACCGAAGAGCTGCGTAAGATGGGCTATGAGCCCTATGATGTCGGCGGCGGCGTGGTGGCGATGCTGGACGGCGAACCGGACGGGAAAGTCATTCTGCTGCGGGGCGATATGGATGCCCTGCCGCTGACAGAGGAGTCCGGCGAGGCCTTTGCGAGCAAAAACCCCGGCAAGATGCACGCCTGCGGGCACGATACCCACACGGCCATGCTGCTGGGCGCCGCAAAGCTGCTGATGGATAACAAAGAGAAAGTCAAGGGCCGGGTGAAGTTTATGTTTCAGCCCGGTGAGGAGGGATACAACGGCTGCAAGAATATGATTGCCGCCGGCCTTCTGGAGGATCCTCATGTGGATGTGGCCTTTGGTATGCACTCCTCCCCCGCCTGTGACTATCCCACCGGCACGGTGCTCTACTCCCCGAAGACCTATGCCGCCTCGGCGGACGCCTTCAAGGTGACGGTCCACGGAAAAGGCGCCCACGGCGCTCATCCGGAGGCGGGCATCGACCCGATCAACATCATCACCCACATCCAGCTGGCACTCCAGACGCTGAACAGCCGGGAGCATATCCAGAAGGAACCGCTGATCCTCACCGTCTGCCAGATCGTAGCCGGCGATGCCTGTAACATCATCCCCGAGTCGGGCTTCTTCACCGGGACCATCCGCACCTTCAACCAGCAGGTGCGGGAGCACGCCCGCAAGCGGTTCATCGAGATTGTGAACGGCATCTGCGCCACCTTCGGCGGCAGCGCCGACATTGAGTGGACCACCGAGATGGCTCCGACTATCAACGACAGCACCGTCACCCCCGATGTCATCGGCTACATCAAGGAGCTGGTGGGCGAGGACCAGGTGGCGGAGGTAGAGCCGTCGATGGGGTCCGAGGACTTCTCCGAGGTGCTGCTGCATGTGCCGGGCACCTACCTGAATGTCTCCTTCGGCTCGAAGGAGGAAGGGTACCTCTACGGCGCCCACCATCCCAAGGTGCGCCACAATGAGGAGGCCCTGCCGGTGGGCAGCGCCGTCTATGCCCAGGTGGCCATTGAGTGGCTGAAGAACCACCACGAGTAAAAATGCCCTCTCCCAGTTTGCGGGAGTTTTCTGCCTGTGTAACACCGTCCTCGGGAAAATGCCGGGGGCGGTGTTTTTTTCTCCGGACCTCTTGCATTTTAGCCGGGATCCTGCTATAATAGAGGACGCAGTTTACCGCTGCGTCGTGGGCCCGTAGCTTAGCTGGGAAAGCGCTGCGTTCGCATCGCAGAGACCGAGGGTTCGAATCCCTTCGGGTCCACCAAAAGAAAAGGGCACCCGACTGGGTGCCTTTTTCTTTTGGTGGAGAGGCATTTGGCGCGGCCAAATGCCGCCCGCTGCGATAGGGCGAGTTTGCGGCGCAAACTCGTTAGCTTGCCAGGGCTTTGCCCTGGCAATGCTTCGTTCCCGGCGGCAGGA
>CAJFQR010000070.1 GCA_904419105.1 Candidatus Avimicrobium faecavium
CGGTCTTTGCCTTTTCGCTGCCGCTGTCGGCGTAGCTCTTGAGGCGGATCTTATTCACCGTGGAAAAGGCCGTCTCCGATGAGGAAAAATAGGCGGAAAGCGCCAGAAGGATCACCAGCAGCAGTATGTCCGATGCGTTCAATGTCATTCAGCTCCGTTTTTAATCAGATTTTTAGAAGTAAAATACAACTGTTTTTTATTGTATCATACCCCGCGGGGAAAACTCAACCACCGTTTTCGGCGCTGGAGGCGGTTTTCGCACGGTTTTCCCCCATCCGCTGTGAAAAACAGGGGACAGCTCTTTCGCTGTCCCCCGTCCAGTGCGTTATATGGCTCTGCCGCAGTCGGCGGCATCTCAGTCGTTTTCGTTGACCTGCTTCTCCGCCTTGGCCTTCATCGCCTCAAGGGCGTCCCGACGGGAGAGGTTGATGCGGCCCTGGGAGTCGATCTCGGTGACCTTGACGATGATCTCATCGCCGACCGAAACCACATCTTCCACCTTCTCCACCCGAGAGGTGTCCAGCTTGGAGATGTGTACCAGTCCCTCCTTGCCCGGAGCGATCTCCACAAAGGCGCCGAAGTTCATCAGCCGTGTGACCCGCCCCTTGTAGAAGGCGCCGACCTCCGGATCCTTGGCGATGGTCTCGATGATCTGCACCGCCCGGCGGCAGCCATCCAGATCCACACCGCTGACAAACACATGACCATCGTCCTCGACATCGATCTTGACGCCGCAGTCGGCACTGATCTTCTGGATCACCTTGCCGCCGGAGCCGATGACCTCCCGGATCTTCTCCGGGTTAATGGTCAGGGTGAGCATCTTCGGCGCATACTTGGACAGCTCCGGACGCGGCTCGGCGATCACCGGCAGCATGACTTCGTCCAGGATCTTGCAACGGGCGGCGTAGGTCTTTTCCAGCGCGCTCTCGATGATGTCAAAGGTGATGCCGTGCACCTTCATATCCACCTGAATGGCAGTGATGCCCTTTTTAGTACCTGCCACCTTGAAGTCCATATCCCCGAAGAAGTCCTCCAGGCCCTGGATATCCACCATTGTACTCCAGCCGTCCCCTTCGGAGATCAGTCCGCAGGAGATGCCCGCCACCGGCGCCTTGATCGGTACACCGGCGTCCATCAGCGCCAGCGTGGAACCGCACACCGACGCCTGGGAGGTGGAGCCGTTGGAGGAGAGTACCTCCGATACCAGCCGCAGTGTATAGGGGAACTCCTCCACCGGCGGGATCACCGGCAGCAGCGCCCGTTCGGCCAGCGCCCCATGCCCGATCTCCCGGCGGCCCGGGCTGCGGGAGGGCTTGGTCTCACCGGTGGAATAGGACGGGAAGTTGTAGTGATGGATGTAGCGCTTTTCGGTCTGGGGGTCGATGCCGTCCAGCAGCTGGGCGTCCCGGATGGAGCCCAGCGTCGCGACGGTGAGCACCTGGGTCTGGCCCCGGGTGAACATACCCGAGCCGTGTACCCGAGGGATCAGCCCAACCTCGGCATCCAGTGGACGCATCTCGTCCATCGCCCGGCCGTCCACCCGCTTCCCGTCGTCCAGCAGCCAGCGCCGCACTACAAACTTCTGCAGCTTATACAGGCACTCGTCCAACTGAGCCTCCTCATCCAGGTAGATCGGGTCAAAGTGGGCGTGGACCTCCTCATAGACCGGGCGCAGCCGCTCCTCACGGACGTTTTTGTCATCGGTGTCCAGCGCATAGCGCACCCGGTCAGCGGCGTACTCCTTCACCGCTTCGAACATCTCGTGGTCCAGCTCCATCGACGGGAAGGAGAACTTGGCCTTGCCGATCTCCCGCTGTACCCCGGCGATGAACTCCACCATCTTTTTCACCTCAGCGTGGCCCCGCTTGATGGCCTCAAGCATGGTGGCGTTATCCACCTCACAGGCACCGCACTCGAGCATGACTACCTTTTCGGCATTGCCGCAGACAGTGAGCTCCATCTCGCTCTTCTCTCGCTGGGCAGCGTCGGGATTGAGCACGATCTCACCGTCCACCAGACCGACATGGATGCCGGCGATGGGCCCGTCCCAGGGAATGTCCGAGATGGACAACGCAAAGGATGCACCGACCAGCCCGCAGACCTCCGGCTCGCAGTCCGGATCCACCGAGAGGACGGTCATCACTACGGTGACATCGTTGCGCATATCCGAGGGGAACAGCGGCCGGATGGAACGATCCACCACCCGGGAGGTGAGGATCGCCTTCTCGGTCGGGCGGCCCTCCCGGCGCAGGAAGGAGCCGGGGATCCGGCCGACAGCGTAGAGCTTTTCCTCAAAGTCCACCGACAGCGGGAAGAAGTCGATCCCCTCCCGGGGCTTGCCCGAGGCGGTAGCGGTGACCAGCACAGTGGTCTCACCGTAGCGAACCAGGCAGGAGCCGTTGGCCAGGCCGGCCATCTTGCCCACCTCAAAGCTCATCTCCCTACCGGCGTACTCGGTCTTGAAGACGCGAAAGTTTTCAAACATATTGTGACCTCCTTTTTGGGGCCGGCTGCCGGCATCGGGAGCCAGTCAGCAACTGATTCACCCACCAGCTCTCAGAGGGTCAATCAACTGCTAAAGGCGCCGGACGCTGCCATCGGCCCGGATAGCAGAAAAGGCAGGTGAATGGACCACCTGCCTTCGAGCTTCCAAATTGTATTACTTGCGCAGACCCAGCTTGGCAACGATGGCGCGGTAACGCTCGATATCCTTCTTCTGGAGATAGTTGAGAAGGTTTCTTCTCTTACCGACCATCTTCAGCAGACCGCGGCGGGAGTGATGATCCTTCTGGTGGACCTTCACATGCTCGGTCAGATCGTTGATCCGCTTGGTCAGGATTGCGATCTGTACCTCGGCGGAACCGGTATCGGTGTCGTGGGCACGGTTGGCGGCGATGATCGCCTGCTTCTCTTCTTTGAGCATCATAGTTTTTCACCTCATAAAGTATTTCCTGCGGCCGTGACGAAGCCCGGGGCCTGGTGAACACCGCGGTGCGCGGCAAGCCCCCCGGGCTGCGTACAGGTCAGTTACCTATGTATCTTATCATATTTTCGTGGATTTGTAAAGGGTGTTCCGGCGGAACTATCGGTATTTTTCGCACAGGGCCACCGCCTGACGGGTATTCTCCTCGATGGCAGCCCGCAGCTCTTCTGTGGATGGGAATTTCTTCTCCCCCCGCAGGAAGTGGTAGAACTCCACCGTCAGCTCCTTGCCGTACAGATCCCCCTCATACCCGACCAGGAAGGTCTCGCTGAGCACCGTCTGCCCACCCACAGTGGGTTTGGTGCCCACATTGGTGGAGCCGACATACCGCACCCCGTCACAGACGGCGATGGTGCCGTAGACGCCGTTCTTCGGGATGATCTGCTCCGGCGGGAACTGCTGATTGGCGGTGGGATAGTTCCACTGCCGCCCGAGTTCCCGACCGTGCACCACCGGTGCGATCAGCGTAAACGGATGGCCCAGCAGCCGGTTGGCCTGCTCGATGTCCCCGTCCCGCAGCGCCGCCCGGATCATCGTTGAGCTGATTATCTCACAGTTCTCCCGTTCGAGCGGCAGCACCTCAACGGCGATGCCATACTGCTCGCCGAGCCGGCGCAGCGTCTCAACGGTGCCGGCGGCGTTTTTTCCAAAGCGGAAGTTCTCCCCGCAGGTGACCACTCTGGCGTGAAAGGACCCGGCAAGGATATCCCGGACGAACTCCTCGGGGCTCAGCCCTCGGAATGCCTCGAAGGCCGGGCAAAACATCTGCTCCACCCCCATCTGCTCGAGGATGTAGCGTTTGACTGCCTCGGTCTGGATCAGCTCCCCCACCGGCTTGGGGCTGCCCCCCGCCGGCGCGGAGAAGGTGAAGACGCAGGGGACAAGCCCCCGCTCCCGGGCCTGCTCCACGGCCTTGGCGATGACCCGGGTGTGCCCCCGGTGGATGCCATCAAAAAAGCCGAGGGCCACGGCGGTGCCGCCTTCCGGCGCCGTCGCATGCAGAGTTGTGGTGATGAGCAAGAGGTGTCTCCTCCCTTTCTTACTGTGGTCCGTCCAGGCGGAAAAGCTTGCGGCCGATCAGGCAGCCGCTGGCGGTATCCCGCACACCGACCCCGAGGAAATTTCCCCCGGCATCGTATACTGCGGTCTCCGCTCCGTCCGCCGGGATGCCCAGGCGGCAGCATTCCAGCCGCACGCCGTTCTGGTAGAGCCGGTCCAATCCGGCCGGGAGCCCGGTTTTCTCCAGTGTGCGGAAGAGCCGCTCCACCGGCAGCACAGCCTCCTCCGCCCGGCCCTCTTCTGCCAGTGCGGCAAGGGACTCAAGGGTGATGCAGTCCTCCGGTGTAAATCCGGCAGCCTCGGTGCGCCGCAGAGCGGTGAGCACCGCCCCACAGCCGAGCTTCTCCCCAATGTCGTGGGCCAGCGTGCGGATGTAGCTGCCCTTGGAGCAGCGCACATCCAGCACCGCCTCCCTCCCGTCAAAGCGGAGTATCTCGATGGAGTAGAAGGTCACCGGCCGGGGCGTCCGCTCGACGGTGCCGCCCTGCCGGGCGATCTCGTAGAGCTTCTTGCCGCCCACTTTTACTGCCGAATACATCGGCGGCAGCTGCAGCTGCTCTCCGACAAAGGAGTTTACCGCCTCCCGGAAGGCCGCCTCGCTCACCGCCGCCGGACGCTCGGTCAGCACCGTGCCGGTGATATCCTGGGTGTCGGTGGTGATCCCGAGCCGCAGCGCAGCGGTGTAGCGTTTATCCTGTACCGGCAGGATGTCGCAGGCCTTGGTTCCTCTGCCGATGAACACCGGCAGCACCCCGGTGGCCATCGGGTCCAGCGTCCCGGCATGGCCCACCCGGCGGATGTGCAGCATCCCCCGGACCTTGGCCACCACATCAAAGGAGGTGAACCCCTCCGGTTTGTCAATGGCGATGACGCCGTCTCTCATTGGGCGTTCAATTCCTTTCCAATGGCGTCCAGCAGCAGGGCCTGGGCATGCTCCAGCGGGCCGGGCACATTGCAGCCCGCTGCCCGCACATGTCCGCCGCCGCCAAAGTTCCGGCAGATGGCGGAGGCATCCGCCCCTTCCCCGGTGCGCACCGAGATCTTGTAGCTGCCGGAGGGATTCTCCCGGAAGGCCACTGCCACCTGCACCCCTTCAATGCGTCGGGGGATTGAGACGATGCCCTCCAGATCCTCCACTTTGGCGCCGAGCTCCTGCAGCAGCGCCTGGCTCATGACGATGGAGGCGCAGCGCCCGTCAAAGTGGTACTCCAGCGTGTCCATCACCCGATTCTCCAGCGCCATGCGCAGCCGGGATACCGTCTCAAACAGCGCCGTGGTAATGCCCACACTGTCCGCCCCGGCCTCGATAAGCTCGGCAGCGGTGCGCAGCGTCTCGGCGGTGGTGTTGGAGTAGCGGAAGCACCCGGTATCGGTGATACAGCCGGTGTAGAGGGCGTCCGCCATCGGCTTGGTCACCGGCACCCCCAGATGCCGGATCACCGAGTACATGATCTCGCAGGCGGCGGCCGCCTTTGCATCCAGCAGCGTACAGACGGCGTAGTCGGTGTTGCTCACATGGTGGTCGATGCACAGGTCAATCCGCCCGGCGTACCCGGCCAGCCCGTCGCCGAGCAGATTCTCCCCGGCAATATCCACCGCCACGATCAGCTTCGGATCAAATTCGGGCATCTCCACCGCCTCGGTGAGATACCGGAAGCGCTCCGGCCACGGGTCGGAACACCTCACCGCCGCCCGGCGGCCAAGCCGGGTCAGCGCATGATAAAGCCCGTAAGCAGCGCCAACGGTGTCCCCATCCGGGGATTTGTGGCAGAGGATGAGGATGTCGTCGGCGGTGCCGAGCATCCGGCAGCACTGCTGCATATCGATGAACATGCCGCCGCCCCCTTACTTCTCAAGGTCGTTCAGGATCCGGGCAATGTCGGCGCTGTACTCGATGGAGTCATCCGCCACGAAGTGGAACTCCGGGCTGCGGCGCATCTTCAGCCGCTGGCCGATCTCCCGCCGGATGTAGCCGGCGGCGCTGGTAAGACCCTCTACCGCCCGCTTGCCGGCCTCCAGGCCTTCCAGTGAGCTGATATACACCTTGCAGTAGGACTGATCCCCGGCCAGATCCACCTTGACAATGCTGATCATGCCCGAGACCCGGGGGTCCTTGACGGTGCGGAAAATATCGGTGAGCTCACGGCGGATATCCTCCGTGAGACGGTCATGCTTGTGTGAAGCCATAAAAAAGCCTCCTCTTTCTGCCGGGGACAGGCGATCCGCCCGTCCCGGCGGGGAATTCTATCGGCGTCAGTCGCGGTATTCTTCGACGGTGTAGGCCTCGAAGATGTCCCCCTCCTTGATGTCGGCAAACTTCTCGAGGGTGACGCCGCACTCGTAGCCCTTGGCCACCTCACGGACATCGTCCTTGAAGCGGCGCAGGCTGCTCATTTCGTCCTCGGCCACGACGATACCGTCCCGGACCACCCGGATCTTGGCGCTGCGGGTGATCTTACCATCCAGCACATAGCAGCCGGCCACGGTGCCCACACTGGAGATCTTGTACACCTGGCGCACCTCGGCACGGCCCAGGTCCACATCGCGGTACTTCGGGGCCAGCATACCCTTCATCGCGTCGGTGACCTCATTGATGGCGTCGTAGATGACGCGGTAGAGACGGATCTCCACATCGTCCCGCTCCGCCATCTCCTTGGCCACCGGATCAGGGCGCACATTGAAGCCGACGATAATGGCGTTGGAGGCGTTGGCCAGCATGACATCCGATTCGCTCACCGCACCGACGGCGCCGTGAATGACCTTGACCCGGACCTCGTCGTTGGAGATCTTCTCCAGCGACTGCTTGACCGCCTCCACCGAGCCCTGTACATCGGCCTTGACGATGATCGGCAGCTCCTTCATCTCTCCCTCGGAGATCTGGGAGAACAGATTGTCCAGCGTCACCTTGCGGAAGGCGCTGAACTGGGCCTCCTTGGCCTCCTGCTTGCGCTGCTCCACCAGCTCCTTGGCCAGCCGCTCGTCCTCGACGGCGTTGAAGATATCGCCGGCGGCGGGCACCTCCGCCAGACCGGTGATCTCCACCGGCATCGACGGGCCGGCCGCCTGGATGCGGTTGCCCTTGTCATCCTGCATCACCCGCACATGGCCCAGCGCGCTGCCGGCGATGATCACATCACCGGTATGCAGCGTACCGTTCTGGACCAGCATAGTGGCCACAGGGCCGCGGCCCTTGTCCAGCCGGGCCTCAATGACGGTACCAGTGGCCAGACGGTTCGGGTTGGCACGCAGCTCCTGCACCTCGGCCACCAGGTTGATCATCTCCAGCAGCGTGTCGATGTTCTCACCAGTCTTGGCGGATACCGGTACACAGATCACATCGCCGCCCCACTCCTCGGGCACCAGACCGTACTCGGTGAGTTCCTGCTTGACCTTGTCCGGGTTGGCGGTGGGCTTGTCGATCTTGTTGATGGCCACAATGATCT
>CAJFQR010000071.1 GCA_904419105.1 Candidatus Avimicrobium faecavium
CTCCGGAAGAAAAAGAGGCTACCTTCACTCCGCAGCTGGCTTTCAGTCCAACAAATCCGGACCGTGGATTTGAACTGACAGAATAAGGACTGTTTACCGCAGAAAATTTGCAAAGGGCGCCGCAAAAGCGGCGCCCTTTCTTCTGCTGAAACTTTCGGCACGGTGCAGTCGATAGGGGAGATAAACCAGTCGGAGCAGCCGCCGCAGATGCATTCCGCTATCCACCCGTTTTTGCTGCGGTACAAATTTACAGGATCCTCAAAAGGCTCACCCCTTTCGGTCAGGAGGAAACCTTCGGCACAATCGGGGCTCCTTTTTCCACATCGGCAGGGAGCCGGCCGGCGGCGGTCCCCCGCTGCAGTACATAGGGTAAACGGGGGACCGTCCCCGGGAGTTTTTTAGATGGGTATTACAATTCCAACAAAGTGATCCATGCGGACCGCATCAACTGCGACGGGCCGCTGCGGGTTACGCTGGCACTGACCGCCGCCCCCGACATCGTCATCGATCCGGACCGGGGCGGCGCCAGGGCGCGGCTCTTTTTTTTGATAAAAGAAAAAAGCCCGGAAAGAGTCCCGGGCTTTTCCCAGCGCTTTGCGCGTTCTCACAGGATGATGTTGGTCTGATGGCCGGCCATCCACTGCTCGATGTTGTCAAAGACGATCTTGCAGCGGGCCTCCAGGCTCTCCGCCGTGGCAAAGGCCACATGAGGGGTGACGATGGTGTTCTTGCTGTGGAGCAGCGGGTGGTTCGCCGGGACCGGAGGCTCCATCTCGAACACATCGATCCCAGCGCCGCCGAGACGGCCGCTGTCCAGGGCGGCTGCCAGCGCGGCGGAATCGACCACCGGGCCGCGGGAGGTGTTGACGAGCAGGGCGCCGGGCTTCATCTTCTCGATGGAGGCGGCGTTGATCAGGCCCTTGGTGCTGTCGTTGAGCGGGGTGTGCAGCGAGACGATGTCCGACCACTCGAGCAGCTCATCCAGCGGGACAAACTCGATGAAAGCGGGCTCCTGGCCGGTGACATGGCGCTTGTTGCCCAGGACCTTGCAGCCGAAGGCATGGCAGAGCTCCGCCACACGGGTGCCGATGGCCCCGACGCCGACGATGCCGACGGTCTTCCCGGAGAGCTCGGTCCCCACAAGGCCATCCTTGGTGCCGCCGCTGCGGCAGCGCTCAGCCACCTGCGGCACATTGCGCAGCAGATCGAGCATCAGGCCCAGGCAGAGCTCCGCCACCGCCTGGGTGGAGTACCCGGCGGCATTGGACACCTTGACCCCGCAGGCCTTTGCGGCCTCCAGATCCACATGGTCCACGCCGGTGAACGCCACATCGATGTACTTCAGGTTCGGGCAGGCGCGGATGACCTCGCCCTTCAGCGGCATATTGGCGATCATGATCACATCGGCGTCCTTGGCCTCCTCGATCTGCACCTGGGGGTCGGTGTTCTTAGCGTAGGCCTTGAAGCTGTGGCCGGCGTCGGTCAGCGGCTTGGCGCAGGCATTCAGCACGGCATCCGGTACGCCGAGGGATTCGAGCAAAACGATATTCATAGCGGGAAAGACCTCCTTGATCTTATTGCTTTTTCGGCCTGAGAGATCGGCCTACTATATAGTATAGAAGCTCCCGGCGGGAAACTCAAGGCAAATTTTCCCGCGATCCCGCTGTGCGGCCGTGCCTTTTGCCGTCCGGATGGGAGGTTTCGCCGGTTTGCCCAGACTGCGAAATTTTTCCGCCCGCCGGGACAGGGGCCGCCGTTTTTCCCGAAAAAGGCCCTTGCCCTGCCGGGGAAAAAGGCGTATACTTGTGGCGAAGTTTGATAAGACGACCAGAAAAGGAGCAGACCCGATGCCGGACCGATATATCGCCTTTGATGTGGAGACCCCAAACGCCGCCAGCGACCGGATGAGCGCCATCGGCATTACCGTCATCGAGGGCGGGCGCATCCTGTCGGAGTACGCCACCCTCGTCGACCCGGAGTGCCGGTTCGACCCGTTCAACATCGCCCTCACCGGCATCACGCCGGAGGCGGTCGCCGGCCAGCCGGCCTTCCCCGCCCTGTGGGAGGCCATCGCCCCGATTATGGAGAGCGGGGTGCTCATCGCCCACAACGCGCCGTTCGACCTGTCGGTGCTCTCCAAATGCCTGCGCAGCTACGGCATCGCCTGGAAGCCGGAGGTGCGCTACGCCTGCACCTGCCAGATGAGCCGCCGGCTGCTGCCGGGACTGCCCAACCACCGGCTCGACACCCTCTGCGACTATCTGCACATCGACCTGGACCACCACCACGCCGGCAGCGACAGCCACGCCTGCGGGGAGATCCTGCTGCACCATCTGCGCAGCGGCGCCGACCCGGCGGTCTTTTTGCGCACCTACGACCTCGCCCGGGGCCGTACGGTCAAACCGGCCCGGACCCGCTAAGCCCCACCCTGTTTTTCCAAAAGCCCTGCTGCCGCGGGGCTTTTTTAAGATACCGGGGCGCTGATGGGGGTGGAGATGGCGGCGGTGCTCCTGCTGGTCTTTGCCTATCTGCTGGTGCACGGGCTGGCCATCTGCTGCCGGCTCCGGCTGGAACGGGAGCTGTGAGGCCCCTGCCTGCTCCTTCTGGCTTTTTCTGCGAAACTGTGCTATACTTTTTCAAAAGAGAACGATCTGCAGAGAGGAGGGAGACCGATGATCGAGTACAAATTCGATACCCAGCTGCTCATCGAGGGGCATGACCTCGACGAAGATGCCATCTACGACTACTTTGTCGAGCATTTTCAGGGGGACAGCCTGCTGGTGGTCGGCGATGAGGAGCTGATCAAGATCCACTACCACACCAACGAGCCCTGGCAGGTGCTGGAATACTGCGCCTCACTGGGGGAGATCCACGACATCGTCCTGGAGAATATGCAGCTGCAGTCCGAAGGGCTGCACGGCTGAGCCCGGCCCGCCAGACGGCGGGCTTTTTCTTTGGGCGGAGGTCGATTGACTTTTATCACCGGGTACAATATAATGAACACAGAAAAACACCCTGTATGCCGGTGCTCCGGCAGAGGGCGGTTCGGGAGGCTGGCATGAAAAAGCTGGAAAAGGCGTGGATCTTCATCGATGCAGTTTTGATCCTGCTGCTGGCATTCGTCGCGGTCAACGGCATCCATCTGCAATACGGCGACACGGTGCGCACCATCGTCCGCGGTGTCGGCGATCTGGAGCGCGGCAGCGACCTGGGCGGCGGGCTGGAACTGATCCTCGAGCCGGCGGACGGGCTCTCCCCCTCCCCGATGGACCTGCAGAGCACCAGCGAGGTGCTCCAGCGCCGGCTGGACTATCTGGAGACCGGCGGCAGCGCAGAGGTGGACCAGGACCAGGGCCGGTTCATCATCCGGCTGCCCCAGCAGCCCTCCGGCAGCTACGCCGAGATCATACAGGTCCTCACCGAACGGTCGGCGCTGACGCTGCGGGACGGCATCGGCACCGATGAAAACAGCGCCCCCACCGGCGAGATCCTGCTGGAGGAAAAAGATGTGCTCTCCGCCACGGCGGCCGGGGACACCGAGACCGGGGCCGTCACCGTCGAGCTCAACCTCACCGAGGACGGGCAGAACAAATTTGACAGCGCTGCCTCCCGGCTGGCCGGGGCCGGGCGCAACATCTCGGTCTGGATTGACGGCCGGCTGATCTCGGTGATCTACACCCGGGAGGAGGAGGTGCTCCCGGTCCTCACCGGGGAGTGGACCGCCGCCGACGCCCGGCTTCTTGCCGATCGGATCAACGCCCGCGCCCTGCCGCTGGATCTGACGGCGGAAAACTTCTCGCTCTTCTCCCCGCTGCAGGGGCAGCGCACGCTGGAGACGCTGCTGCTGGCGGCCAAGCTCGGGCTGCTGTTTCTGGCGGTGATCCTGCAGGCGCTCTACCGGCTGCCCGGCGCCGTCGCCGTGCTGGCCCTGCTTGGACAGGCCGCCCTGATGCTGGCCGCCTACACCGGGTTCTTCCCGTTTTTGCCGGCCCAGCCGCTTACCACGGCCGGCGTGCTCGGCGGCATCCTGGCGCTGGGATTTGGAGCGAACACAATGGCCGGCGTCGCAGAGCGGCTGAAGGCCGATCTGAACGACGGGAAAAACCTCGACTTTGCCGTCGGCCACTGTTTCCGCCACAGCTATACCACCCTGTTTGACGGGCGGATGGCCCTTGTCATCCTGCTGATCCTGGTGCTGGCGGCGGTGGATCTGGCCGCCGAGGGGCTGGGCTGGCTGGCCCCGGTGCAGGCCTTTACCAACCTGTTCCGGATCAAGGAGGCGGCGGTCTCGCTGCATGCCTTCTTCTTCGCGGTGCTTTCCGGCGTAGTGGCCAACTATCTGATGTGCGGCCGCATTGCCCGCAGCATGCTCCGCTCCCTCTCCAAATACCCGCTGCTGCGGGACCCTGTATTCTATGGAGGTACCCGCCATGCATGAGCTTCTTAACCGGCGCCACAGCCTCTTTTCGGCGGCCCTGGCGCTGCTGCTCGGGCTGTGCGCCATCATTCTCTGGCGCAACTGGCCCTCTACCGCCTATTTTTCCGGCGGCACCGACCTGGAATACCGCCTCACCGGCTATATCGACGCCTCCTTTGATCCGGACGACGCCGCCGGCCAGCTGGAGACCATCGCCGCCGGGGCCCTGGACCGGACTGTCCGGGTGGAGCTGCTCCCCGCCGACGGGGGAAGCTGCCGGCTTCTGGTCACCGCTTCGGACGGGGAGGAGCTGAGCTACCCGGAATACCTCACGCTGACCAACGCCCTCATCAACAGCTTCCCGGGGTGGGTGTTCACGCCGATGTCCGGCCTCAGCCAGAGCTCCGTGGACGCCGGACAGGCCTTTGCCGGTTCCGCCCTGCTCACAGCGGCGGCGGTGCTGGTGCTCACCCTCTTCCTGATGGGGCGGTTCCGGCGGATCGGCGGGCTCGCCGCCGGGCTGGCCGGTGCGGCCGGTCTGCTCTGTGATCTGGTGGCTGCGGCCGCCTTTGCCGCACTGGCCAAACTGCCGCTTGGCAGCGAAAGCCTGCCGGCCATGCTGGCGGTGCTGGCCTTCGGTGTATATGACACCTCCGCCGTCCTGCATGAAACCGAACTGCGCCTTGGCGAGGGGGCAGACCCCCGGGCCGCCCTGGCCGAAGCTCTTCGGAGCCGGCTGCGCTTTCTCATCATCTGTACGCTCACGGCTGGAAGCGCCATGCTGGCTGTGACCATCGCCGGGTATCTGGTGGGAATTGACGCGCTGCTGCGCTTCTCGTTCCCGCTCACCGCCGGTCTGGCAGCGGCGCTGTTCTTCTCGGCCATTCTGGCCCCGGTCTGCTGGTACGAGCTGCGCTTCGGCCGGCATCTGCTCGGCGGCAAGGAAGAATGAGATATGCCGCGGCTGTAAGGCCCGGCGAATTTGTTCTCCAGAACCGGATTTCCTCGAAAAAATTCCGGCGCCAAACGGCCGATCTCATCGGCTTTGGCGCCGGATTTTTGTCGCCTTTTTGCCCAAAGGGCGGCTTTTTCCGCCCGGCGGACCGGGCAGTCTGTGTAATTTTTCACAAATCTCCTTCATAGCAGACGGCAAAATGCATGGAAGGCTGCATTTTATCTGTCGGAAGCGGCGCGGTTTTTACCAGGTGTTTCCCATCATCATCAAAAAAGGAACGAATTGTTTGTGACTCAAAACAATTTCATATACGAAAGGATTTGACGGAGCCATTCAAGTATCCTGAAAAAGTCTACATTTGTAGATTTTGCACAAGCCACAATCGCTTTAGTGATTAAAAGTATGAATAAGACTGAAATGTGACGAAAATATGAAAAAATATAGTGACAACCCGCCGCTTTAGTGCTATGATATGAGAAAATCTTTTTTAAGGAGGTTATGAGATGGAAAACTTGTGGACACCACTTTTCTCCATGGCTGTGTTCCTTGCGGTATTCGCAGTCGGAGACGTAGTCTCATACAAAACCAAAGGTCTGATATCTGGAGTCATTATTGCGGCAATCGTCTATATTGGCGGATATTGGACCGGTATCATTCCCACAGATTCGATCGCGTCCACCGGACTTCCCACCATGCTCACGGCGATTATGATCCCGCTGCTGCTGGTCAATCTGGGTACCGCGATCAACATCAGCCAGCTTCTCTCTGAATGGAAGACAGTGGTCGTCGCTCTAGTCAGCCTGGTCGGTCTGGCGCTGATCTCCTTCACCGTCAGCACCTGGCTCTTCGGCCGTGAATATGCCCTCTCTGCCTCCTCCCCGATCGCCGGCGGCACCATCGCCGCGATCATCACCAACGAGGCTGCGGTAGCCGCGGGCCAGCCCAACTTCGGCGCCTTCGCCATGCTGGTCTGCTCCTTCCAGATGTTTATCGGTATGCCTGTCTCCTCCTTCATGCTCCGCAAGGAGGCTGAGCGGCTGATGGCCAAGGGGCTGATCGCCCCCAACGCCGTTGCGGAGGCCGACACCGTAAGCAAAAAGAAGTTCAACCTGAAGATCATGGGCGACGGCCCCGTTCAGTACCAGACCACACCCATCCTGGTGCTGCGTGTCGCCATCATCGCCGTTATCGCCTACTTCATTTCCAACCTGACCATCATCCCGGGGTCCGATCCCACCAACTACTACCTGAACCCGAATGTGGCCTACCTGCTGTTCGGCATTGTCTTCGGTGAGATTGGCTTCCTGGTTAAGAACGGCCTGCAGAAGGCCGGTATGTACGGCTTCACCATGCTGTGCCTGTACTCGCTGACCCCGAACTCCTTCACCTCGGTCACCCCCGACGCGCTGCTGGATATGGTGATCCCGCTGGTGGGCACCCTGGTATTCGGCGCCATCGGCATGTGCGCGCTGATGGGCTACCCGGGCACCCAGATCGTCACCGACGACATGGTCAACGCCCTGAGCGTCTCCTCCGAGGAGAAGACCGCCATCTCCGACATCCTGCTGCCGAAGATGCTGGTCGGCGGCTTCACCACCGTATCCATCGCCTCGGTGGTCTTCGCCGGCATCATCACCCCTCTGATCTGGTAACCGTTTTCCCTGAAAACCAACCGAAGGACAGCCCGCTGTGCGGACTGTCCTTTTTCTTTTTCCCAAAAAGCCCCGGCGGCCGGACTGTGAGCAATCTGTATAAATTTGATGAATAAAACAGATACTATTGACAAAATCCGTTTATTTTTGTAAGATATAGATAAGGATAGTTCCACTGGCAGAACAATCGGGCCGTGCAGCCACTCCCGGAGCCGGGACAGGCTGCCGCCCGGGCGCCCCGGAAGGAGGTACGCAATATGAGCGAAAAGAGATTTCCGGAACAGGAAAAGATGCTGCTTGAAGCCGGTCTGATGGCCGCAGAGGACACCGTCCTCGATTCTGTGGCGGTAAACTATGTGAGCCCGCTCATCGGCCCCATCGGCGAATGGAAAAAGGGATGGCTGTATTTCACCGAAGAGCGCATCGTCTGCCCCTTC
>CAJFQR010000072.1 GCA_904419105.1 Candidatus Avimicrobium faecavium
AAAAGCCTTATATTCAGCGTTCTTATGGTACTTTTGGGAAGCATTTTGTTTTTCTGCGATGGAAGCGAATACATATACCCCGAAAATGAGCTCTCCGATCTGTATGAAAAATACCTCTCCTATTTCAATCCAAACGGTGGAATTATGTTGCAGGATCTGTACATATAACAATTTCTGCAATTTACCTACGGATCCGCCCGATGGCCTGATCTCTCAAGGCGCGATGTATGTAAACGGGACCGCACCGGCGGCCAGCGTGGAAAAGGCCGTCATACAGTTTTTCGATGTCCAAAATGACTATTTGAAAACTGCTCCAGAGTATGACGCTGCATCGGATACCTATCTTCAGCCTTTTGGCCACGGAGGAAGCGGAATGCTCTCCCTTACATCTGCAAGGAAAAAAGGTAATACCCTTATTTTATCCACCCGCGTTGAAAGTGCTGCTAACACACATTACATTGAGGGCGAACTGGAAATCAAACTGGGAAATGAGGATTCCTTCCAGTATATCAGTTATACCATACAGGATAGAGGGTGACATCTTCTTGTTGGTCTGGGAAGGAATGAAGCAATAAGGAGAAAAAATGGTGAAACGATCTATGGAGAAAGAACGGTTTGCAAAGCGGGAAGCCAGAATTTCATTAGGCTTTGCCGTTCTGGCCGGGGCTGCCATCGTGTGGCTCTATGCCGCGGTGCCCGCCCTTCCCCATCTAAGCGAGATCCTCTTTCTGCTGGCCAGCGTGCTGGTGCTGTGGTGCGGCTGCGTGTACTTCTGGCACCACGCCGGAAAGGACGACGACCCGTCGAAACGGTTCTGGTTCACAGACGATCTGACAAAACAGTTCTGGTTTATGCAGGTGATGATGGTGATTCTGCTGGGAGACGATCTGGCGGCGGCGATCCGCGCGGACAGCCTGCCGCTGGCCGGGCTGGTGCTGGGGTGCTATCTGCTGCTCTGCCTGGTGAACGGAGTGGGCTGGCGGAAGTACCGGAAAATGCTGGAGCGTGAGGCGGCATAACCGACACAATGGAAAGCGGGGCCCGTGGCAAGCGGGCCCCGTTTTTGTCCCGTTGTGCAGGGCTTACAAGCCGGGAGGTTTCTCTTTGTGTGCTTTTGCACTGGAAAGACGCCGCAGCGAGATGGTACACTGTATATAAAGGAGGTGCGCAGCGATGGCAAAGCAGACGATGGAGGGGCGGCGGTTTGCAAAGAGGCAGTTTGCAGTCTGTGCCGGGCTTACGGCGGGAGCAGCGGCGCTGAATGGCTGGCTGCTCCTTCGGGAGGCAGCCGGAAAACAGCCGGTCTCGGCGCTTCTCTCGCTGGGGGCTGTATGCGTGCTGCTTATCCTGCTCGGGCAGCTCTGGGCCTGGTCCCGGGCGATGGGCCCGAGTGTGAGAAAGGCCATTATGGGCCGGCATATAGCCCTATCGATCACCATCTCAATAGCGGTCAGCGGGGTTTACCAAGTGGGACGGCTGTTCATCTCCGGACAGGTGGACCCCGGCTGGGAGCTCCTGCCGTTTCTCCTTCCCTCTGGGGCGGTGGTGCTGCTCTTTGAGCTGAACTGGCGGCGGTTTAAGCGGCTGGGTGACAGGCGGGAGGCATAAAAAGGCCCGTGGGCGCACGGGTCTTTTTTATATGGCGGGGCTATCCGAGAGTGCGGGCCTCCAGCGAAAGGAGGCGCTCCTTCCGGTCGAGGCCGCCGGCGTAGCCCACCAGGCGTCCGTCCCGGCCCACCACCCGGTGGCAGGGGATCAGGATCAGCAGCGGATTGCGGTTGCAGGCCAGGCCCACCGCCCGGGCGGCCTTTGGGGCGCCGATGGCCTCGGCGATCTGGCCGTAGCTGCGGGTCTGGCCGTAGGGGATCTGCTGCAGGGCCTGCCAGACCCTCTGCTGGAAGCCACTGCCCCGGAGCCGCAGCGGCAGGTGAAATTCCCGCCGGGAGCCGGAGAAATACTCCGCCAGCTGGCCGGCGGCCTGGGCCAGCGGTCCGGACTGCGGGGCGGCATCCGCCGGGCCCTCCGCAAAAGCGGCGCCGGTGAGGGCCTCCCCTTCGGCGGTGAGGCAGAGGGTGCCCACCGGGGTGGAGATCCGGCAGGAGACGGCGGTCTGCTGGCGGGAGACGGCATACTGGGACGGGGTCAGGCCGGTCTGCCGCCGGAAAAAGGCGGTAAAGGCCGCCGAACTGCCAAACCCCACCGCAAAGGCGGTCTCGGTGGCGGTGCAGCCCCGGTCCAGCAGGGCCCGGGCCTGAGCCAGACGCACCGCCTGGAGCTCCTCCTGGACCGAATGGCCGCAGGTGCGCTCAAACAGGCGGGTCAGGTGGCGGCGGTCCAGGCCGAGGGCGTCCAGCTCCTGCCGAAGGGCCTGGGGATTGGCATAGTGGCGGGCCACTGCCTGCCGCACCGCCGCGGCAGCCTCCTCCCCCGGGGCAAAGCGGTCGAGGTCCGGGCGGCAGCGTTTGCAGGGGCGGAACCCGGCGGCCTCCGCCTCCTCCCGGCTGGCAAAGAAGCGCAGATTCTCCCGCTTTGGGGTCCGGGAGGGACAGGAGGGACGGCAATAGATGCCGGTGGTGACCACCCCGTAGTAAAAGAGGCCGTCGCAGGCGGCGTCACAGGCGGCGATGGCCCGGTATTTTTCTTCATCGGTCATAGGTGCTCTCCCCTTTCGTCTCCATTATAGCACATCCGAACGGGGCGGGGCTTTCGCGGCGGTGACTTTCCATTTCCGGTGAAGCCGGCGGGCGGTTGACGGATGCCCGCGCAAGCGGTACAATAGGAGACAAGAATATACCGGCCGGCACGGCCGCCAAAACAATGGAGGGAACACGAATGAAGCAGGTGATTTTGACAGGGGACCGGCCCACCGGGCGGCTCCATGTGGGGCACTATGTAGGCTCGCTCCGGGAACGGGTGGAGCTGCAGAACTCGGGCAAATACGACGACATCTACATCATGATCGCCGATGCCCAGGCGCTCACCGACAACGCCGAGCACCCGGAAAAGGTCCGGCAGAACATCCTCAATGTGGCGCTGGACTATCTGGCGGTGGGGCTGGACCCGGAGAAGAGCACCCTCTTCATCCAGTCGATGGTCCCGCAGCTGCCGGAGCTCACCGTCTACTATATGAACCTGGTGACGGTGGCCCGGGTCCAGCGCAACCCCACCGTGAAATCCGAAATCCAGATGCGAAACTTTGAGGCCAGCATCCCGGTCGGGTTCCTCTGCTATCCCATCAGCCAGGCGGCGGACATCACAGCCTTCAAAGCCACCGCGGTGCCGGTGGGCGAGGACCAGCTGCCGATGCTGGAGCAGTGCAAGGAGATTGTGCGGAAGTTCAACGCCACCTATGGCGAGACGCTGGTGGAGCCGGAGATCATCCTGCCCTCCAACAAGGCCTGCCTGCGGCTGCCGGGCATCGACGGCAAGGCCAAGATGAGCAAGAGCCTGGGCAACTGCATCTATCTGTCCGATGAACCGGAGGAGATCCGGGAGAAGATCATGTCGATGTACACCGACCCGAACCACCTGCGGGTGCAGGATCCGGGCCAGGTAGAGGGCAACCCGGTGTTCATCTATCTGGATGCCTTCTGCAGGCCGGAGTATTTCGACGAGTTCCTGCCGGAGTACAGCGGTCTGGACGAGCTCAAGGACCACTACCGTCGGGGCGGCCTGGGCGATGTGAAGGTGAAGCGGTTCCTGAACAGCGTGATGCAGGCCGAGCTGGAGCCCATCCGCACCCGCCGCAAGATGTGGCAGGGCCGGCTGGGCGATGTGGCCGAGATCCTCAAGGCCGGCTGCGACACCGCCCGTGCCACCGCCGGCGATACGCTGGGCGATGTGCGCCGTGCCATGCAGATCGACTACTTTGAAAACGGCACACTGACCATCTGACCGCTGCAAACGCAAAAAAAGCCCTTCCACATGGAAGGGCTTTTTTGCAGGGAGAGGAAGGTCAGTCCGCCACCGGCGGGGCGCCGAAGATGCGGCTGAGTTCCTCCATCGACGGCTCATCGGCGAAGGCCAGGATCGACTGGCCGGCGCGGATCACCGTTTCACCGTGGGGAATGGTCATCGTCTCATCCTCATAGATGGCGATGAGCAGCGCCTTCTCCGGGAGCCGAATCTCCCGGATGGTCTTATCCACCGCCTCCGAGTGGTAGTCCACCCGGATGCGCACGATGGAGTACTCCCCCTGGCTCATGCGCATCAGCGTCATAATCGACTGGTAGTTCATCTCGTCGGCGACGGTGTGGCCGATCAGGTCCGCCTGGTTGATGCGGACATCCACCCCCATACCGGCGCCGAACAGCCAGGCGTTGCGGGGATTGTTGACCCGGGCGACCACCTTGGGCACATCGTATTCGAATTTGGCCATCATCGCCGCGGCGAGGTTGGTCTCATCGGTGCCGGTGGCACAGACCACCGCGTGGGCGCTGCGCACGCCGGCTTTTTCCAGCAGCAGAGCATCGGTGCCGTCCCCGACCAGGACATTTTCCGCCGGGACGCCGTTCTGCTCCAGGGCCCTGAGGGCCTTTTCCTTATTCTCCAGCACGGTGACGGCGTTGCCCTTTTCCAGCAGCAGGCTGGCGATGTAGCTGCCCACCTGGCCGCCGCCGATAATGATTACTTTCATTCTGGTTCCTCCTTCCCGTCTTACAGCCCCAGCATATCCCGCGCCTCGGCAAGGCTTTCGCTGGCCACTGCCAGGTAGAGGATATCGTTGTAGGCAAAGCACATATCGTCCTCCGGGAGCAGCGTGCGGCCGGCCCGGTCGATGGCCACCGGCCGGAACTTGCCGGGGATGTGCAGCGCCCCGACCGGAGTGCCCACCAGTGCCACCTGTACCCGGGCCCGGACCAGCTGGACGCCGTCGCCGAGCTTGCGGATCACCTGCCAGCTCTTGCTGCCCTCGAGGTATTCCACCACATTCTCCAGGCCGAGCTTGGTGATGGAGACGGTGTAAATGCCCATCGACTCAAAGAGCCGGGCCCGGACCGGGTCGCCCATACGGGCGATGACGGTGGGGACATGGTAGACATTTTTCGCGGTGTTGGCCACCACGGCGTTGAGAGAATCGCTGCTGGTGCAGCTGATGACCACATCCGCCGCCGCAACGCCGGCGGCCTCCAGCACCGCCTTGTCATAGCCGACGCCGCAGATGGTGCGGCCGGTAAAGGTCTCCCCCAGGGCGGTGAAGGTCTCCGGGTCGATGTCGATAACCACCACATCGTGGTTGTTGCGGGTGAGATAGTCCGCCACGCGGACGCCAAAGCGCCCGCAGCCGATAATCAGGGCTTTCATCAGTTAGGACTCCTTTCTGCCATACGGCGCCGCAGGAAGCGCTTGCGCAGCTCCTCGACGGCAAAGACGATAAACGGAATACAGATCAGGTACAGCCATTCGACTGCCGAGATCGGTGCGGTGTTGAATACGCCCCGCAGGAAGGGCACATACATCAGCGCAATCAGGATCAGCACCTCGATGACCAGGCCGGCGTTGATGTATTTGTTGGTGAAGAGGCCGCGCCGGAGCACGCTCTCGGTGTCGGTGCGGTTGTTCATCGCCATACCCATCTGGGAGAAGACGACACCGGCAAGCATCATCGTGGTGGCCTCGGCATAGGCCAGGGTGCCCTCGGCGCCGAGGGGAACCCGGGGCCAGCCGTTGAGGAAGCTGGCCAGGAAATAGCCGCCCACGGCAAAGAGGCTGCCCAGCAGGCCATACCACAAAAAGCCGACCAGCATGACATTTTTGTTGAGCAGGCGCTCCTTCGGGTCCCTGGGCGGGCGCTGCATCACCGAGGCCTCCGACGCTTCGGCGCCCAGGCCCAGCGCCGGCACCATGTCGGTGCCGATGTCGATGGTGAGGATCTGCAGCACGGTGAGAGGCGTGGGGATCAGGCCGCCGGAGAGCAGGTAGAGGGTGGGGGCCACCGCCTCCGGGGTATTGGAATCGAAGATATAGCGCAGGAACTTGCGGATGTTGTTGTAGACGGTGCGGCCCTCCTCGATGGCCTTGACGATGGTGGCAAAGTTGTCATCGCTGAGGATCATATCCGCCGCCTCCTTGGCCACATCGGTGCCGGTAATGCCCATGGCGATGCCGATATCCGCCTTTTTGAGGGCAGGGGAATCGTTGACGCCGTCGCCGGTGACGGCGACGATATTGCCCATCTCCTGGAGGGCGGTGACGATACGGTACTTCTGTTCCGGGGCCATCCGGGCAAAGACCACCTCACCCTTCAGTGCCTCCTTGAGGGCGGCATCGTCCATCGCGGCCAGCTCGGCCCCGGAGATGACCCGGGCGTCCGGACTCTCGATGATGCCGATCTTGCGGGCGATGCTCTCGGCGGTAAGGCCATAGTCACCGGTGATCATAATGATCTTGATGCCGGCGGCACGGCAGACGGCCACCGCATCCCGGACCTCGGCACGGGGCGGGTCCTGCATGGCCACCAGGCCGAGGAAGGTGAGCTGCTGCTCGACAATCTCCGGGGTGTACTCCCGGATGGAGGCGGGCAGGGCGGGGTCCTCCTTGGCCAGCGGCCGGTAGGCAAGGCCCAGCACCCGCAGGCCGTCCCGGGCATAGGTGTCGTTGGCGGCCATGATGCGCTCCCGGTCCTCTTCGGTGATGGGACGGGAGGCAGAGCCGTCATAGCAGCGCCCGCACAGCTCCATGACCTCCTTCGGGGAGCCCTTGACAAAGGCCACGCGGGTGGCGCCGTCCAGCGGCTCCCGGAGCTGGTGAATGGTGGTCATCCGCTTGCGGCGGGAATCGAAGGGGAGCTCCATGATGCGGGGGAAGCTCTCCCCAAGCCGGGTCAGATCCAGCCCGCCCTTCTGGGCGGCAACGCCGAGGCAGGCCTCGGTCGGGTCGCCGAGGACGGTGTAGCGCTCCTTCCCCTCCTCCGGCGGGATCAGCTTGGCGTTGGAGCAGAGGGCGGCGCCGCTGAGCAGCAGCCGCAGCGCCTCGCTGCTGCGGACGGTGACGGTGCGCTCACCGTCCCGAATCTCCCCGACCGGGGCGTAACCCTCGCCGGTGACGGTCATCTCCCGGCGTTCCCGCAGCACTACCGTGTGGGGAGGCAAATTCCTCATTTCTTCTGCCATAGTCCCATCCTCCTTTTTCCCTTCTACAGGATATGGGACAGCAGTGCATTTTAGACTAAACCGCCTGCCTCACAGGATGGTGTAGCAGCCGGCGGCATCCCCTTTGAGCACATGCTCGGCAATCTGGTCCACCCGCACCTTCAGGGGGTTCTGGCCCAGGTTGATCTCGATCACATCCCCTACCTTCACGTCGTAGGAGGCCCTGGCCACCCGCCCGTTGACCACAATGCGGCCGCCGTCGCAGGCCTCGTTGGCCACGGTGCGCCGCTTGAT
>CAJFQR010000073.1 GCA_904419105.1 Candidatus Avimicrobium faecavium
CATATAAAAGCACACCGGCTCCGATGCACTTTTATATGGCGGAGACGGTGGGATTCGAACCCACGTGCCGTTTCACCGGCAAAACGATTTCGAGTCGTTCTCGTTACGACCACTTCGATACGTCTCCATCAAGTAGCCCTATTATTATACCAGACTTCTCCCGGGAGGTCAAGCCGCCATGGCGAAAAATCCTCCGCCTTTTTGCGGCAATGATTCACAGAATGTTTACAAATCGCACGGGAAAAGTTCACAGCTATCCCGTACACTATAATTAGCACTCGAAGATATAGAGTGCTAAAAATACGAAACCGACCATCGCCGCAGGGCCCCGGCCCGACGGCGTTTTCCCATGAAAAGGAGGAGTGCCCTGTGAACGCACAGAAACTCACCCAGAAATCCCTCGAGGCGATCCAGGCCGCCCAGACCCTCGCCACCGAGCACGCCCACATGCAGATCGAGCAGCAGCATCTGCTGCTGGCCCTCATCGGCCAGAGCGACGGGCTCATCGGCCAGCTGCTGCAGAAGATGGGGGTGGACCTGCCCGCCCTGCGCCGGGATACCGAGGCGGAGCTGGGCAGCATCCCGTCGGTGACCGGCCCCGGCCGGGAGCCGGACAAGATCTATGTCAGCCAGGAGGTGGACCGGGCGCTGGCCGCCGCCGAGGGGCTGGCCGACCGGATGAAGGACGAGTATGTCTCGGTGGAGCACCTGATGCTGGCGCTGCTGGACCAGCCGAACACCGCCCTCAAGCGGCTGTTTGACCGGTATCAGATCCGCCGGGACGCCTTTTTGGCGGCGCTGATGGAGGTCCGGGGCAACACCCGTGTCACCTCCGACAGCCCGGAGGACACCTATGATGTGCTCAAAAAGTACGGCACCGACCTGGTGGCCGAGGCCCGGGCCCAGAAGCTGGACCCGGTGATCGGCCGGGACAGCGAGATCCGCTCGGTGATCATGATCCTCTCCCGCAAGACCAAGAACAACCCCGTCCTCATCGGCGAGCCCGGCGTCGGCAAGACCGCCGTCGTCGAGGGGCTGGCCCAGCGGATCGTCAAAGGCGATGTGCCGGAGAACCTCCGGGACCGGATCATCTTCTCGCTGGATATGGGCGCGCTGGTGGCCGGCGCCAAATTCCGCGGCGAATTTGAGGAGCGCCTCAAGGCGGTGCTCCAGGAGGTGAAGAAGAGCGAGGGCAGGATCATCCTCTTCATCGACGAGCTGCACACCATCGTCGGCGCCGGAAAGACCGAGGGCTCGATGGACGCCGGCAACCTGCTCAAGCCGATGCTGGCCCGGGGCGAACTGCACTGCATCGGCGCCACCACCCTGAACGAGTACCGCCAGTATATCGAAAAGGACGCCGCCCTTGAGCGCCGGTTCCAGCCGGTGATGGTGGACGAACCCACCGTAGAGGACACCATCTCGATCCTGCGGGGCCTCAAGGAGCGCTATGAGGTGTTCCACGGGGTCAAGATCCAGGACCAGGCGCTCATCGCCGCCGCGACGCTGTCCAACCGCTACATCTCCGACCGGTTCCTGCCGGACAAGGCCATCGACCTGGTGGACGAGGCCTGCGCGATGATCCGCACCGAGCTGGACTCGATGCCCGCTGAGATGGACGAGCTCAACCGGAAGATCATGCAGCTGGAGATCGAGGAGGCCGCCCTCCAGAAGGAGACCGACCGGCTCTCCATCGAGCACCTGGCGGAGCTGCGGCGCCAGCTGGCCGACCTGCGGGAGCAGTTCGGCGGCATGAAGGCCAGGTGGGAGAATGAGAAGAGCGCCATCGTCAAGGTCCGCTCCCTCCGGGAGGAGATCGAAAAGGTGAACGCCGACATCGAGTCCGCCCAGATGCAGTACGACCTGCAGAAGGCCGCCGAGCTCAAATACGGCCGCCTGCCCCAGCTCCAGAAGGAGCTGGCCGAGGAGGAGAAGCTGGCCGAAGCCGCCGAACGCGACTCCACCCTGCTGCACGACCGGGTCACCGAGGAGGAGATCGCCCGGATTGTGGCCCGGTGGACCGGCATCCCGGTGACCAAGCTGATGGAGGGCGAGCGGGACAAGCTGCTGCACATGGAGGAGGTGCTCCACAAGCGGGTCATCGGCCAGGACGAGGCGGTAACCAAGGTCTCGGAGGCGATCCTCCGCTCCCGGGCCGGCATCCAGGATCCGGACCGGCCCATCGGGTCCTTCCTCTTCCTCGGGCCCACCGGCGTCGGCAAGACCGAGCTGGCCAAAGCCCTGGCGGAGGCCCTCTTCGACGACGAAAAGAACCTGATCCGCATCGATATGACCGAGTACATGGAGAAGTTCTCGGTCTCCCGGCTCATCGGAGCGCCTCCCGGCTATGTCGGCTATGAGGAGGGCGGCCAGCTCACCGAGGCGGTGCGCCGCAAGCCCTACTCGGTGGTCCTCTTTGACGAGGTGGAAAAGGCCCACCCCGATGTGTTCAACATCCTGCTCCAGGTCCTGGACGACGGCCGCATCACCGACAGCCAGGGCCGCACGGTGGACTTCAAGAACACCATCATCATCCTGACCTCCAACCTCGGCTCGTCGGCGATCCTCGACGGCATCGGCGCCGACGGCTCCATCACCGAAGCCGCCCGGCAGGAGGTCCAGGCCCTGCTGCGCCGGCAGTTCCGCCCGGAGTTCCTCAACCGGCTGGACGAGATCGTCTTCTACAAGCCGCTGCAGAAGGCCGAGACGGTGCAGATCGTCGACCTGCTCACCCAGGACCTGAAGCGCCGGCTCGAGGCCCGGCAGCTGGATCTCGAGCTCACCGACGCCGCCAAGGAGTACATCGTCGACGGCGGCTACGACCCGGTCTACGGCGCCCGGCCGCTCAAGCGGTTCCTGCAGCACACCGTCGAGACCGCCCTCGCCCGGAAGATCATCGCCGAGGACCCGGCCCCCGGCACCGTCTATGTCGGCGATGTGGTGGACGGGCAGTTCACCCTCACCGCCCGGGAGCCCGCCCCGCAGGCTTAAAAACCGCCGCAGCCGGTCTATTCCAGACGGCTGCCGCATAGAATAAAAAAGACCGCACCGCCCGGCATTGCGCCCGGGGTGGTGCGGTTTTTTTCGTGCTTTTGTGCGTTTGGGGAGGGGTCACATCCGATAGTACCCGGCGTCGATCAGCCGGGCGAAGCACTCGTCCGCCTCGGCGTCGGTGAAGAGCTCGGCAAAGCGGCTCTGCACCGCCAGCGCCTCGAGGGTGAGGGCGGTCCTGCCGGCTGCGGCAAGCTCGTCAAAGAGGGGGGTGGGTTGCCCCCGCTGAAGGCTGCGCTTGAGCCCGGCGGCGGCCCCGTGCCCCTCGCAGAGGGCCCGGAGCCCCCGGCTGTCGAGGCCGAGGGCGTCGGCGGCGGCGGCGCTCTCCAGCGCGGCAGCGGTGAATCGGCTGTCCAGTTCCTTGATGGTCATAGTGGTCTCCTTTTATCGGGAGGGTCTCCCGGTGTTTCTGGGGTTTCGGGGATACGGTGGGGTCAGTCCCCGGTCTCGGTGCGGTAGGTGCTGCCGTCCCAGATCAGGCGGTAGTGGGCGTTCTCCCCGGCGATGGGCTGCTCAATCACCGTCTCCCCGGCGGACAGCCGCGGGGCGTCCAGGCCCGGCTCCTCGGTCACCGTCCACTCAATGGTCAGTGTCCCCTCCTCCCAGCCGGTGTGGCCACGCATCGGCAGCTCCACCGTGAGCTTCTCCAGCGGCCCCAGCGGTTCGTCACAGTTCGGGGTGCAGCCCACCGACACCCCACCAATCGCCTCGCCGTCCAGCGAATAATCGGCGGCCAGCTGGTAGATGCCCTCCCGGTCGGGTAGGGTCACCACCACGGCGGGAGCGGCCTCGTCGGAAGGGGCAGCCCCACAGCCTGCAAGAAGCAGCGCCAGCGCCGCAGCAAGGGCCAGTTTACCGGGTCTTTTCGGTTTACAGGGAGTATCGTACATCGCTCTCTCTCCTCCTGAATGAATCGTCTCACAGATCCGACTCAATGTCCTCGGCGTGGGGCACTGCCGGATGCCGCAGGGTGATGATACAGCTCTCCACCCGGTGCTCGGCGGTGTTCTCCACCTGAATGTCCAGCGCGTCGGTGGACAGGGCAAAGGAGCTGCCGTCCTCGGGAATGCTGCCGCAGAGGGCCAGGATGTAGCCGCTCATCGTGTCGCAGTCCTCGGCGTGGAGGCTGAAGCCCAGCGTCCGCTCCACATCGGTGAGGGAGGTGGTGCCCAGCACCCGCCAGGAGTTCTCCGAAAGCTGGGTGATCTCATCCGGGGCGTGGAGCACATCTTCGTTTTCCAGCGGGCCGACGATCTGCTGGAGCAGGTCGTTCATCGTCACGATGCCCAGCGTGCCGCCGTACTCGTCCAGCACCACGGCGAAGTGGTAGCGGCTCTGCTGCATCCGGGTGAAGAGCTGGCTGGCCCGAAGGCTCTCCGGCACGAACACCGCCGGTTTGAGCAGGTTGTGGAGGACAAAGTCGTGGCTTTTGTCCTTGGAGACATAGTAGTCCTTGATGCTCAGGGTGCCCAGCACCTCGTCGGCGGTTTTGCCGCAGACCAGGTAGATGGAATGGCGGGTCCGCTGCATCGTCTCCTCCCAGTCGGCGGGGGTATCCTCCTCCCAGAGGATCGCCGCCTCGGTGCGGTGGGTGGTAAAGCGGCCGATGGGGATATCGTCAAAGTCAAAGACGTTTTCGATCATGCGCTGCTCCCGCCGGTCGATGACGCCCTTCTGGGCACCGGCGTCCACCTGGATGCGGATGTCCTCCTCACTGACCTCCTCGTCCTCGGCGTTGGGGTCGACGCCGCACAGCCGCAGCACCAGGTTGGTGGAGAAGGTGAGGAAGGCCACAATGGGCTTGCACACCACCGAGATGAAGCTCACCAGCCCGGAGATGCCCAGCGCCAGCTCCTCGGTCTTTTTCATCGCCAGCCGCTTGGGCACCAGCTCGCCGAAGATCAGCGTGAAGTAGGAGAGGATCAGCGTCACCAGCACCACCGACGCGGTGGAAACGGCATCCCGGGGCAGCATCGGCGCCACCGACAGGATCGCCTCGGTGAGGCCGCCGGCAAAGTTGTCCGCGCCAAAGGCCGCGCCAAGGAAGCCGGACAGGGTGATGGCCACCTGGATTGTAGCCAGGAACCGGGCCGGCTGGCTGGTGAGATGGGCCAGCCGGATGGCCCGCTTGTCCCCGGCGGCGGCCATGGCGGCCAGTTTGGCGTCGTTAAAGGAGATGACGGCGATCTCGGCGCAGGCGAAGATGGCGTTGAGGCCGATGAGCACGGCCTGCAGCAGGATCTGGGGCAGGATGGATTGGTTCATAGAGCAGAAAACTCCTTCTCTCAAAAATTCAGCTTCACGGTAAAAAAGGGTGAAAAAAGGCACGCCGTCCCGGCCCGGGCGCAGAAGCCCGGAGCGGTGGCATGCCGTATTATTCACGGATGTAATATGTATGAGCGGGGGCAGGGTTACTGTCGCCGGAGTCCATAGACGCAAAAATCCTTTCGAAAAAGTTTACTGTTCTCTATGATACCCCATCCGGAAGAAAAAGTCAAAGCCGCCGCTGGGCGATTTGCGGGCAAATCGGGGCAAATTCCCGCCAAAAGCCCCCTCTCCCCCCGCCTGCGGCGAACAGGCACCCTGTAAGAGGCCGGGGCGCCGCAAGCGGATTCACCGCGTACGGGTTTTCCAGATACGGGTTTTCCAGATACGGATTCTCCAGATACGGGTTTTCCAGATACGGGTTCTCCAGATACGGGTTTTCCAGATACGGAAAACCGCACACAACTAAATAAAGAATAACAAAGTAAAGACAAACAAAAGAAAGAAGAACAAAGTAAAGATCAACCAATCCCCCCCAACCCCCAGGGGGCCGGATGGGACCGGGACCCGACCGCCGTGACCGACGCACCGGTTTGGAATGGGAAACAAACGGGCGGGTCCGGCCGGTTATGGGACTTGACTTCCCCATGCCGGAACACCGCAGACGGATTTACCGCAAACGGATTTTCCGCAAACGGATTTTCCGCAAACGGATTTTCCGCAAACGGATTTACCGCAAACGGATTTACCGCAAACGGAAAACCGCACACAACTAAATAAAGATAAACAAAAGAAAGATAAACCAAAGAAAGAAGAACAAAGTAAAGATCAACCAATCCCCCCCAACCCCCCAGGGGGCCGGACGGGACCGGGACCCGGCCGCCGTGACCGACACACCGGTTTGGACTGGAAAACGAACGGGCGGGTCCGGCCGGCTATGGGGAGCAACTTCCCCGTACCGGAACACCTGCGGGGATATGCCGCCTGTGAGCCGTCTCTGCGGCCCTGTAAGGCCCCTCCCGGTGTGCGGGAAGGAAAAGACCTGCCTCCGCCGGAGCGGCGCTCAGAGGGGCCCTGGCTTGCGCGTATGGCGAATGTTAGTTCTTGAGGTGTGGTTCAGAATACTCCGTGTGCGAAGGGGCCCCGGCGCAAAGGCGGCCGGTCGGGTCCGGTTCCCGGACTGTTGAGCAGGATCCCCGCCAGCGGGCCGTAGATCGGCTGTAAGGCCCCTCCCGGTGTGCGGGAAGGAAAAGACCCGCCCCCGCCGGAGCGGCGCTCAGAGGGGCCCTGGTTTGCGTGTATGGCGAATGTAAGTTCTTGATGTGTAGTTCAGGATACCGCCGCAAAAGGGTGGTAGCGAGAGTGAGCCGTCGCGAGGGCGCTTGCAACCGAGCAGGCGAGCCGAGCGTGCCCTTTTGCGGAAAAGGAGGAGCAAGGGAGCGGGCGGATGGCTTCTTTTCTGCCGCAGGCAAAAAAAGAAGCCGGAGCAAAGCGGACTTTGCTCCGACGTGCGGGCGGCATTTGGCACAGCCAAATGCCTTTGCACCAAAAGAAACAGGCACCTTTCGGTGCCCTTTTCATCTGGTTATGGCGGTCACTTTAGATCTCAAACTGTATGGCAGTATCATAAAAGGGAGGGGGCGTGTGTGGGGGGAACGAAGCCTTGCCAGAGCAAAGCTCCGGCAAGCTAACGAGTTTGCTGCGCAAACTCGCAGCCCGCAAACCAAGAGGGTCGGAAGGAAAGAGGAGTGTGAGGGGGAAACCATCAGGGTTTCCACCCTCACATAGAGCGAAGCGGAAGTCCCCGCCGCAGCGGGCGGCATTTGGCGCAGCCAAATGCCTCTTCACCAAAAGAAAAGG
>CAJFQR010000074.1 GCA_904419105.1 Candidatus Avimicrobium faecavium
CAGTAACCCGGCAGAGCTGACGGTGATACCCAGCGGCGGCGGTGAGGACGGCCGCGAGGTAGAACTGCGAACCACCGACACTCATATCCAGTGGCGGTGGGAGGGCGAGGACGACAGCGCATGGCGTGACCTTGTGGCGTTGGACGCTATCACCGGCGGCGACGGTGCAGACGGTGCGGACGGCAGAGAAGTGGAACTGCAGATAGCCAATGGATACATCCAGTGGAGGTACACCACCGGCGCAGACACCGCATGGAAAAACCTGATGCCCCTCTCCGACCTGAAGGGTGAAGACGGCGAAGATGGCGATACCCCGTACATCGGCTCCAACGGCAACTGGTGGATCGGCACCACCGATACCGGCGTCAGAGCCAACGGCAAAAACGGTTCCAGCGGCTCCGACGGCTCTGACGGACGGGACGGCCGGGACGGTAAAGACGGTGAGGACGGCCTGACCCCCTTTATCGGTTCCAACGGCAACTGGTGGATCGGCGCCGCCGATACCGGTGTGCCGGCAGCCGGCGTCGATGGAGCCCCCGGCCGGGACGGGGTGGGAATCTCCGGTCTGTTGATCAACGAGGCCGGGGAGCTGGTTATCACCCTTACCGACGGCACCGAAAACAACCTTGGCCGGGTCACCGGCGAGGACGGTGCGGGCATCGCCGGCATCTCCATCAGTGAGGCCGGGGAGCTGATCGTCACCCTCACCGACGGCACCGAGCTCAACGCCGGGGTGGTACCCACCAACGGCCCGGAGATGTCCTGCCTGCGGCTGCTGGTGTATCTTGCCCTGGGAATGTCCGCCCTGTCGCTGACAGGCCTGCTTGTAGCCGGCGGCCTCTGGTACCGCAGACGCCGGGCCTCCCGCAGCTGAAAAACCGGCCTATTCTCCCCCGGCGGGACATATACATCGGTGAGGTGATCTTGCCATGTATTCATTTCTCTTTTCCGCCGCACTGGAAAACCTGCTCTTTCTGGCCCTGCACATCACCGGAAGCGGGTCCTTCCCCAGGGCCCTCTCCCCAAAGGAGGAGCGGGACTGCCTGGCGGGCATCCGGGCCGGGGATCCCGCCGCCCGTTCCCGGCTGATCGAGCACAATCTGCGTCTGGTGGCCCACATTGCCAAAAAATACTACGCCGCCGGCGGAGAGCAGGACGACCTCATCTCCATCGGCACCATCGGGCTCATCAAGGCGGTATCCACCTTCGACAGCGAAAAGGGCAGCCGTTTTTCCACCTACGCTTCCCGCTGTATTGAAAATGAAATCCTGATGTACTTCCGCTCCCGGAAGAAGGCCGCCCAGGACATCTCCCTCTTCGACCCCATCGACACCGACAAGGACGGCAACGCCCTGACCCTCGGCGACCTGATGGCCGACGAGGGCAATATCCTGGACGAGATCGACCTGTCTATCCGCTCAGAGCAGCTCCACCGCTTCATCAAGGAACGGCTGGAGCCCCGGGAGCAGGAGATCCTGCACTGGCGCTACGGCCTTGGCCGGGGGCTGCCCCACACCCAGCGGGAAACCGCCGCCCGGCTGGGCATTTCCCGCAGCTATGTCTCCCGCATCGAGAAAAAAGCCATCGAAAAACTGCGGGCCGCCTTCCGGGAAATGGGCATCACCGATTGACAGATGCCCGTTTTCGGCGTACAATAAAACCACAAAGCCGGGGCTTCCCGCCCCAGGGCTCACTTCAACTGCAAAGGACTGAGAGACAATGTTCAATATCCATGAGGAAGCAAAGAAGTACGAAAACTATGTGATTGACCTGCGCCATGAGTTCCACCGCCATCCGGAGCTCTCCGACCAGGAGGTCTGGACCAGCGGGCGCATCTGCGAGGAGCTGGACAAGATGGGGATCCCCTATGTGCGGGTCGCCGAGACCAATGTGGTCGGCCTGATCGACACCGGCCGCCCGGGCAAGACCATCGCCGTGCGCGGGGACATCGATGCCCTGCCGGTGCACGAGGAGGCCAATGTGCCCTTCAAGTCGGAGATTGACGGCTGCATGCACGCCTGCGGCCACGACACCCACGCCGCCATGCTGCTCGGCACCGCCCGGATCCTCTCCGAGCACAAGGAGGAACTCTCCGGCAAGATCTACCTCTGCTTCCAGAAGGGCGAGGAGATCGGCCACGGCGCCCGGGATATCGTGAACTACCTCAAGGAGCAGGGCGGTGTAGACAAGGCCTTCGGCCTGCACATCGCCGCCTCGCTGCCGCTGGGCCTCATCAGCCTCAACGAGGGCCCGGCCATGGCCGGCGCCTGCAAGTGGACCCTCAAGGTCCGCGGCAAGGGCGGCCACGGCTCGATGCCGGCGGCCTCCATCGACCCGATCAAGCCGCTGGCGGAGATTCTGCTGCGCATCACCTCGCTGCTGGTCAACCGGATGGATACGCTGGAGCCGGTGGTTGTCAGCCCCTGCATGTTCCACGCCGGCACCGCCGACAACATCATCCCCGAGACCGCCGAGATGGCCGGTACCATCCGCTACTTCAAGGAGGAGGCTCTGGACAAGACGCTGGCGCTGATCGCCGACATCGCCGACAAGATCGCCGCCTCCTACGGCGCCGCCGCCGAGTTCACCTACTCCCGCGGTGACACCATCCCGGTGGTCAACGAGCCCGCCGCCATCGCCGTCGCCCGCAAGGTGGCCGGTGAGGTCGAGGGTCTGACCCCGATCGAGACCCCGAAGATGATGGGTTCGGACAACTTTGCCGACTTCGTCCATGCGTTCCCGGGCTTCTATGCCTTCTTCGGCGCCGGCTTTGACGGCCCCGACGGCAACCTGCCCAACCACCATCCCAAGTTCACCCTCGACGAGAAGGCCTTCCGCATCGGTGTGGAATTCCTCACCGGCTGCGCGGTCCAGTTCCTCGGCGAGTAAGACCCACACAAAAAGCCCCGTCTCCGGGGCTTTTTTTACAGGAGGGATTTCAATGGACGAAGGACAGCGTGAGGCAGCCATCCGCCGGTGGTTCGGCCTGTGGCTGGAGCCGCAGGAGACAGACCTTGAGACCCTGTTCACCCCGGATGCGGTCTACATCGAGAGCTGGGGCCCGGAATACCACGGCGCCGCCGCCATCGCCCACTGGTTCCGGGAGTGGAACCGCCGGGGCCGGGTGCTCCGGTGGGAGATCCGGCAGTTTTTCCACAAGGGGGACCAGACGGTGGTGGAATGGCAGTTTGAAAACCGCATGGCGGACGGCCGCCGGGAGGCCTTTGACGGGGTGAGCCTGGTGCGCTTTTCCCCGGACGGACGGATCGCCCGGCTGCAGGAATTCGGCTGCAACAGCACCCGCTACGACCCCTATCGGAACGGCCCGGAGCCGGAATTTTCCGGTGAGGCGCCCCGGTGGTTCTGACCCCGGCGATGCGAAAAAGCCCCGCTTCACGCGGGGCTTTTTTCCTGGGGAGAGTGGGTCGGAAAAAGCGGCAGGACAGCGAAAAAAGGCCGGCGGCGAGCCGGTCTTTTTTCTGTTGCAGAGAGTTACTCCACGGTGATGCCGGTGATCATCGGCGAGCCGGTGACGGTCAGCCACAGGCCGTCCAGGTTGGACTGAGCCAGGACCACAGGGGTCTGGGTCATCAGCGGAATCACATACTGCATCTCACCGACGAAGTAGTCCTCGATCTCATGGAGCTTGGCCATGTACTCGGTGTGATCGATGATGGTGTAGGCCTCGGCCACCATCTGGTCATAGACCGGGTCGGTAACCGACTGGCAGCCGTCGATCTGGGAATCGGTGGTGAAGATCTGGAAGAAGCTCAGCGGGTCGGTGCTGTCGTTGTTGGCATAGCGGCAGGTGGTGAAATCGCCGTTGTCCACATAGTCGTAGAAGACGCCCTGCTCCACCGAGGTGAGCTCCAGATCCACATAGATCTCGCTCCACATCTGCCGCAGCAGCACTGCGATGTCCTCATGGATGTCGCCGTTGGAGTAGAGGTACGGGAAGGAGAGCCGGTTGTTCTCGTTGTAGCCGGCAGCCTCCATCAGGGCCTTGGCCTCCTCCAGGTTGTACTCGTAGTAGCTGTATCCGTCACGGAAGTCACCGCCGTCGGCGTCCTCAAAGCCGTAGGGGATGAAGCCATCGAGCTGGATGTTGTAGCCGTTGCCGCCGAGGACGCTGATCATCGTCTCCTTGTTGACGGCCATGGCCAGCGCCTTGCGGACATTGGCATCCTGCAGGGCCGGAACGGTGTTCTTCGGGCCGCCGTTGATGAGGACGAAGTAGCTGGAGACATACTTCTCCGGCTTGACGAAGTTGTCGGCGAACTCGCTGTTGTCCGCGGTCTCGGTGGGCACGCTCATGGCGATGTCGATGTCACCGGTGCGGAAGGCGTTGAGCTGGGCGGTGGCGTCGGTCATGACCACAAAGGTGGCCTTGTCCAGGGTGACGGCGTCGGCGTTCCAGTAGTTGTCATTCTTGACCAGGACCGCCTCCTCCTCCGGGCTGATGGACTCAAGGACCATCGGGCCGCAGGACGGGTAGACGCCGTTTACCGACCAGGAGCTCTCATGCTCCGGGGCAAAGTCCGGCCGCAGCGGAGCAGTGGAGTTGGCACTAAACAGATTCTCAAAGTAGGGGCAGGGACTCTCCAGCGTGATCTGGAAGGTGGTGTCGTCCAGAGCAACCACACCCACATCGGTCATCGCCGCCACATCCAGCTGCTGATCGGCAGCCTCCGAAGCTCCAGCGATAAAGGTGGTCAGGTTGCGCTTGGTATAGGCGTTGTCCGGGCCGTAGCCGATGGTACGCTTGATGCCGTAGACAAAGTGCTCGGCGGTAAGGGGCTCACCGTCCGACCAGAGCAGGCCGTCCTTGATCGTGAAGGTGTAGGTCAGGCCGTCCTCGGAGACCTCCACATTCTCGCCGAGGTCGTACTGCAGGGCGCCGGAGGCGTCGGTCTCATAGAAGGTGGCGCCCATATTGCCGTAGACATGGCTCATGTGGGTGGTGCTGATCAGCGCCGGGTCCAATGTAGCGAAGGTGGAGGCGATGGCAACGGTGACCTCCTGGGCTGCCGCACTGCCGCCATCTGCGGTGCTCGAGCTCTCTTCGCCGCCGGAACAGCCGGACAGCATGCCGACCGTCATGGCGAGAGCCAGGAGCAGAGATGTCAGTTTTTTCATGCAAACTCTCCTCATATCGTGGTCTCGGGTGGTTATTCGTCTGTATCGTAAAGGTGACAGGCTACCTGGGAGGTGCCTACCTGCCTTAACGCCGGTTTTTCTTTGGCGCAGCGCTCGGTGGCGTAGGGACACCGGGTGCGGAACGGGCAGCCGGAGGGGATATCCAGCGGCGAGGGGATCTCGCCGATGATCTCCTGGGACTTGCGGGCGCGCATCTTCTCCGGGTCGGGGATCGGGATGGACGCCAGCAGCGCCTGGGTGTAGGGGTGCAGCGGATGGTGGTAGAGCTCGTCGCTGTCGCCGATCTCCACCAGGCTGCCGAGGTACATGGCCCCGATGCGGTCGGAGATGTGCTTGACCGCCCCGAGGTCGTGGGCGATAAACAGATAGGAGATCTTGCGCTCCTTCTGAATGCGCTCGAGCAGGTTGATGATCTGGGCCTGGATCGAGACATCCAGCGCCGAGATCGGCTCGTCGCAGACGATGAACTTCGGGTCCAGCGCCAGCGTCCGGGCGATGGAGATCCGCTGCCGCTGGCCGCCGGAGAACTCATGGGGGTAGCGGCGGACATGGTCCGGCTTGAGGCCCACCGTCTCCAGCAGCTCGGCCACCTTTTTGTCCCGCTCGTCCGGGGAGCCGATGTTGTGGATGTCCATCGGCTCGCGGATGATCTCGCCGACGGTCATACGCGGGTTCAGCGAGGCGTAGGGATCCTGGAAGATCATCTGCATATTGCGGCGGAACTCCGGCACCTCGCTGCCGTGCAGCTTGGTGATGTCCTTGCCCATAAAGGTGATCTTGCCGGCGGTGGGCTCATAGATCTTCACCAGGGTGCGCCCGAGGGTGCTCTTGCCGCAGCCGGACTCGCCGACCAGGCCGAAGGTCTCATTCTCCATCACCTCGAAGGAGACATCGTTGACCGCTTTGACCTCCTGCTTTTTGCCGAACAGGCCGCCGCCCACCGGGAAGAAGGTGCTCAGCCCTTCAACTTTGAGGATCGGTTCTTCCATTTACTGCGCCTCCTTTTCTGTGGGGATGTGGTTCAGCCAGCAGCGGACGCAGTGGCTGGGGCTCAGCTGGTCCTCCGGGGGCATGGCCTGCTTGCAGATCTTCATCGCCTTGTCGCACCGGTCCACAAAGGGGCAGCCGGCCGGCGGATGGAGCAGGTCCGGCGGGCTGCCGGGAATCGGCTGGAGCTCGGTGTCCTCCTCCGGGTTGTTGACACAGGCCAGCAGGCCTTTGGTGTAGGGGTGCCCCGGCTGGTAGAAGATCTCATCGGCGGTGCCGTTTTCCACGATCTTGCCGCCGTACATGATGTACACCCGGCTGCAGGTGCTGGCCACGACGCCGAGGTCATGGGTGATGAGGATAACGCCGGAGCCGGTCTGGTCCCGCATCTCCTTGATCAGGCCCAGGATCTTGGCCTGGATGGTGACATCGAGGGCGGTGGTGGGCTCGTCGGCGATGATGAGCTTCGGGTCGCAGGCCAGGGCGATGGCGATGATCACACGCTGGCGCATACCGCCGGAGAGCTGGTGCGGGTACTGTTTGAGCCGCTCCTCCGGCGAGGGGATTCCCACCTGGGTGAGCAGCTGAACCGCCCGCTGGTGGAGCTCCTCCCCGGAGAGGTGCAGGTGGTTCTTCATCGGCTCGACAAGCTGCTTTTCGATGGTGAGCACCGGGTTGAGAAAGCTCATCGGGTCCTGGAAGATCATCGAGAGGGTCCGGCCGCGGATGCCCTCCATCATCTTCTCATAGGCGTGGGCGCCGCCGGTGAACCTGGCCGGGCTGATCTCCTGCCCGTCGAAGAGGATCGAGCCGTCCTCGACGGTGCCGTTCTCGCTGAGAAGGCCCATCACCGAGTACATCGACTGGCTCTTGCCCGAGCCGGACTCCCCGACGATGCCGACAATCTCCCCCTGCTCCACCGCAAGGCTGATGCCCCGCACCGCCTGGACCTTGCCCTGCTCGGTCTCAAAGCTCGTGGTCAAATTGTTG
>CAJFQR010000075.1 GCA_904419105.1 Candidatus Avimicrobium faecavium
GGGGTTTGGGGTCTTCTTACTGTTCTGCCCGCTGCTGGCCCGCATCGAGATGATCAGCGACTACACCGCCCTGATCTACATCTATGTATTCGCCGCCGCGCTGCAGGGGGTCAGCGCCCAGTTCGTCCGGGCGATGGGACTGGTGCGGCTCTTCGCCTTCAACGGCATCCTGAACACCGTCTCCACCGTGGTGTGCAATGTGCTCTTCCTGGTGGTGATGGGCTGGGGCATGTACGGATATATCCTGTCGGTGGTGGTGTCCAACTTTGTGTCAATGGCCTTTTTGTGGGTCACCGCCCGGCTCTACCGGTATATGAAGAGCTTCCGGCGCCTCCCCCGGGGCACCGTCCGGGAGATGATCGTCTACTCGCTGCCGCTGATCCCCGCCACCATCATGTGGAGCATCACCAATGTGTCCGACCGGTTCTTTGTCACCTACTACCTGGGGGAGGCCCAGAACGGCATCTACTCGGTGGCCTATAAGCTGCCCACCATCATCTCGGTGATCTCGGCTATCTTCACCCAGGCCTGGCAGCTCTCGGCCATCGGCGAGCGGGAGAGCGAGGACCGGGAGCAGTTCTACTCCAACATCTTCCAGAGCTACCAGACCATCGTCTTTCTGGCGGCCGGCGGAATCCTGCTGCTGATCAAGCCGCTGATGCACATTCTGGTCACCGACGAATTCTTCGAGGCCTGGCAGTACACCCCGCTGCTGGTGGTGTCGGTGGTGTTCAGCTGCTTCTCCTCCTACTTTGCCTCCATCTACATGGCCAGCAAGAAGAACATCATGGCCATGGTGACCATCTTCGTCGGGGCGGTGCTCAACATCATCCTCAACTACCTGTGGATCCCGGTCTACGGCCTCAACGGCGCCGCCGGGGCCACCGCCGTCTGCTATATCCTCATCTTCCTGCTGCGGGCCATCGACACCCGCCGGCTGGTGTTCCTCGACCTCGACTGGAAAAAGCTCGCCCTCAACTCGCTGCTCCTCGGCATCCAGTGCTGGCTGGTGCTGGACAACGGCAAGTACCTCTACCCGATGGAGGCGGCGGTGCTCTTCGCGATGCTGCTGGTGAACCTCCGGGGCATTCTCACGGTGGCCGACCGGTTCTACCGGGCCTTCGTCCTCCACCGCCGGGCCGGCGCCTGAGCTCCCCGCTGTAAAAAATGCCGCGCACCGCGGCTTTTTTTCTGCCCCGGGCTTGACTTTGAGTACGCTCTCAGGTTTATAATGATAGGCGGTAACGGGCCCGGCGGGTAACCGGGACCCAGGACTGCATCAATGGGTTATGAAAGGAACATTTTCATGGAAAGATCCAAAGTCTACTTCACCAGCTTCCGCACCCGTCTCGGGGAGGGGCTGCCCCACAAGCTCCAGCGCTTCCTCAAGGCGGCGGGCGTCGGGGAGATCGATATGAGCGGCAAGTTCGTCGCCATCAAGATGCACTTCGGCGAGCTGGGCAACATCGCCTACCTGCGCCCGAACTACGCCAAGGCGGTGGCCGACCTCATCAAGGAGCTCGGCGGCATCCCCTTCCTCACCGACTGCAACACCCTCTACCCCGGCAGCCGCAAAAACGCCATCGAGCACCTCTACTGTGCCTGGGAGAACGGCTTCACCCCGCTGTCCGCCGGCTGCCCGGTGATCATCGCCGACGGCCTCAAGGGCACCGACGATGTGGAGGTCCCGGTGGAGGGCGGCGAGTATGTCAAGAGCGCCAAGATCGGCCGGGCCATCATGGACGCCGATGTGTTCATCAGCCTGTCCCACTTCAAGGGGCATGAGATGACCGGCTTCGGCGGCGCCATCAAGAACATCGGCATGGGCTGCGGCAGCCGCGCCGGCAAGAAGGAGCAGCACTCCAACGGCAAGGCCTCCATCGACGAGGCTGCCTGCCGGGGCTGCCGCCAGTGCCTGAAGGAGTGCGCCAACGACGCCCTCCACTTCGACGCCGAGGCCCGCAAGATGCGCATCAACCAGAACAACTGCGTCGGCTGCGGCCGCTGTGTCGGCGCCTGCAACTTCGACGCCATCTCCTTTGCCAACGACGCCGCCATCTCCGAGCTCAACTGCCGCATGGCCGAGTACACCAAGGCGGTGGTGGACGGCCGGCCCCAGTTCCACATCTCGCTGGTGCTGGACATCTCCCCCTACTGCGACTGCCACCCCGAAAACGACGCCCCGATCCTGCCGGACATCGGCATGTTCTGCTCCACCGACCCGCTGGCCCTGGACCAGGCCTGTGTGGACGCCTGCCTCAAGGCCCAGCCGCTGCCGGACAGCATCCTCGGCGACCACATGAGAGAAGAGGGCTTCTGCGACCACCACGACCACTTTGTCAACACCACCCCCGAGTCGGAGTACCAGACCTGCCTGGCCCACGCCGAGAAGATCGGCCTCGGCTCAAGAGAGTACGACCTGATCGAAGTGAAGTAAACCGGCCTCTTCTTTGCCGTGAAAAAGCCTCCGCTGCTGCGGAGGCTTTTTTGTTTCCCCGGCTCAGGAGATCCGGGGCTTGCAGATGATCTCGATGACTTTGGTCTCAAAGAGGTTGTTGGAGTGACCCGGGATCAGGCTGATGGCATAGTCCGCCCCGTGTCCGCAGCCACCCACGGCAATGATCTCCTCGCCATAGGGAATGGCGCCGTTGTCCATTGCCATCAGCGAAATCTCCACCCCCACCTTCATGCCCTGGCCGAGCATTTTCAGGGTGTCCGCCATTAGAATTGCCGGTGTCCAGCCGCCGTACCGGTTGACAATGCCCCGTTCCGCCCCGGAGAGAGCGTGGGTGGCGGTGATTACCGTCACCCCCCGGTCGGTGAGCTCTTTTCGCTTTTCCGGGGTCATTTCACATTGGCCGGGGCCCAGGTCGCCGTAGCAGTGGGTCACGCTGACAATGTGCATCGGCACCCCGGCCTTTTCAAAGGTGTCCAGAAAGATATCGGCGGTGTAGCCGGTTTTGGATGCCAGCACCAGATGCCGGATGCCGTGCTCCTTAGCATAGGCACAGGCCAGCTCCGCCGTCTTTTCGGTGTTCTGCCAGCCCTTTTCGGGAAAGATCATACCAATCGCTCCTTTATTTATGATTTTAACCGGAAAACCGGTCAGTTCCAGAACCAGTGAAAGGGGTTCAGCGCCTCCCGGAAAAACAGCCGGAAGGTGCGGCGGAAGGCTCCCCGTTCCCGGCGGCAGAAAGCCGCCCGTACCCCGGCAATCCCAAGGCAAACCACTCCGTAGAGCAGTACCCCCAGGAGAACGCCTGCCATCTGTTCCATATTATCGCTCTTTTCTATCTGCTCAGTCCTCCGGCGGGAGCTCCGGCAGGATGATGCCCCCGCCCCAGAGGATCTCCCCCCGGTAGAACACCACCGACTGCCCCGGCGTCACCGCCCGCTGCCCTTCGATAAACTCCACCAGCACCCGGCCCCCCTCCAGCGGGTAGAGGGTGGCCGCCGCCGGCCGGGCGGCGTAGCGGATCTTGGCGGTGACCGCCACTGGGCCGGTGAGCTCCCCCTCCAACAGGTTCAGCTCCCCGGCGGTCAGCCGCCGCCGGAAGAGCCCCTCCCCGGCCGAGAGGGTGACGGTGTTGTGCGCCGGGTCGATGCCGGTGACGAACATCCGCTGCCCGAAGCCGACCCCGAGCCCCCGCCGCTGGCCGATGGTATACTTCCAGCAGCCGTCGTGGCGGCCGATCACCGCCCCGTCCCCGTCGAGGAAGTCCCCGGGCGCCGGCGTCAGCCCGGCGTACCGCTCAAGGAAGCCAGGCATGTCCCCGTCGGGGATAAAGCAGACATCCTGGCTCTCCGCCTTGTCGTACACCGGCAGGCCGGCCTCCCGGGCCAGCGCCCGGACGGCGTCCTTTTCATACTGCCACAGCGGCAGCTCCACCCGCTCCAGCGCCTGACGGGGCAGCGCCCAGAGCATATAACTCTGGTCCTTGCGCCGGTCCGCCGCGGCAGCCAGATGGGCCCGGCCCTCCCCGTCCCGGAGGATCCTGGCGTAGTGGCCGGTGGCGATGCGCGCATAGCCCAGCCGGTCCGCCGCCTCCAGCAGCCCCGGGAATTTGATCGACCGGTTGCAGTCCACGCAGGGGTTCGGGGTGCGCCCCTGCCGGTAGCTCTCGGCAAAGCGCCGGATCACCGCCGCCTCAAACCGCTCCCGCAGGTCGATGATGTGGTGGGGGATACCCAGGATCCGGCACACCTCCGCAGCGTCGGCGGCCTCCCGCTCGGTGCCGCAGCGGCCGTCGGCGCCGTTCCACAGCAAAAAGGTGGCCCCTGCCACCCGGAAGCCCTGCCGCTGCAGCAGCAGCGCCGCCGCCGACGAGTCCACCCCGCCGCTCATGCCCACCAGTACACTCGTCTTTTCCATCGCCGCTCCTCTCACAGCAGCCGCAGCATCACCGGCTGCCGGTTCTTAAAGAAGGTAAAGTACTTGAAGCCCACGCTCTTGAGCAGCTCCATGCCCGCCTGGATGTCGCAGCCGATGTCCTCGCAGCGCTCGGCGTCGGAGCCGATGGTAATCATCTCCCCGCCGTAGTCGCGGTACATGGCCAGGTATTTGTTCGACGGGGTAAAGGCCTCGATCTCCATGCGCAGCCCGCCGGTGTTCAGCTCCAGGGCGATGCCCCGCTCCACCAGCCCCTTCATGATCTCGGCAAAGACATCGTCCATCTTCGCCAGGTCCACCGTGCGGTTGTAGGGCTTGAGGTAGCGCAGCGGGTAGCCCAGATGGGCCAGGCTGTCAAACCTGCCCCACTGCACCACCTCGAGGAGCTCCTCGTAGTAGCTGCGGAACACATCCTGCAGGTCCAGCGCCGGGTGGGCGTAGTTGAGCATCATCATATCGCCGTACCTGCGGGTCTTGTGCAGCGAACCGAGGACGAAGTCGAAGCGGTTTTTCCCGATGACCTCCTCGGCCCGGACCGGGTCGGCCAGCGGCTGGCACATCTCGACGCCGTTGGTGACAATGAGCTGCTGGGAAAAGACATCCTGGGCCTTGCGGGCGGCAAAGCAGGAGTACATCAGCCGCTTGCCGTAGCGCTGCTCCTCAAACTCCTGCATATCGCAGGAATCGGTGACACAGATGCCGGAGATGCCCTTGTCCACCGCAGCGGAACACAGAGCGGTAACCAGGTCCCGCCCCTCCGGGGAGTTGTCCGAGTGGACATGGCTGTCGAACAGATTGATATACATAGGATCAGGCGCTCCTCTTTTCATTCAGACTCTTCTGCCCCTATTGTACCATATCTGTCCGGTTTCGCAACCGGAAAGGGAAAATTCGCCCCGCACCTTGCGTCCCCCGGCCGCCGGTGCTATCATAAGAGCAGAGATGCCAAAAAGGAGTGACCACCGATGATCTTTCGCAAAGCCACCGAGGCCGACCTGGACGCCGTCGAGGCCGGCTACACCGAACTGCTCACCCACGAACGGGACCACGGCGCCTGGACCGCCTGGAAGCTCGGGGTCTACCCCACCCGGGCCAGCGCCCGGACGGCGCTGGAGGCCGGCGAGCTCTATGTCCTCGAGCTGGAGGACGGCAGCCTGCCGGTGAGCGTGATCCTGGGCCGGACCCAGCCGGAGGAATACGCCTCGATCCCCTGGCAGATCCCCGCCGACGGGGACCGGGCCCTGGTGGTGCACACCCTCTGCGTGCGGCCCTCGGCCAGCGGCCGGGGCCTTGGCAAGGAGACGGTCCGCCAGATCCTGGCCGAGGCCCGGCGTCAGGGCTGTGCCGCCGTCCGGCTGGACACCGGCAGCCAGAACAAGCCCGCCGTCGGCCTCTACACCGGGCAGGGCTTCACGCTGGCCGGCACCGGCAGCGTGCAGCTCGGCGGGCAGATCCCCCACGCCGGTCAGGTCTTTCTCGAGCACGCGGTCTGACCGCGGAAAAGGCAGGCGTCCGGCCTGTCTTTTTTCGTTTTCCCGCCCGGCCCGCTACCCGAAATGCCGGGAATGTGGTACACTGATAAGCAGATATCCCCTGAAAGGAGTTGCCATCCATGCTTGATCTCATCCGCTTCGCCGCCGTCACCGGCCGGGTTGACCCGGCCAGCCCCGGGGGCAGCCGGCGCTTCCTCACCGAGGAGCTCAAAAAGGCCGCCCTCCACATCCCCGACGCCATCCTGCTGCCGTCGGAGGTGCTGCTGCCGCCGTCTGCCGGCTCGCTGCGCCGCCACGGCTATCTGCTGGACATCGCCCGGCGGGAGCTGGAGGCGCTGGCGCTGGACTTCCAGGACCTGGAGTCTCTGCTGCTGGTCGGGCTGCCGCTGGACCTGGGCGGCGTGCCGGTGCCGGCGATGGCGCTGGTGCGCCGGGGCAGGGTGCTCGGCTTTGTGCTGCCGCCGGACGCCCCCGTCTCCGGGCCGCTGCCGGAGGGGCTCTTCCCGGCGGAGAGCCTCTTCTCCATCGGCGGCTGCCGCACCCGGATCCTGCTCTGCGGCGGGCCGTCCGGGGCCTTTCGCCACGCCGCGCTGCTCGAGGGGTGCGACGCGGTGCTGCTGCCCTGCTATGAGCCGGCACGGGTCGGCTCCTTCGCCCGGGCGGAGGCGGACGCCGCCGCCCTCAGCCGGGCCTTCGGCTGCGCCGCCGTCTGCTGCTGCGGCGCCGGCGGGGACACCTCCTCCCCCCACGCCTGGAAGGGCTGGGCGGTGATCGCCGAGGCCGGTGAGACGGTGAGCATCCGGGCGGACTTCGGCCAGTCGGCGGAGCTGGTGTACGACATCGACCTGGACATCGTCCGGGCGGGCCGCCGCTCCGCCATCCCGGCACAGCCGGCCCTCTCCTTCCCGGGGCTCGACCGGGACTATGCGCTGCGCACCTTCTCCTCCACCCCCTACCTGCCGATGGATCCGGCGGAGGAGGAGCGCACGCTGCGGGAGTGGTTCGCCCTGCAGGCGGAATCCCTTGCCGCCCGGCTGCAGAACACCGGCCTGGAGAAGATGCTCGTCGGCATCTCCGGCGGACTGGACTCGACGCTGGCGCTGCTGGTCTGCCACCGGGCCGCCGGGCTGCTGCGGCTGGACAGCCGCAGTGTGATCGCGGTGACGATGCCCGGCTTCGGCACCAGCGACCGCACCCATTACAACGCCCTGG
>CAJFQR010000076.1 GCA_904419105.1 Candidatus Avimicrobium faecavium
CTGCAAGGATCACTCCACCAGAGCCTAAATCTGGCGCGTCTGCCAATTCCGCCATACCCGCATGGGAAGTCTGCCGTCACATCTGCGGCAGTTAAACAATTATAGCATCTTCCGGCAAGGGTGTCAATCGGCGGGAAGGGCGGCCGGGGGCTTGCCCCCGGGCGGCGGCTATGATAGGATAGACATAGAAAGGAGTGTGCGCCTATGCCGGCCATCTATTTTACCGCCGATCTCCACTTCGGCCACAAGAACATCATCGCCTATGAAAACCGCCCCTTCTCCTCGGTGGAGGAGATGGACGAGGCCCTTGTCACCCGCTGGAACGAGGTTGTCCAGCCGGAGGATACCGTCTACCTGCTGGGAGATGTGTCCTTTTACGGCAAGGAGCAGACCCGCCGGCTGGTGGAGCTGCTCCAGGGGCACAAGCGCCTGGTGATGGGCAACCACGACACCCACCCGACCCGGTGGTACCGGGACTGCGGCTTTGAGGAGGTGTACGACTGCCCGATCCTGTTCCGGGAGTTCTTCCTGCTCAGCCATGAGCCCCTCTATCTCAACACCAACATGCCCTATGGGAACATCTTCGGCCATGTACACGGCAACCCCGCCTATGCCGACGCCAGCCCCCAGAGCTGCTGCGTCTGCGTCGAGCGCACCGGCTACCGGCCCATCTCCTTTGACGAGGTGCGCCGCCGCATGGGGCTCCTTCCGGAGGAGGCCCCGGCGGAGGGATAGTCCGTCCCGGGCCCCTCATACACTGAGTCCGAACACCACTGCGGCCGGAGGGCCTTCCCTGCGGGGAGGCCCGGGCCGCCTGTCAGGAGGTTTTTTATGAAGAGACAGATCCTGCGCCGGGGACTGGCGCTGCTGCTCACGGCAGCCCTTGTCCTGCCGCTGGCCGCCTGCGGCCCCGGGGACCCGGCCACCGTCCAGAGCCGGTTTGATGCGTTCACCGAGGAGCTGTTCCTCGGGACCATGTCCTCCGACTTCACCAGCTCCCTCTACTTCCTTGAGGACCCGGCGGCCTTCGGCATCGACCGCAGCCAGATGGAGGTAAGCGTCGGCACGCCGGACACCGATGAGAACTTCACCGCCGCCGCCCAGCAGAACCGGGCCCTGCTGGATACCCTCCACCGGTTTGACCGGTCGCTGCTCACCCCGGAACAGCAGGACACCTACGACCTGCTCGAGTGGAGCTGCAATATCTCCGCCGCCAGCTATGAGGACCGGTTCCGCTACTACGGCAGCTACTTCTCCAACCTGTCCGGGGTGCACACCGGGCTGCTCACCACCCTGTCCGAGCTGCAGGTGAGCTCCGAGAGCGACCTGGCCCGGCTGCCGGAGCTGCTGGAGAGCATTCCGCCCTACTTTGACAGCCTGATCGCCTACACCCGCCGCCAGCAGGAGGAAGAGGTGCTCACCATCGACTTTGACAGCGTCATCGAGGTCTGTGACGGGGTGGTGGCCGCCGGCGAGGAGAGCGCCGTGCTGCAAAACCTCCTGGCCCAGGCCGAGGGGCTCGGCCTTTCGGAGGAGGAGGCCGCCGCCTACCAGGCGAAGATCCGCCAGGCCTTCCTGGAGAACTTTATCCCGGCCTATCAGGCGGTGGCGGACGCCCTGCGGGAGATGCAGGGGGGCTTCAACAACGAAGAGGGGCTGGCCGCTCTGCCGGACGGCCAGGACTACTACACCATCCTGTTCCAGGCGGCCACCGCCGTGGACGAGAGCCCGGAGGAGGTCTACCAGCAGGCGGAGGAGCGGCTGAGCAGCGCCTTCTCCCGGCTGGGGGGGCTGGCCTTCCTCTACCCGGACCTGTACAACGGCTGGCTGGAGGGGGTGTATGAGACCGATTTTTCCGGCTATGAGGAGATGCTTGCCTTCCTCACCGGGGCGGCGGCGGACTTCCCGGCCGTCGGGGAGCTGCGCTATGTCATCGACCCGATCCCGGAAGATGTGGCAAACAGCGGCGTGGCCGCCTACTTTGTCAACCCGGCGGTGGACGAGACCGGCCCGCTGCGCATCCGGGTGAACACCGAAAACACCGCCGAGCTGCGGGCGCCGGGCACCTATATGACGCTGGCCCACGAGGGGATCCCCGGGCATATGTATGCGGCAAGCCTGTTCTACCAGGATCTCGGGTCCAACTTCCGCAAGGTGCTCGGCTCCCAGACCGGCTACAACGAGGGCTACGCCACCTATGTGGAGCTCCACGCGCTGGAGTACCTCGAGGGCGGGGAGATCCCCGACCCGGTGCTGGAGATGGAGCGCCTCAACGCCGAGATGAGCTACGCCCTGGTGACGATGATGGACATCGACGTCAACTACTACGGCCTGAGCCGGGAAGAGTTCACCGGGCAGTACGGGAGCTACTTTGCCGAAGGGTTTGCCGACACCTACTACGACCTGATGCGGCTGGAGCCGACGGCCTACCTCTCCTACTATGTGGGCTGGATGAAGATCGAAGCCCTGAAGGAGCAGGCCGAAAAGGCCCTGGACGACGCCTATACCGACCTGGGCTTCCACACGGCGCTGCTCCGGAGCGGCAGCGTGCCCTACTTCATCGTCGAGCGCAATGTCCAGAGCTGGATCGACAGCCTGGCCGCCCCCGCCGAGGCGGCGTGACGGCCCCCGCCTGACAGAAAAACACCCCCGGAGACGGGGGTGTTTTTATCTGTATCGCTGTCTATTGCTGTCTGCCGTATCACTGGCTGATGGTGTCCAGCGGCATCTCCCGCACAGGGGCCATCAGCACCCGGCCGGTGCCCCGGTAGACGTTCACAAGGCCCTCCCCGGAGGCCGCCGAGCCGATGAGGCTCTTGCCCGAGCGCTCAACGGTGAACTCCAGGCTGCCGGACCAGGCCACCGCCATATTGCCGTCGATCTTGAGGGTGTCCTCCTCCAGGGTGATCTCGATGAGCTCCTCCTTCGGGCAGGGGGATTCCAGCGCCACAATGCCGCTGCCGGACAGCCCGAGATTGAAGAGCCCCTCCCCGCCGGCCACCGCCGAGGACAGGTTGGAGCGCATCACCGCCTTGTGGGTGACGGTGGATTCACAGGCCAGGAAGAAGCCGTCGTCCAGCACCACCTGGCCGTTCCAGTCGGCCAGGTTCAGGAGCAGGATGTGCTTGTAGGTGGGCTCCAGCACCAGCAGGCCGCTGCCGGCATACTCCGGCTTGATGGCGCTCTCACCGGTGACGGCGCCGCGCATCGCCTTGCCGAAGAAGTCCCCGACCCCCTTGACGCCGGTGTTGGCCCGGACATCGCCGAGCATCCACTGCATCGCCCCGGCCTGCAGGGTGATGCCGCCGGTTTTGGCAAGGTCGATGACCGCCTGGCGCTTGCGCACCTTCATCTGGTCCATAAACCAGGCGGTTTCCGCCTGCATCGGCGTGACGCTGAGGTCCCGCTGGTATTCAATGACCCGGAACGGCCCCTTTTCCGCCAGGGTCCTGATGTCGTCGTTGTCGGTGTAGTTAAAGACCTGATACATCGCACATTCTCCTTTTTTCGGTGTGGGTGATGGCGGGAGGGCCCGCCGCTTTTCTTCAGTATAGCATCAAACCGCCCGCCGGGAAAGGGGAAAATTTGGGAAACCCTTCCGGCGGGGCCGCCTCTCCCTTGCGCCGCGGCCCGGCAGCGGGTATAATGGAGAAAAGACCCCCTGCAAAAAATCGCAGAAAGGAGCAAAGACGATGAAACAATGCAAGACGCTGGCGCTGCTGCTTGCCGCCGTGCTGGCCGTGATGCCGCTGGCCGGCTGTGCCGGAGAGGCCCCGGAGGACACCGCCGCGCCCTCCCAGACCGAGAGCCTGCCGGAAGAGGAGGCCGCACCGGAAGAAGAGGCCGCACCGGAAACTGCGCCGGAAGAAGAGACCGCGCCGGAAGAAACCCCAACCGGGGACACCGCCCCGGAAGAGGAGCCCGCCCCGGCCGGGACCCCGGCTGAGAGCACTGCCCCGGTCGGCAGTGTGGACGGGCAGACGGCCTACGGCAGCGGCCGCTGGTATCTCTATGCCGAACGGGACGGGGCCGCCTTCCCGGACAGCCAGGAGCTCCAGTTCCAGGACGGGGCGCTGGCGCTGCACTTCTACTCGCTGAACGACTACGGCAAGGGCGGCTATGGCGAGGGCTGCTCCGACCCGCTGGAGTTCTCCCCCTATGCCGCCTCGACCCCGGAGGAGGCGGCTGCCGCCCTCGAGGCCGAGGGCTACACCGTCACGATCCAGCAGTAACGGCCCGAAAACGCAAAAAAGGTCCCCCATACGGGGGGATCTTTTTTTGCGCCGGGCGTTTTTTCACAGGGCTCAGGGCTTCCTCTGGTAGATTGCCGAACAGCGCACCGCATACTCCCGGAAGCCGAGGCCCTTGTAGTAGTCCACCAGGCTGTCGGTGGCGGCGGTGAGGGTCGGGCGGACATCGAGGTACCGGATGTACTCCAGGCAGCGGCGCACACACCGGCGGGCCAGCCCCCGGCCCCGGTAGTCCGGCAGGGTGGCCACCGAGCTCACCATCGCCGTATAGGGGGACACATTGTACACCCCCGCTACCGAGACCACCTTCCCGTCCCGGCAGATGCCGCAGAGGTAGCCCTCCGCCTTTTTGATCCGGGCAAAGGCGTCCACATACCAGCCGGTGAAGGGGGTGCCCTCCCGGTAGCCGTCAAAGCTCTGGCAGATGACCTCATACATCTCCCGGAGGCGGGTATTTTCCACAAACTCCGCCGGGTCGCAGTCCAGGTGGTCGCTGTAGATGAACCGGTCCCCGGCCAGCACGCCGGCGGGGATGCCGCCCGGGGCGTCCTCCCGGCCGAACTCATAGGTGAGCACCTGCTGGCGCTGCCGCAGCCGGAAGGGAATCTTTCCGATCAGGCGGTCCATCACCGGCTGGACGCACTCCACCTCGGCGGCGCCGCTGGCGGCGATGAAGCCGGCCAGCTCGTCAAAGTCCGCATCGAGGTCGCAGGCGATGCACAGGGTACCCTGGTACCGGGCGGCGACCCCGTGGGGCCAGCCGTCGTGGGCGCCGCTCTTCGGGTGGGCGGGGTTTGGCGTATCCGAGTAGAGGATCCACAGGTCGCAGAAGGGGTAGGCGTTGGCGTAGCAGGAAAACCAGCTGCAGATCCGGGCGCCGATCACCGGCTCCACCCCGCACAGCCGGACAAACTCCTCCCCCTGCAGCGGGTTCAGATAGGCGATCACAGCAGCTCCTCCAGCCGGTCCACCGCGGCGGCGGCCAGCCGGAGGGTATCGGCGGCGTCCCGGCGGCTCATCACCACCGCCTGGCTGTGCAGGTAGCGGCAGGGCACCGACAGCCCCATCACCACCGCCCCGGCGGCGGCGGTCTGCACCACCCGGGCCTCGTTGCCGCCGGCCACCCTGCTCTTCATCTGGGTGGCAAGGCCCAGCTCCTTCCCAAGGCCGGCCAGGCGCCGGGCCGGGTCCAGCGGGTAGACGGTGCCCCGGTCCATATAGCTCACCACCGGGCCCCGGCCCAGACGGCAGACCGCCTCTGCCCCGTCGTTCCCCGGCAGGTCGGAGGCTGTGGTGGTCTCGAGGATCAGCGCGGCGTCCGGCCGGATGCGCCCGGCGGCGGCTTTGGCCCCCTGGCAGCCGGTCTCCTCCTGGACGGTGAACACGGCGGTGAAGCCGTACCGGCGCTCCCCCTCCAGCAGCTCCATCAAAATGGCACAGCCCACCCGGTTGTCCAGCGCCCTGGCCCGGAGGAGATCGGTGCCCATCGGGGCGTAGTTCTGGGCGAAGTTCACCCGGTCGCCGAGAGCCACCGCCGCCTCTGCCTCCTCCCGGGAGCGGGCGCCGATGTCGATGTACAGACTGTCCAGCTCCGGCGGGGCGGTGCGCTCGGCCGCCTTCTGCTGGTGGACGGCCTTGAGGCCGATGAGCCCCGGCAGGCCCTTCTCCCCGACAAACACCCGCTTGCCGGCGGCCACCTCCGGCGACACCCCGCCGACGGCGGCAAAGCGCAGCAGGCCGTTCTCCTCAATGTGGGTGAGGAGGAAGCCCACCTCGTCCATGTGGGCGGTGACCATCAGCCGGGCCGGGGCCGGCAGGCGGCCCTCCTTCTCGACGATGAGGTTGCCGAGGGCGTCGACGGTGCAGCGCCCGCAGCCGCCGATCTCCTTCTGGATAAAGTCCCGCACCGCCTCCTCCCGGCCGGAGACGCCGGGCAGGGCAGTGAGGGCCCGGATCTTCCCGTCAAAGGTCAGCATACCTCTCCCTCCTTTTCATACCGATCCGCCAGCGCCCGGCAGAAGGCGACGATGAGGGCGGCGGTGGATTCCACATCCGCCGGGTCGACGACCTCCACCGGCGTGTGCATATACCGCTGGGGGATGGAGAACAGCACGGTGCGCACCCCGCAGCCGGAGACGGCGATCTCATCGGCGTCGGTGCCGGTGGTGCCGGCCATCACCTCGAACTGAAGGGGCAGCCCCTCCCCCTCCGCCGTCCGGCGGGCCAGGCCGGTGAGGGCATTGTCCAGCACCGGGGCGAGGCCCAGCATCGGCCCGCCGCCGAGCCTGCCGCAGTTTTTCGCCGGGGCGTCCGGCGTCACGGCAAAGGAGACATCCAGCGCGATGCAGCAGTCGGGGGCCAGCTCCCCGGCGGCGGTCACCGCCCCCTGGCTGCCCACCTCCTCCATCGTGGTAAAGACAAAGTCCAGCTCCAGCGGCAGCGAAAGGGCCGCCAGCTCCTTCGCCGCCAGGATCACCGCCGCGCAGCAGGCCCGGTCGTCCAGCGCCCTGGCGCTGACGCTCCCGTCCAGCAGCACCGCCGGCGGCACATCGGGGGTAAGCCGGTCGCCGGGCTGTACGGCGGCCCTTGCCTCCTCCCCGGAGAGGCCGAGGTCAACGGCGACCGCGTCGGCGGCGGGGAGCTCCTTCTCCTCCCTGCGCAGGTGGGGCGGCACCGAGGCGATGACGCCGGGCAGGTCCCCCTGCGCCGTGTGAACGGTGACGCAGGCCGAGGCGTAGAGCTTGCGGTCGATGCCCCCGACCTGGGCCACCCGCAGGAAGCCGTCCTCCTCGATGTGGGTGACGATAAAGCCCACCTCGTCCATGTGGGAGGCGGT
>CAJFQR010000077.1 GCA_904419105.1 Candidatus Avimicrobium faecavium
GCCGGTGCTCCCGGCGGAAAAGCTCCCGGACCTTGGCGACTGGCGGACCTTCTGCCGGGAGGTGCTCACCACCGAACCGGAGGGACGGCTTGTCCTCTTCGGCGGCGCCCTCTGCCTGCTGCCCGACGGCGTTGGGGACCTGCGGGGTCTCACGGTGCTGCGGCCGGGCCTGGTGCTCGGCCAGCTGAAGAAAAACCGCTTTGAGCCGGACCATGCACTGGCCATGGCTCTCTCCCCCGCCGGCGTCCGGCAGGAGGTGGCACTCACCGCCGAGGACCCCCGGACGCCGGCCTTCCTGCGCGGGGAGACGCTGCCGGTGGACCGGAGCCTTTCCGGTTATGCGCTGGTGACGGTGGATTCCTTCCCTCTCGGTTGGGGCAAGGCCTCCCGGGGCACGCTGAAAAACCACCTGCCCAAGGGGCTGCGGCGGCTGGGATAGACCGGCTGTTTTCTTCTCTCAGTGAAAGAGCGCCCGGATCCTCTGTAAAATGCGGAGAAATCACCCGCCGCAACCGGCAGTTGCGGAATTTCCGCCCCGGCGCGGTGGCCTCCTCTCCGCCGCCATGGTACCATAGCCTCAAACCGATAAGGAGTGAAACAGAATGACATTTGGTGAAAAATTGCAGACCCTTCGGCGAGAACGGGGCCTATCCCAGGAGGCGCTGGCGGAACAGCTCCGGGTCTCCCGGCAGGCTGTAAGCAAGTGGGAGCTGGACGCCGCCCGGCCGGATATCGACAATGTTCTGGCGCTGGCGGCGCTGTTTGAGGTGAGCACCGACTATCTACTGCTCGACCAGCCTCCCGCTCCGGCAAAGAGGGGGCCTTCCATGACCGGGACTACGGTCCGGCCCACCGGCACCGAGGTGGTCGCCGGCGGATGGTCTCTCACCGCGGCAGCGGCAGTGCTGTTTTTCTACGGTGCGGCAGCGGGCGGGGTCTTCCCCGTGGAGATCACCTTTCCGTGGCTCGCCGGCTGCCTGCTGCTGGTCATCGCCGGCATGGTGTCCGGATATGGGTACCATCGCCGGCCGGAGCTGTCCCCGTCGGAAAAGCGCCGTTTTCGCCGGCTGTTCTGCGGGATCGGCTGGCTCGGGCTGGCACCGGTGCTGGTGGCGCTGACTCCGGTATTCGAGCTGGGATTACAGGGTCTCTTCGGTGCCCGGCCGGCGCTGATAGACGCCCTGGTCCTCGTGCTCTGCTGGCTTGCAGGCGGGTGGCTGCTCACCCGAGCCATCCGCAGACGGCTGCCCATTCCGGACGATCCCACCCATCGATAAGAAGAAGAAACGGCACCCCCGTATGTTCCGGGGGCGCCGTTTCTTTATTTTTCTTGTAGATCGGCTCAGCCGATGCGGCTCCACTGAACACCCTGCGGGGTGTCCTTCAGCTCGATGCCCTTGGCCTTGAGCTCATCGCGGATCCGGTCCGCCTCGGCAAAGTCCCTGTTCTTTCTGGCCTGCTGGCGCTGCTCAATCAGAGCCTCGATCTCGCTGTCAAGGGTCTCCTGCTTGCGGTCGTACAGCAGCCCGAGAACGCCGGTGAGCTCGTCGAACTTTTCGATGGCGTAGGAGACGGCCTCCCGGCTCCGGTGCTCGGTGAGATAGGTGTTGATGACCCGCACCATATCGAACAGGGCGGTGATGCCGTCGGCGGTGTTCAGGTCGTCGTCCATGACGGTGATGAACTTCTCAACGCACCGGTCGATGTCCGCCCGGAAGGCGGCGTCGCCCTCACCGGGGGCCTCCAGCGCGCTGCCCAGCATGAAGTCCATGTGGTCCCGGCAGTTGTGCAGCCGGTCCAGCGAGGCCCGGCACTGCTGGATGATGTCATAGCTGTAGTTGATGGGGCTGCGGTAGTGGCTGGAGAGCATCAGGTACTTGATGGGCTCATAGCCGAACTTTTCCGCCACCTCCCGCACGGTGAAGAAGTTGCCCAGGCTCTTGCTCATCTTCTGGTTGTCCACATTGATAAAGCCGTTGTGCATCCAGTAGTGGGCATAGGCATGGCCGGTGCAGCATTCGCCCTGGGCGATCTCGTCCTCGTGATGGGGGAATACCAGGTCCTGGCCGCCGCAGTGGATGTCGATGGTCTCCCCAAGGTACTTCTGGATCATCGCGGTGCACTCGATGTGCCAGCCGGGACGGCCCTGGCCCCAGGGGCTCTCCCAGAAGGGCTCACCGGGCTTGGCGCTCTTCCAGAGGGCAAAGTCCAGCGGGTCCTCCTTGATCTCACTCACATCGACCCGGGCACCGCTCTCCAGGTCCTCGATGGGCATGTGGGACAGCTTGCCGTAGTCCGGGAACTTGTGTACCCGGAAGTAGACATCGCCGTGGCTCTCATAGGCAAAGCCCTTTTCGATCAGTGCCTCGATGATGCGGATGATGTCCGGCACCACCTCGGTGGCCCGGGGGTGGATATTGGCCGGCCGTACGCCCAGACCGGCGGCGTCCGTTTTGTACTCGGCGATGTAGCGTTCGGCCACCTCCGGAACGGTAATGCCCTCTTCGTTCGCCTTTTTGATGAGCTTGTCGTCGATATCGGTGAAGTTCTGCACGAACTTGACCTCATACCCCCGGTACTCCAGATACCGGCGCAGCACATCAAAGACGCAGATAGGCCGGGCATTGCCGATGTGGATGTAGTTGTACACCGTCGGGCCGCAGGCGTAGATGCGCGCCTTGCCCGGCTCGATGGGGACAAAGTCCTCCTTTTTGCGGGTGAGTGTGTTGTAGATCTTCATAACTTGTCTCCTCTCCACTGTAATACCGGCCCGCCGGGAAAGAAAAAACGCCCCGGCAGAGCCTGACGCTCCACCGGAGGCGATCGTAAAAACCGCGGTTCCACTCCTGTTTGTCACTCAAACAGCCCTTAACGCGGGCACACGCGCCGTGATACTGTGGGATAGACCGGTTCCCACGGCGTGCTGACGGGGGCAATTCATTCCCGACCCGTGACAAGCGGCCCTTTCAGCCGATGAGGCCGCCTCTCTGCTGCCGGTGTCGGGGACTACTGGGTCCCGCTGCGCATTTGGTTCATTCGGTTGGTTTCCGTATGTCTATTGTATTCGCTTTTTGCCGGTTTGTCAATGCCTGCCGGTCACAGAAGGCCTTCCTCCTCCAGCCGCACCAGCCGCCCGTCCAGGTCCCGCTCATAGGCAGCCCCCACCGGCGCGGTGAGGAAGGGCATGATCTCGGCATCGTAGTTGCACAGGGTGTTCAGGTCGTAAAAATCCGAGTTGTGCAGGTCCTGAAGGTATTCGTCGCTCTCATCCCCGGCGAGGAACCGCCAGCCGCTGTCCCCGTCATAGTCCGGCTCCTCCCGGTACATATAGCCCACCGGACAGCCGTCCACCAGAATGCGATCGGTGGCGATGCAGCCGGTGGGACCGTCCCAGCCGCGCAGCAGCGGCCGCAGCCTGCCGGTGGGGATAGCGAAGTCCTTGACCGAGAGATAGCGGCACACGCTCTCCCGGCCCAGGTCCACCACCTCCAGCGCCCGCTCGGGCAGGTAGCGCACCAGCGCCTCCGGCCCGCTGCGGAAGAGAAAGTCCATCTCGTCCTGGTAGAGGGGCACCAGCTGATAAAAGTTCACCGGCTCCCCGCCGGGCAGCGTACAGCGAAAGCTCTCGGTGCCGAAGGCCATCGGCCAGGACACCAAAAATCCGTTCCACTTCCTGTTGCGGCAGAAGGGCCCGCCGGTGGGCACCGCCTGCCCCCACTCGAGAAAGCTCCCCTCTTCCACCGGCACCCGGGCGGCGATCTTGAGCCAGCGTACCGGCCAGTGCCACTGCTCATCCGGGTCCTGCACCCGCCAATGGGCGGGCAGCGCCATCATCAGCTCCGCCCGTTCCAGCCCCCGGCCGGCCAGCTCCGGTGGGACCCGCATCGGACTGGCCCCCATGCCCACCGTGCAGAGGACGGTGCAGTCATGCTCCGGGCAGGGCGGGATCACCGCGATGTGGACGGCGATGTCCGGGGAGGCCACCTCCAGCAGCGCCGTCTCCACCGGGCCGAAGTGCTCCTCGATGTGGCGCAGCACCGCTGCCCTCTCCTCCTCGGTGTAAAGGGCAGGGGTCAGCGTTTCAACGCCCCGCTGCCGTTTGACGGTCAGCGCCTTTTCGCACCAGTCGAGAAACCGGGCGGCGTCCTCGTCCTCCGGGGTCAGCCGCAGCACCGCTTCAAACTCCGCCCTGGCTTCCCCTTCCCGGCCGAGATAGTAGAGGGCATAGCCGAGCCGGTAATGCCATAGAGGATCCCCTTCCCCGGCCTTTCGGCAGGCGAACAGTTCCTGTGCCGCCTCGTCATACCGCCCAAGGTTGTTGAGCGCCCGGGCGTGCAGACCGGTCCATTCGGCATCCCGCTCCTCTGCCGGCATCTCCTCCAGCAGCGTAAGGGCCTCGGTGTGGCGGCCGGTGTCGTGGAGCAGGTCGAGTGTATCCAGCAGTTTCCGTTCCATTGGGATCCCTCCTTTTACCAGTGGTATGCGCAGCGGCCGGTCCCGCCTGGGGCCGGCCGCCTGCCTTCCGCCGCCGGGCTCAGCCCTTGAGCAGGTCGATGTTCTTGATCAGATAGTTGCCGCCGGAAAAGACGGTGAGCACCGTGGTCAGCGACATCAGCAGCCCGTTGACCAGTACCATCCAGTCGGCCTGGATCCCCTGGGACAGCGCCCACTGCATCAGCAGCAGGAAGCTGATCCACACCATCTGGCAGATGGTCTTGGACTTGCCCCATTTGTCCGCCGGGATGACCCGGCCCTTCGGGGCGGCCACCAGCCGGATGGAGGTAACCAGAAACTCCCGGGACAGGATGATGATGGCCACCACCGCCGGGATCATACCCAGCCCGACAAAGCAGATCAGCGCCGAGGTCACCAGCAGCTTGTCCGCCAGCGGATCCATCAGGATGCCGAAATCGGTGATGAGACCATGCTTTCTGGCCAGATGGCCGTCGATCATATCGGTGATCGACGCCGTTACGAACAGCACGAAGGCCCAGAGGAACCGGTGCGGGATCCCCTCCACCTGCATACAGATGACAAAGGGCACGATCATGACGATGCGCAGCAGCGTCAGCTTGTTGGGTGTATTCACGATGCTATCCTCCTGCGGCAGAGCCGTCTGTCATTCCGCTTCCTCTGCCATCAGGTCATAGCCGCGGCTGTCGGTGACGGTGACGGTGACATATTCGCCGACCTCATGCTCATAGGGCGAATCGAAGTAGACCCGGGTATCGATGTCCGGCGCGTCCATGTAACTGCGGCCGTAGTAGATGCCGCTCTCCTCGTCCAGGCCGTCCACCACAACCTCCAGCTCCCGGCCGATGAGGCTGCGGGCAAACTCCTCGGCGATGGCCAGCTGCTCGGTCATCACAATATCCGCCCGGCGGCGCTTGGTCTCCTCATCGATCTGATCGGGCATGTCATAGGCCGGGGTATCGTCCTCCCGGGAGTAGGTAAAGCAGCCCAGCCGCTCGAACCGGACCTCCTTGACCAGCCGGGTCAGCTCGGCGAAGTCCTCCTCGGTCTCCCCCGGGAACCCGGTGATGAAGGTGGTGCGCAGCACCACACCGGGCACCTTTTCCCGGATGTGCTGCATCAGGCTTTTCAGATAGGTGTAGTCGTCCCGGCGGTTCATCTTCTTGAGGATGCGGCCGCTGGCGTGCTGCACCGGCACATCCATATACTTGACCACCTTGGGCTCGCTGGCCATCACATCCAGCAGCTCCTCGGTGATGCGCTGGGGATAGCAGTAGAGGATGCGTACCCAGTGCACGCCGTCCACCTTGCACACCTCCCGGATCAGCTCCGGGAGCATCAGCCTGCCATAGATGTCCTCCCCATACCGGGTGGTGTCCTGGGCCACCAGGTTCATCTCGGTGACGCCCTGGGCGGCAAAGCGCCGGACCTCCTCGAGGATGTTCTCCATCTTGCGGCTGCGGAACCGGCCGCGGATGTTCGGGATCGCACAGTAGGTGCAGCGGTTGTCACAGCCGTCCGCCAGCTTGATGTAGGCATAGTAGGGGGGATTGGTGAGCACCCGCTCGGCGTCCATCACCAGGTCGTTCTTATCCGAAAACTCCACCACACGTTCGCCGTGGAGGGCGTGATCGATGGCGGCGACGATGTCGGTGTTGCGGCCGATGCCGAGGATCACATCCGCCTCGGGGATCTCCGAGACGATCTCCTGCTGATAGCGCTCAGCCAGACAGCCGGTGACCACCACCGCCCGGACCTGACCGGCGCGCTTGCGCTCGCAGAACTCGAGGATGTTCTCGATGGACTCCCGCTTGGCGTCCTCGATGAAGCCGCAGGTGTTGATGATGACCACATCGCAAAGCGCCGGGTCGGCGCAGAGCTCATAGCCGTCCCGCTGGATCAGCGAGAGCATGATCTCACCGTCCACCTGGTTTTTGGAACAACCCAGGGATACCATACCCACCTTAACTGCCATAGTAAAAACTGTCTCCTTATATCATATAGAATAAAACGTTGTCTGTGCCGGTTCACACCGACTGTTCATAGGCCAGCTCGCCGTCGATGCCGTCCTCCTCGAGCACCTGCTCGATGGCCGGCCGGATCTCGCCGTAGCGGTAGCCCATGCGCAGCAGCGCGTTTACCGCCCGCTGGCGGCCCTTTTCGTCGCCGAGGTACCGGGCGTACT
>CAJFQR010000078.1 GCA_904419105.1 Candidatus Avimicrobium faecavium
CCTCGAAGCCCACCTCGGTGGCAAAGCGCACCACGGTGGACTCGCTGACCCCGACGGTGCTGCCCAGCCGGGATGCGGTCATAAACGCCGCCTTGTCGTAATTTTCGATGATGTACCGGGCAATGAGCTTCTGTCCCTTTGAGAACCCGCTCATCCCCTCGGAAATACTGTGCAGCAGATCTTTCGCCATGAGAAACCCTCCTTACCTGTGTTTTGCATATCGCGTGGTTCTTTGATGCAGGGCCCGGACCTGTTCTTGCAGTATCGGGCTGCACCTTAGCAAAGTTCCCTATAAAATACAGATCCCGCTCCGCTTCCGCCGCCCGCATCGGAACGGCGTCCCTTTCTTTGATGATAATATATCCACCTGCAAAAATCAAGGGAAACGGCACAACTTCTCCAAAAATCGTGCAGGAAATTCATTTGTTCCCTGCAAACTGACCGCCGCGGTATTTTTTCCCGGGAAAAATGTGCTACAATGGAGATACGATCTTCGCCGTGCCGCAACGTCCACATCGGGCGCACGGCGATTCCAAAAAAGGAGGTGACACCGATGCGCACACTCGATCAGGTCCGCCAGGACATCGACCAGGTCGACCGGCAGATGACCGCCCTCTTCGAGGAACGGATGCACCTGGTGGCCGAGGTCATCGCCGTCAAGCAGGCCGCCGGCCTGCCGGTGCTGGACGCCGCCCGGGAGGAGGTCGTGGTGGAGAAAAACACCGCCCGCCTCACCGACCAGGAGCTGGCCCGCTACTACGAGGCCTTCATCCGCAAGACGATGGAGCTCTCGAAGGAATACCAGCGCTCTCTCCTCGAGCGTTGAGCAGCATACAAAAAGGCCGGGCAGCCGCCCGGCCTTTTTCCTTCTGTTTATGCTTTGTGGACAAAGAGGCCTTCCCCATCGTAGAAGAGGGACTGGGCCAGGTCCAGATGCTCCTTGCTCCAGATTGCAGGGGTGCCGCCGGAGTGCAGGAAGATGGCATTCTCCCCATCAGGGATCTTGCCGGAGCGTACCAGGTCCAGGAATCCGTGGAAGATCTTGCCCGAATAGCAGGCATCGGTGAAGATACCCTCGGTCTTAGCCAGCAGGGCCATATAGTCCTGCGTCACCGCGTCGGGGATGTTGTAGCCGACACCGTAGTAGGGCTCCTCGGCAGGGCCGGTCTCAATCCGGATCTCCTCCGGAGCCACATGGACGCCGAGCTCATATTCTTTCGAGAGCTGGTCGATGAAGGCGCTCACCTGCTCCGGTCCCCGGAACTCCGGGCTCACCGGGATGCCGATAACCTCAAACGGCGCCTTGAAGTACTTGGCGCCGGCCACCAGCCCGCCGAAGGTGCCCATCGAACCGTAGCCGCACACCAGGTATTTGGCGTTGATGCCCTGCTCCTCCATCTGGCGCATGATTTCCGGTACGGCGTTGATGTACCCGGCCGCACCGACCACGCTGCTGCCGCCCACCGGTACATTGTATGGATGAATGCCCTGTTTTTCGTACGCAGCCACAATCTTCTCGGTCTCGGCAGCCAGATAGGCGGCGCTCTTCTCCTTGGCGTCCGGCAGGCCGTCAAAGGCCGATGTATCGATGAAATGCACATCTGCCCCCATCATCCGGTCGAGGATCAGGTTGCCGGAACAGTAATCCGGCTTGGCACCGGTGAGCACCAGGATGGGCTTCAGGCCGTATTTGACCGCTGCCGCCACCGTCATGCGGCCGTGGTTGGTCTGTACGCCGCCGAAGGTCATCAGTGCATTATAACCGCCGTCCAGGGCAGCCGCCACCAGATAGTCCAGCTTTCTGGCCTTGTTGCCGCCGAAGGCCAGCCCGGTCATATCGTCCCGCTTGACATAGAGCTTGCCCTTGCCCACCAGTTTGGTGAGGTTTTCCATCGGCTCCAGCGGCGTGTTCAGATAGCCCACCGGTACCCTTTTCAGTTCGCTCAGTTTCATACCACTCATCCTTTCTGGTTCGGCGCCGCGGCCGGCCAGCGCCCGTTTTTTGCCATCTTACAGTTGCTCCGGCCGAAAAGGATTCCGTTACTTTGATTGTATCACAATCATTTTATCCAATCCAGTGTTTTTTGGCTGAGAATTGTTCAATATCTTTGTGGAAAACGACAAAATCGTTTCCAGAAACAGCCTTTTTTCACTCAAAAAAGTGGCATAGCTCCCTCTTTTTGCAGGATCGGATCGACCTACTTGGTAAACCTTCCATTTTTCTCGATTGTATTCTCCGCCGTTCCGTGGTATGATGGGGAAAACAATAGAAATATGTAAAAGATGAGGTTGTTGCTATGGACCGTGTAAAATTTATGATCGATTCCGGCTCCGATATTCCTCCATCCGTTGCGAAAGAACTGGACACCGAAGTGGTCCCGCTCTACCGGATCATCGAAGGCAAGCCGGTGCTCGACTTCCATGACTTCGATATCGGTGCCTATTCCGAATATCTCAAAACCTGCAAGGAGATCCCCACTACCTCCCAGCCCAGCCCGGAGGACTTCCTCATCCGCTATGAGCGGTTCTTTGAGGAGGGGTACAGCCATATCATCTGCATCACCATGTCGGTTTACGGCTCCGGCACCTACAACAGTGCCGTCCTTGCATCCCAGATGTTTGCCGAACACCACCCGGACGCCGCCATGCAGATCCATGTGGTGGATTCCTGGAGCTGCTCCCTCAATATGGTGCTGGAGCTCCGGGCCGCTCACCGGCTCTATACCGCCGGCGCCGCCGTCCACACCATTCTGGAGGAGCTTGACCGGCTCCGCCGCCGGGTGCAGACCTACTATCTCATCGACAATCTGGAGTTTCTGATCAAAGGCGGCCGGGTTTCCCCGCTCAAGGGCGGCATCGCCGCCAAGCTGCGCATCAAACCGGTGGTCACCATCAAAAACGGAGAGGGGTCCATCCCCGCCTATGCCATGGGCTACCAGAACGGCCTTGCCAAGCTGACCGAGTACTACTGGAACGACACCGACCCCGAGGATGCGGAGGTATACATTGCCCACGCCGGCTGCCCGGACAAAGCGCTGGCCCTGCTGGACCGCCTGGTCGAGGGCCATCGTGACCTGCACTATTACATCTACCCGATGCTCGGCACCATGTCCACCCAGTCGGGCCCCGATTCCATCGGCATCTTCTACGCCCGCACCAAGTGACCACTCTATCCCAACCACAGGAGTATAACACATGAAGCAACTCAAACGCATCGCTGCGGCCCTCACCGGCTGTGCCCTGGTCCTGACGCTGACTGCCTGTTCCGGCGGTGAGGAGCCGGTCATCGAACGGCCGGCGGACCTCTCGGAAAAGGCCATCTACGCCGACTACCTCGGTATCGCCGCCGAACTGCCGGACGCCATCTATGACAAGCTCGGCGAGCAGATCTTCCCGACGGCGGCGGATGTCACCACCGCTCCGGAGGGGGTCACCGTAAACGGTCAGATCGTGCTGCTCTACCAAAGCGGCGCCGTCTATGACCGGGTGATGGAACTGCAGGCCACCGGCACGGCGATGGAGGAGGCAGAGTATCTGGAGCTCTCCCGGCAGGCGGGGGATCTCTGTGCCATTACCAGCGTGGTCACCGACACCATCGGCGGCCAGGACATCGCCGCCATCACCGGATTTTCGGACAATACCCTCCTCGGCGAGATGGCGGGCAACAGCGTCTACTTCAGCGACGGCGGCCTGACCATCGAGGACGGTCTCCTCTCGGAGGAGGACGCCGCCGACCTGGAGGCCCTCAAGGCCGCCGTGCCCGACCTGCAGGCCGCGGTACAGCTCTATACACCGGTGGACGGGCCCCAGGGCCTCACCGAAGGTGCGGTGATCAGCGGATTTGACACAGTGGATCTGGACGGCAATGCGGTGGACAGCTCGGTCCTTGCGCAGGCGAATCTCACCGTCCTGCAGATCTGGGCCACCACCTGCACCCCCTGCATCACCGAAATGCCCAACTGGGAGACCCTCTCCCAGAACTACCGGGACAAGGGCGTACAGGTCCTCGGTCTGGTAGCCGATGTATACGGCGATGAGGCCAAGGCCGAGGAGGCCCGGACCATTGCGGCCGAAGCAGGCGTCACCTACCCGAATCTGCTGGCCGACGCCGTATTGGACGAGCAGGTTCTCTACGATGTCACCGGTACCCCGACCACCGTCTTTCTGGACAGCGAAGGCACCATCCTGCGTGTCATCGAGGGCACCCGGGACCTGGAGGATCTCTCCGCCCTCGTCGATGAACTGCTGGCCGGCCTCAGCTGACAGTCTGTACAAACCGCTGTTTCAAGAGCTCCCGCTTTTGCGGGGGTTCTTTTTTTGCATCTGTGTTCACGATTTATTCTCAATTTAGATGTTTTTTCATAAAGTTTTCAAAGAACGGCGGTTGAACCGGAGCCTTTCCCCGGCTATACTGTCCTGTGAAACTCATAACTATGGAGAGAATGGTGCTATGGAACTGCTTGTCACCCTTGACGAAAACTATCTCACCCCGCTGGAAACGATGCTCTGCTCCCTTTCGGTCAACGACCCCGGCACGCCGGTGCGCCTCTGGCTCATCCATGGAGGGATGCCCGAGGAAGCCCTCGTGCGAATCCGCCGGTTCTGTCAGGGGCTTGGCTGGGACTTCCGTCCCTGCAAAGCCCCGGAAGAGCTCTTCGCCCAGGCGCCGGTGCCCCGGTACTATTCCACAGCGATGTACTACCGGCTGCTGGCCTCCCGGATCCTTCCGGACACGCTGGACCGGGTGATCTATCTGGACCCGGATACCCTCATTCTCAACCCCATTTCCCCCCTGGAACGGCTGGACCTTGAGGGGAATCTCTTTGCCGCAGCGGCCCACACCGCCTTTTCTCAGCTCACCGACCCGGTGAACCGGGTGCGGCTGCACAGTGACAGCCCAATCAACGGCTACTTCAACTCCGGTGTGCTGGTGATGGACCTGGCGGCCCAGCGCCGGGAGCTGGATCCGGAAGACATCTTCCGCTACGCGGCAGACCACGCCGCCGAACTCATCCTGCCGGACCAGGATCTGCTCAACGCCCTCTACGGCAGCCGGGTGCTCCCGCTGGACGATTCGGTCTACAATTACGATGCTCGCCAATTTCCCCAGTACCTGCTGCTCAGCGGCGGGGAAAAAACGATGGAATGGGTCATGGACCACACCGCGGTGCTCCACTTCTGCGGGCGCTCCAAACCCTGGAAGCCGAACGCCCTCGGGCGCTTTGTCGCCCTCTATCAGCACTATGCCCACCTGGCCCGCCGCTGCACCGCTTCCCTCCCGCAGGGGTAACCGGAATACACAGACGCAAAAAAACAGAGGCTGTCCTGCAGCCTCTGTTTTTATGGATAAGAATGGTTGGTAACAGAAGGTAAATCAGAGTTCTTCCCGGACATCGTCGCCCTCGACATTGTCGCCGTCGGCGGACTGGATCTCCTCCGCAGCGGGAGCCGCAGGCTTCTTGATGAGCTCGACCTTGATGGCGCCCTTCTTGTAGAGGAAGTAGGCGCAGGCGATGGTCATCGGGATGGCACAGATCATCGCGTAGCCCTCCTTGCCGGAGATCGGGGTGATGAAGAAGTTCACCAGCACAATGACAATCAGCGGCAGGATAACAGCCTTCATCTTGCCCTCGATGATGTACTCACCGCTTCTCTTGCCGGTGATCATACCGAAGAACATACTGCCGAACAGGGCGGGAAGCATATAGGTGGTAGCGGTCTGTACTACCGGCTGCTGCAGAATGGGCTGCAACGGAACCAGCAGGACCACGCCAAGGGCGATGACCAGCATCGTCAGCATCGACGAGGAGGTGATGGCCACCGTGGAGATGGCGTCGCCCTCATCGGAACCCTGTGCCACATCCGCAAGCTCCATCGCCGAGATGGCACAGGGCAGCTTGAGATTGAGTACGTTACCGGTGATGAATGCGATATAACTTGCCGAACCGAGGATGGGCGCATAGCTGAATACCTCGGCAATGGCCGTGGGAACAAAGATAGCCAGCAGGCCGGAACCTACCGAGATAACCTCACCGACGGTGGGCCATACATCAAAGCTCTGAGAGATGATCGCCGGGATGCCGAGCATGATTGCCAGCGACATGATCGAGCCCAGTCGGCCGACCAGATGGATTCGATCCGAATAGTTGGAATTTTTCATCACAATCGACCTCCCTTATGCAAGCAAGCTGTCAAAGAATACCGAGGCCACCATCGCCAGCACCAGCGAATCCGCCAGCACGAAGTTGGACAGCCAGGTCCAGCCGGTTTTCTTGATGATGATATTGTGCGCCAGCGTGATCAGCGCCGAGGTGATCAGCGTCAGTGTGAACACCGGCCCCTTAAAGACCTGTACCGGCAGGAACACAACCAGCATCGCCAGGGTAAAGCAGCCGGTGGCCAGAGCGCCCCAGGCGCCGTTCTTCTCGCGGAAGGAGACCATACTGGTCTGGATCTTCTTGCCGAAGATGGTGCAGGTGACAATACCGAACATGATGCCGATACTCATAACAAACATGATCGCACCGGCAATGGAGCCGTTGTCCGCGGCCGCCAGGGCGCCGATGGACTCATACCCGGCGCCGGTGGCGGCCATATCGGCAGCCATC
>CAJFQR010000079.1 GCA_904419105.1 Candidatus Avimicrobium faecavium
CGGGAGCTGGGCGTGGAGTTCGACGTGGTCACCGGCACCTCCATCGGGGCGCTCAACGGGGCGCTGGTGGTGCAGGGGGACTACGACTTTGCGGTGGATATGTGGGAGCACATGGACTACCAGGCGGTGATGAGCCATCTGAGCTCCGAGGACTTTGAGACGGCGGAGGGCACCCGCCGGGCCTTTAAGACGGCGCTGCGGGAGATCGTGGCGGACGGCGGCATGGAGATCGGCCCGCTGGAGGAGCTGGTGCGCACCCATCTGGACGAGGAGAAGATCCGCTCCTCTCCGAAGAAGTTCGGCATCGTCACGGTGGAGATCCCGTCGCTGCGGGCGGTGGAGATGGCCAAGGAGCAGATCCCCGAGGGGCAGATGGCGGACTACCTGCTGGCCTCGGCGGCCTGCTACCCGGCCTTCAAGCCCCGGACCATCGACGGCAAAAGCTATGTGGACGGCGGCTACCGGGACAACCTGCCCATCGACCTGGCCATCGAGCTCGGGGTCAGCGAGGTGTGGGCGGTGGACCTGAAAGCCCTGGGCCATGTGCCCGAACGGCTGCTCTACGACATTCCGGTGCGGTACATCCGCAGCTACTGGGACCTGGGGATCTTTCTGACCTTTGACCCGGCGCGGATCCGGCGGAACATGGAGCTCGGCTACCTGGACGCCCTCAAGACCCTCGGGCGGCTGGACGGCCTGGCCTACGCGCTGAAGGAGGGGGAGATGCGCAGACTGTGCAGCGCCTTCCTGACGCCGTCTCAGGAGGCGGTGCGGGCGCTGACCACGGCGGAGACGGCGCTGGGCGCCCCGGCCGCCGCGGCGCTGGAGCTGCGGCTTTCGGCGGCGATGCGCTGGGGCAGCCGCCGCCGGGGGACCCCGGCCGCCGACCTGGTGCGCCAGCTGGAGCTGGCCGCCGAGCTGCTGGAGGTGGACCCGGCCCGGGCCTACACCCTCTCCGAGCTCAACGACGCGATTATCCGCCGCTATGCCGGCGAGGGCGGCCATCCGCTGGAGCTGGAGCAGAACCTGCGCCGGGTACACGAGACCCCGTCGGCGGCGGCGGAGCTGTTCGAGCGGATCCGGGCGCTCACCGCCCGGGAACGGCTGCACGCGGTCACCCGGCTGGTCTACGCCGGGCTCGGGGGCACGGCGCCGCTGCCGGCGGTGCAGCTGGCCGGGGCGGCCTTCCCCCGGGAGACGGCGGCGGCGGTGTACCTCTGCCTGCTGGGCTGCGGGGGGCTCTCCGCCGGGGAGGAGGTCCTGCGCCCGGCGCCGGGGTGCTGAGGGGGCCTTTTTCGGCGAAATTTGGGAAAAACAGCCCCTTCCCCTATGACAGCCGCCAAAACTATGGTATACTGGAAGCGTAGAACAGCACCTGAGGAGGGATCCCGATGAACGATCCGATCAGCCGGGCCGAGGCCCTGCTGCAAAACAGCGAGACCGTCACGCTGGCGGCCAACGGCGCCGACGGCTACCCCCACGCCTATGTGATGACCAAGCTCCCCGGGGAGGGGATCCGCAGGATCCCGTTCCTGGCAAAGGACGGCTCGGACAAGGTCCGGGACCTGGAGCGGGACCCCCGGGCCTGCGTGAGCTTTACCGCGCCGGGGGGCAGCGTGAGCCTCACCGGGGAGGTGAGCCTCTCCCGGGACACTGAGGCGATGCGCGCCCTCTGGGTGCCGGAGCTGGACCGGATCTTCCCGGCGGGGCCGGAGGGGCTGGTGCTGCTGCGCTTTGCGGCGCACCGGGCGGTGTACTGCTTTATGGGAAAGGTCGAAGAAGGGCAGCTGTGACGCTGCCAACGGAATCGAGGCTGCAACATGGAACGCAAAAAGAACGACGGGATGCCCCGGTACCAGCAGATTGCGCTGGACATCGCCACGCAGATCGTCAAACGGCAATACAGGGTAGGGGACCGCATCTACGCCCGCTCGTCGCTGGCGAGCCGGTACCATGTCTCGCCGGAGACCGCCCGCCGGGCGGTGTGCCTGCTGGCGGACATGGGCATTGTCGAGGCGGAAAAGGGCAGCGGGGTGGAGATCCTCTCGGTGGAGGCGGCGGCCCGGTACCTCCAGGAGCTCACCGGCGTCGAGACGATGACCCAGCTGCGGGCGAGCATCCGCGCCGACCTGGAGGAACAGGTGCGCATCGCCGCCGAGATCAAGGACAAGGTCTCCGAGCTGATGGACCGGGCGGAGCGCTTCCAGCATCTGAACCCGTTCAACCCCTTTGAGATCACGGTGGAGGCCGGCTCCATCTGCGACGGGCGCACGCTGGCCCAGGTGAACTTCTGGCAGAACACCACCGCCACCGTCATCGCCATCGCCCACGGCGGCGAGCTGATGATCTCCCCCGGGGCCAGCACCCAGATGCAGGCGGGGGATGTGGTCTACTTCGTCGGGGACGAGAACGCCCCGGCCCGGGTGGACCGCTTCGTCAAGGTCGGCGCCTGAGGCCTTGCGGGGAGCGGGGGCTTTCGCTATAATAGACAGGAGGCGGCAGTTTTCTGCCGCACCAGACCGATACCGGCCGTTTCGCATCTGCGGAGGGGCCGGTTGTGCGCCTTGCGGCGCCAGGGAGGGAAGAGAGATGGATGTACGGGTCGGCGACCTGCTGACGATGAAGAAGCCGCACCCCTGCGGCGCCAGGGAGTTTCTGGTGCTGCGGTCGGGGATGGACTTTCGCATCCGCTGCACCGGCTGCGGCCGGGAGGTGATGGTGCCCCGGGCCAGGGCGGAGAAGAACATCCGCCGCATCACCCGGGACGGCGTCCGGGTCTTCCCGCCGGAGAAGAACAGCGTCCCCGACGGGACGGCCGGAGGTGCTCTGTAACGAATGTTTGAAAAACTGTCCGCGGTCGAGGACCGCTATGCCGAGATCGGCGAGAAGCTCACCGATCCGTCCGTCATCAGCGACAACGCGCTCTACCGCACGCTGATGAAGGAGTACAAGACCCTCACCCCGCTGGTGGAGACCTACCGGGACTACCGGAAGGCCGCCGCCGACCGGGAGGAGGCCCGCTCCCTCCTCGAGGAGGGGGGGCTGGACCGGGACTTCCGGGAGATGGTGGAGGAGGAGCTGCACGCCGCCGGGGAGCGGGAGCAGGCCGCCGCCGAGGCCCTCAGGATCCTGCTCCTGCCGAAGGACCCGAACGATGAGCGCAACGTCATCATGGAGATCCGCGGCGGCGCCGGCGGCGAGGAGGCGGCGCTGTTCGCCCGCTCGCTGCTGCGCATGTACTCGATGTACGCCGAGCGCTGCCGCTGGAAGGTGGAGGTGCTCAGCCTGAATGAGACCGAGCTCGGCGGCGTCAAGGAGGTGAGCTTCTCGGTGGCCGGGGAGGGCGCCTACTCCAAGCTCAAGTTCGAGAGCGGCGTCCACCGGGTGCAGCGGGTGCCGGAGACCGAGACCCAGGGGCGCATCCACACCTCCACCGTCACGGTGGCGGTGCTGCCGGAGGCGGAGGAGGTCGAGGTGGAGATCGCCCCGGAGGACCTGAAGATCGATGTCTTCCGCGCCAGCGGCGCCGGCGGCCAGCATGTCAACAAGACCGAATCGGCCATCCGCATGACCCACCTGCCCACCGGCATCGTGGTGGAGTGCCAGGACGAGCGCAGCCAGTTCAAAAACCGGGAGAAGGCGCTGAAGATCCTGCGCAGCCGGGTGTATGAGCAAAAACAGCGGGAGGCGGACGAAAAGCTGGCCAGCCAGCGGCGCTCCCAGGTGGGCACCGGCGACCGGTCGGAGCGCATCCGCACCTACAACTACCCCCAGAGCCGGGTCACCGACCACCGCATCGGGCTGACCCTGTACAAACTGGACGCGATCCTCGACGGCGACCTCGATGAGCTCATCGACGCCCTGCGCACCGCCGAGCAGACCGAAAAGCTGCAGGCACAGCAGGAGGGATTCTGATATGGAGACGATACTCTATCCGACCGGCACCGGGGCGGAGCGCTCGGCTGCGGTCCGGGCGGCCGCCCGGCTGCTCCGGGCCGGGGAGCTGGTGGCCATCCCCACCGAGACGGTCTACGGCCTGGCCGCCAACGCCCTGGACCCGGCGGCCGTTGAAACCATCTTCCGGGTCAAGGGCCGCCCGAACGACAACCCGCTGATCGTGCACATCGCCGACCTGCCGGCGCTGGACGATGTGGTGCGGGAGGTGCCGGAGAGCGCCCGCAAATTGGCGGAGCGGTTCTGGCCGGGGCCGCTGACGATGATCCTGCCCCGGGACCCCCGGATCCCCGACGCCACCACCGCCGGCCTGGACACGGTGGCGGTGCGGATGCCCTCCCACCCGGTGGCCAGGGCCATTATCCGGGCCAGCGGGCTGCCCATCGCGGCGCCGTCGGCCAACCTGTCCGGCCTGCCCAGCCCCACCACCGCCGCCCACTGTATGCGGGACCTCTCGGGGAAGGTGCCGGCCGTTGTGGACGGCGGGGCCTGTGAGTTCGGGGTGGAATCCACCGTGATCACCCTGGCCGGGGAGACCCCCCGGCTGCTGCGCCCCGGCGCGGTGACGCTGGAACAGCTCCGGGAGACCCTCGGGGAGGTGGAGGTGGACCCCGCCGTCACCGGGCGGCTGGCCGAAGGGCAGGCGGCCGCCTCCCCGGGCATGAAGTACAAGCACTATTCGCCGAAGGCGGAGGTGACGCTGGTGCGCGGCAGCGCCGCGGCGTTCCGGGCGTATGTCAACGCCCTGCCCGGGGAGGGCATCTACGCGATGGTCTTCTCCGGCGAGGGGGAGGGGCTTGCAAAGCCCTTCTTCGAGTACGGGGCGGAGGGGGACCATCTCACCCAGGCCCGGGAGCTGTTCCTGCTGCTGCGGCAGCTGGACGACCTCGGGGCCCGGGCGGTGTATGTGCGCACCCCGGCCACCGACGGCGTCGGCCTGGCGGTGTACAACCGGCTGATCCGGGCGGCGGCGTTCCACTTTGTGGAGCTGGGCGGCCCGGCGGGGAGGGAGGATACCAATGAATGACAAGACCGTGGTGCTGGGCCTGACCGGCCAGACCGGCGCCGGGAAATCCACCGTCGGGGAGATGCTCCGGCTGCGGGGCGCCGCCTGGGTGGACGCCGATGCGATCGCCCACGACGTCACCGACAACGAAAAGGTCTGCCTGGCGGACCTGGCGCTGGAGTTCACCATCGACATCCTCAATGTGGACGGCACCCTCAACCGGAAAAAGCTCGGGGAGATCGTCTTTCACGACAAAGCGAAGCTGCGCCGCCTCAACGAGATCGTCTTCCCCTACATCATCCGGGCCATCCAGGCGGCCATCGACGGCCTCCGGGCCGAGGGGCAGGAGCTGATCGTCCTCGACGCGCCGACGCTGTTTGAGAGCGGCTGCGACCGGTTCTGCGACGCAGTCATTTCGGTGGTGGCGAAGGAGGAGCTGCGCCTGGCGCGCATCATCAGCCGGGACGGCCTCACCCGGGAGGAGGCCGAGGCCCGCATCCGTGCCCAGCACAAGGAGAGCTGGTATGTGCGCCGCAGCGACTTCGTGCTGGAGAACAACGGCAGCGAGGAGGAGCTGCGCCTGGCGCTGAGCGAGGTGCTGGTCCGCATCCGGCAGGGGGAGCGCCCCCGGCTGGAGCGGGCGGAGGAGCCCCGGTGAGCCTCCGCCGCAGGCGCCGGCAGGGCGTCCGGTGGCTGGCGGTGCTGGCCATGGCGGCGCTGGCGGCCTTTTTCGCGGTGCGGCTACCAGGAGCTGGTGGAGCGCTGCTGCCGGGAGTTCTCGGTGGAGCCGGCGCTGTGCTACGCGGTGATCCGCACCGAGAGCAGCTTTGACCCGGCGGCCACCTCCTCCATCGGGGCCCGGGGGCTGATGCAGCTCACCGAGGACACCTTCGACTGGGTCAAGTCCCGGCTGGAGCCGGAGGCGGACACCGGCTACGACGCCATGTACGACCCGGAGGCGAACATCCGCTACGGCGCCTATCTGCTGGCGGCGCTGGAGGAGCAGTTCGGCGGGGAGCGCAACGCCCTGTGCGCCTACCACGCCGGCTGGGGGAACGCCACCGCCTGGCTGGCGGACCCGGCCTGCAGCGCCGGCGGGGAGATCCGCACCATCCCCTTTGCCGACACCGCCGCCTATGTGGAAAAGGTGCTGGCCACCCGGGATGTCTACCGCGAGCTGTACGGGGACGCGCTCTTGTAACCGGAGGCGCCCTCGTTTATAATAGAGATACAAAGAGTTACGACCGCAAAGGAGCTGATCTTCATGTGCAACGAAAAGACCCCCGGCGAGCTGCTCGCCGAAAAGCTGACCTACCGCACCCGGGACGCCGGCGAGGTGCTGGACCCCGCCTGCCTGGCCGAGGCGGACGCCTTCTGTGAGGACTACAAGGCCTTCCTGGACCACGCCAAGATCGAGCGGGAGGCGGTGCGCACCGCCATCGGCCGGCTGAAGGCGGCGGGCTACACCGAGTTCGACCCCGGCCGGAGCTACCGCCCCGGCGACAGGATCTACCGCAACGTCCGCGGCAAGGCGCTGGTGCTGGCCACCATCGGCACCGAGGCGCTGGACCGGGGCGTACACCTGGTGATCAGCCACATCGATTCCCCCCGGCTGGACCTGAAGCCCAACCCCCTGTATGAGGACGGCGGCCTGGCCCTGTTTAAGACCCACTACTACGGCGGCATCAAAAAGTACCAGTGGACCGCCATCCCGCTGGCGCTGCACGGCACGGTGATCCGAAAGGACGGCACCGCGCTGGAGGTGGCCATCGGCGACGAGGCCGGGGACCCGGTGTTCTGCGTCACCGACCTGCTGCCCCACCTGGCCAGGGACCAGATGGGCAAGACGATGAAGGAGGGCATCCGCGGCGAGCAGCTCAACATCGTCGCCGGCTCCCGCCCCTACCCCGACGAGAAGGTGAAGGACCGGGTCAAGCTGGCGGTGCTGGCGCTGCTGCATGAGAAGTACGGCCTGGTGGAGGCGGACTTCCTCTCGGCGGAGCTGACGATGGTCCCGGCCTGGAAGGCCCGGGATGTGGGCTTTGACCGCAGCATGATCGGCGCCTACGGCCACGACGACAAGGTCTGCGCCTACACCGCGCTGCGGGCGGCGATGGCGGTGGAGCACCCGGCCAAGACCTCGGTGACCGTCTTTGCCGACAAGGAGGAGATCGGCTCCGAGGGCAACACCGGCCTCAACTCCGACTTCCTGAAGATCTTCGTCGAGGACCTCTGCGCCGCCCAGGGCGCCGAGAGCCGCCGCACGCTGACCAACTCCACCTGCATGAGCGCCGATGTCAACGCCGCCTTCGACCCGACCTTCCCGGAGGTGGCCGAGCGGGGCAACACCGCCTACCTCAACCGCGGCGTGGTCATCACCAAGTACACCGGCGCCGGCGGCAAGAGCGGCACCAACGACGCCTCCGCCGAGTTCATGCACACGGTGCGCACGCTGCTGGACCGGGCGGACATCGTCTGGCAGACCGGCGAGCTCGGCGCCGTGGACCAGGGCGGCGGCGGCACCGTGGCCCAGTTTGTCGCCCACATGAATGTGGAGGTGGTCGATGTGGGGGTGCCGGTGCTGTCGATGCACGCCCCCTTCGAGCTGGTGTCCAAGACCGATGTGTTCATGACCTACCGCGCCTTCGTTGAATTCCTCAGATCGTAACCCGGAAGAAAGGATCGGATGTTTATGCTGCTCAAGATCATCCTGCTGCTGGGCCTTGCCCTGGTGGTCACCGGGCTGATCCAGTATGTCTACTTCTGCGTCAATATGCAGCTCGGCGCCAACCGGTTTGCCTTCTCATTGGGGCTTACCGCCCTGCTGGCGGTGCCGCTGCTCTACCACCTGCTCAGTGGGGACCTGTTCCGGCTGGACGCCTGGCGGGTGCTGCTCATCACCTACCTGCCGGTGGCCTTCCTCTGGTTCCGGCTGGACCTGCTCAAGCGCACCGCCGCCGTCCAGGACGACGAGGACCTGCTCTGACCCCCGAAATCCGAACCCCCATCCGGCCCCGGAAGCCCTCATCGGCCTCCGGGGCTGCTTTGGTCCCGGGGGGCTCCGCCGCCGAAAAAGGCCGGCGGAAAGGCCCGGCAGCCGCCATACCGGCCGGACGGCAAAAAAAGAGGCAATGCCGCGGAAAATCATCCTTGACATTGCCCCAAAGGCGTAATATAATAGTATAATGTATCAGAATGGACATCTATGCCATTTATACATATAAGTATATCATAGGATGTCCCAAAAAGCAAGATGTTTTTGAGAAAACCACAGAAATTCCCGCGGAATTTTTGTGGGTATTTACCAACCGTAAAAGGATGAATGGAGTGATTACGCCTATGGTGAATGTGAAACCTGTTCAGTTGGGCAAAAATGTCCGCATGAGTTTTTCCCGGATCGGCGAAGTGCTGGAGATGCCCAATCTGATCGAAGTTCAGAAGAACTCCTATCAGTGGTTTCTGAATGAGGGGCTCAAGGAAGTCTTCCACGATGTCTCCCCGATCACCGATTACCAGGGCAATCTGGTGCTGGATTTCATCGACTACCGCCTCGATGACACCCCCAAGTACACCATCGCCGAGTGCAAGGAGCGGGACACCACCTATGCCGCCCCGCTGCGGGTGCGCGCCAGCCTGCTCAACCGGGAGACCGGCGAGGTCAAGGAGCAGGACATCTACATGGGCGACTTTCCGCTGATGACCGACAGCGGCACCTTCGTCATCAACGGGGCCGAGCGGGTCATCGTCTCCCAGCTGGTCCGCTCGCCGGGCGTGTACTACTCCGCCGCCCGGGACAAGACCGGCAAGGAGCTGTTCGCCTCGACGGTGATCCCCAACCGCGGCGCCTGGCTGGAATACGAGACCGATTCCAACGATGTGTTCTATGTGCGCATCGACAAAAACCGCAAGCTGCCGATCACCACCTTCATCCGGGCGCTGGGCGTCGGCACCGATGACGAGATCCTCACCCTCTTCGGGAACAGCCCCGCCCTGCGGGCCACCATCGAAAAGGACCCGGCCAAGACCACCGAGGAGGGCCTGCTGGAGGTCTACCGCAAGCTGCGCCCCGGCGAGCCGCCGACGGTGGAGAGCGCCCAGACCCATCTGGATAACCTCTTCTTCGACCCGAGACGGTACGACCTGTCCCGGGTGGGCCGCTACAAGTACAATAAGAAGCTGGCCATCGGCGCCCGCCTGGCCGGCCAGACCCTGGCCGAGCCGGTGATCGACCCGATGACCGGCGAGATCCTGGCCGAGGCCGGCGAGGTGCTCACCCGGGAGAAGGCCGGGCGCATCGAGCGGGCCGGCGTTTCCACGGCGGTGATCACCCTGCACGACGAGCCGGTGAAGATCATGTCCAACGGCACGGTGGACATCGCCGACTTCGTCCCCTTCGACTGCGCCGAGTACGGCATCAACGAGAAGGTCCGCTTCCCGGTGCTGCGGGAGATCCTCGAGAGCAGCGAGGACGAGGAGAGCCTCCGGGAGGCGATCCGCACCCGCCGGGACGAGCTGATCCCCAAGCACATCACCATCGACGACATCTTTGCGTCGATCAACTATATGCTCGGCCTGATGGAGGGCATCGGCACCCTGGATGACATCGACCACCTGGGCAACCGCCGCATCCGCTCGGTGGGCGAGCTGCTGCAGAACCAGTTCCGCATCGGCTTCTCCCGGATGGAGCGGGTGATCCGGGAGCGCATGGCCACCCAGACCCAGGATATGGACGTCGTCACCCCGCAGGCGCTGATCAACATCCGCCCGGTGGTGGCCTCCATCAAGGAGTTCTTCGGCTCCTCGCCGCTGAGCCAGTTCATGGACCAGACCAACCCCCTGGCCGAGCTCACCCACAAGCGGCGCCTTTCCGCCCTCGGCCCCGGCGGTCTCTCCCGTGACCGCGCCGGCTTCGAGGTCCGCGATGTACACTACACCCACTACGGCCGCATGTGCCCGATCGAGACACCGGAGGGCCCGAACATCGGCCTGATCTCCTACCTGGCCTCCTTCGCCCGGATCAACCAGTACGGCTTCATCGAGGCCCCCTACCGCCGGGTGGATAAGGCCACCGGCAAGGTGCTGGACGAGGTGGTCTACATGACCGCCGATGTGGAGGACGAGTACGTCGTCGCCCAGGCCAACGAGCCCCTCACCCCGGAGGGCACCTTCGCCAACGAGCGGGTCGCCTGCCGCTACCGCGATGTGGTCATGGAGGCGGACCGCAGCCGGGTGGACTTTATGGACGTCTCCCCGAAGATGGTTCTCTCGGTTGCCACGGCGATGATCCCCTTCCTTGAGAACGACGACGCCAACCGCGCGCTGATGGGCGCGAACATGCAGCGCCAGGCCGTGCCGCTGCTCAAGACCGAGGGCCCCATCGTCGGAACCGGCATGGAGTACAAGGCGGCGGTGGATTCCGGCGTCACCGTGCTGGCCAGGCACAGCGGCACCGTCAAGAAGGCCAGCGCCGACGAGATCATCGTCGAGCAGGAGGACGGCTCCGCCGATACCTATGAGCTGATCAAGTTCCTGCGCTCCAACGCCGGCACCTGCATCAACCAGCGGCCCATCGTCGACGTCGGCGACTGGGTGGACAAGGGCCAGGTCATTGCCGACGGCCCCGCCACCGCCAACGGCGAGATCGCCCTGGGCAAGAACATGCTCATCGGCTTCACCACCTGGGAGGGCTACAACTACGAGGACGCCGTCCTCATCAACGAGCGCCTGGTCAAGGAGGACATCTACACCTCGATCCACATCGAGGAGTATGAGACCGAGGCCCGGGACACCAAGCTCGGCCCGGAGGAGATCACCCGCGACATCCCCAACGTCGGCGAAGAGGTGCTCAAGGAGCTGGACGAGCGCGGCATCATCCGCGTCGGCGCCGAGGTGCGCGCCGGGGATATCCTCGTCGGCAAGGTCACCCCGAAGGGGGAGACCGAGCTCAACGCCGAGGAGCGGCTGCTGCGCGCCATCTTCGGCGAGAAGGCCAGAGAGGTCCGGGATACCTCGCTGCGGGTTCCCCACGGCGAGTACGGCATCGTGGTCGACGTCAAGGTCTTTACCCGGGAGAACAGCGATGAGCTCAGCCCCGGCGTCAATATGGTGGTGCGGGTCTACATCGCCCAGAAGCGCAAGCTGCAGGTCGGCGACAAGATGGCCGGCCGCCACGGCAACAAGGGCGTCGTCTCCCGGATCCTGCCCCAGGAGGATATGCCCTACCTGCCGGACGGCCGCCCGCTGGACATCTGCCTGAACCCGCTGGGCGTCCCCTCCCGTATGAACATCGGCCAGGTGCTGGAGGTCCACCTGGGCCGGGCGGCCGCCGCCCTCGGCTGGAAGGTGATGACCCCGGTCTTCGACGGCGCCAACGAGCAGGACATCCGCGACGCCCTCACCGAGGCCGGCCTCGACCCGGACGGCAAGACCGTCCTCTACGACGGCCGCACCGGCGAGCCGTTCGACAACCGCGTCACCGTGGGCTATATGTACTACCTCAAGCTCCATCACCTGGTCGACGATAAGATCCACGCCCGGTCCACCGGCCCCTACTCGCTGGTCACCCAGCAGCCGCTGGGCGGCAAGGCGCAGTTCGGCGGCCAGCGCTTCGGCGAGATGGAGGTCTGGGCGCTGGAGGCCTACGGCGCCGCCTACACCCTCCAGGAGATCCTCACCGTCAAGTCGGACGATGTGGTCGGCCGCGTCAAGACCTTCGAGGCCATCGTCAAGGGCAAGAATGTGCCCAAGCCCGGCATCCCCGAGTCCTTCAAGGTGCTCATCAAGGAGCTGCAGTCGCTGGCCCTGGATGTGCGGGTGCTGGACAACGAGGGCAACGAGATCGACCTCAAGCAGTCCTTCGACGACGATGACGACATCGGCCTGACCCTCGCCGACGAGGCGGGCCTCACCGACAAGGGCGTCGAGGTGGCCGGCGAGCTGGAGGACGGCTTCGACGTGTCCACCCCCGACCTGGAGGACACCGAGCCGGACGACGCCGAGCTCTTCGCCGACTTCAGCGTGGACCTGGATGACCTCTCGGACGACAACTTCTAAGGAGGCAGAAGTATGGAATTTAATGTATTCGATTCGATCAAGATCGGTCTGGCCTCTCCGGATCAGATCCGGGAATGGTCCTACGGCGAGGTCAAAAAGCCGGAGACCATCAACTACCGGACGCTGAAGCCGGAGCGGGACGGTCTGTTCTGCGAGCGCATCTTCGGGCCTACCAAGGACTGGGAGTGC
>CAJFQR010000080.1 GCA_904419105.1 Candidatus Avimicrobium faecavium
CCATCCGCGCTCTGCTGGAAGAGGAAGCTGACCGTATCCGTCAGAAGCATACGGCGTCCCCGGTTTCTCTGCAAGAAGATGCCCCGCGTCCATAAAAAGATCCCCTGCAGTAGGCAGGGGATCTTTTCTATCGGTTCAGAGAGATGCCGGCAGGGCATCAGGCTGCGATGGCCCGGACCTTCTTACGGACGATGAGGGCCATTGCAAAGGCCACCGCCGAGATGACACAGGCGGCCAGGAAAGCCATCGAGTAGTCGCCGCCGGCGCTGAGGGTTACGGCAATCTGCGGACCGGCCAGCCCGGCAAAGCCGAAGGCCAGGTACATGACGCCGTAGTTCTCCGTAACATGGGCGGCGCCGAACAGATCGGCGGTGATGGGGGTGATGGTGCTGCCAAAGCCACCGTAGCACAGGGCGGTCACCGCCAGGCAGACCACGGTGAGCGGCATCGAATCGGATACGGCCAGCGCGCCCATGGCCAGTACCGGCAGCCCGCAGATGATGCTCAGTGTGATGTACTTGTCAAAGTGGTCGGTGACGATGCCCCACAGGAAGCGTCCGGACATGCTCATAAAGGACATCACCGAGACATACAGCGCCGCTTCGGTGGCGGTGAGCGCGAAGCTCTCCTGCATGATGGCGGAGACCTGGCTGATGACCATCATACCGGAAGTGCAGCCGAAGGCAAAGGCAATCAGCGCCACATAGAACAGACCGGTGCGCACCATCTGCTTGCGGTCGAGGTCATAGACCGAGCGGGCGGCCTTGCCGCTGGAGGCGGCAGCCGGGCCGGTCTTGTATTCCAGATAGCCCTCCGGTACCGGCTGGATGAGCATGGCCACCCCGAAGATGATCACCAGAGCCACACCGCCGGCGATCGTGAGGGCAAAGTCGAGGCCGCGGCTTTCGATCATCGAGGCGAGCATCGGCGAGAGCACGATGGAGGCCCCGCCGTAGACACCGGCGATGATGCCGGATACCGACCCGCGCTTGTCCGGGAAGAGGCTGGCCATATATCCCATGATGGTGGGATAGATGAACCCGGAGCCGATACCGGTACCCAGCCCGAAGGCGAAGAAGAACAGCGGCATCGAGCTGGTGAAGCCGGAGATGATGTAGCCGGCGCCGAACAGGATGCTGCCCAGGGCGATGGTCCTGCGGGTGCCGAGCTTCTTGATGAAGGAGCCGAATACCGACGGACTCATCGTCGAGGAGACGACCGTCACGGTGTAGCAGAGCACGACGGTGGAGCGTACGGCATCGCCGCCGAGCTGGGCGATGAACGGGGACTGGAGCACCGACCAGGTATAGGCCAGCCCGACGAAGAAGGCTCCGACCAGGCAGCAGGCGAAGCAGAAACCTCTGCGCTGATCCAGTTTTTCAAATTCACGCATAGTGGCTGTCCTCCCGGTCGTATTCGTCAAGGATCTTGGTCATCTGGATGATGCGGCGGCTGCGCTTTTCCACATACTCATCCACTGACGGGTAGGTGAGCATCCCCTCGCCGGCCCGCACGCCGGTCTTGCCCTCGGCGATGAGCTTTTCGCCCAGCGGGATGCCGTCGGTGGCGTTGCACAGGCTCGGCAGCACATCTTTGGCCACCGTCATCGGGATCTGCAGTCCGACAAAATCCCACAGCGCCAGCGGGCCTTCGAAGCCAAAGCGCAGACCGTCGGTGTAGCGGATGGCGTTTTCTGCGTCCTCTGCTGTGACCCAGCCCTGCTCCACCATGTAGTAGAGCTCCCGGTTGATGACGGTCGCGATCCGGTTGACGATGAATCCGGGGATGAAATGGCGCAGGACGGCAGGCTTTTTACCGGCATATTCCAGCAGGCCCCGGGTGGCTGCCACGGTCTCTTCGGAGGTCTTTTCACCGCAGACGACCTCGATCAGCTTCATCAGATGGGGCGGATTGAACCAGTGGGTGATGATGAGACGCTCGGGATGGGTGATGACATCGTCCACCACCGAGAAGATGTCCATTCCGGAGGTGTTGCTGGCCAGGATACAGTCCTCCCGGCAGCTGTCGCTCAGCAGCTTGTAGATCTCCCGCTTGGCGCCCTTGTCCTCGTAGATGACCTCGAAGGCGATGTCCGCCTCCTTGCCGATCGAGGGGATGCCATCGTTGGTCATCGTATGGATGTTCCGGTGTACGGCATCGCGGTAGCTCTCATCTGCCATGCCGTTTTCAATGAGGATATCGATGGCAGCATCGTTTTCCTGCATGGCCTTTTTCAGATAGTCCTCCTTGAGGTCGGTCAGGTAGACCGTCAGCCCCTTGGCGGCAAATACCTGAGCGATGCTCCGGCCCATGACGCCGGCGCCGACCACCAGGATCTTGTATTCACTGAAGTTTTCTTTCATCGGTAAGCAGTCCTTTCTTACAAACTTCGTTAAAATTGTATCACAAAATCTCGGCCGTGCTCTTTGAAAAGGTGAAACCGCATTAGACATCTTCTAACAAAACGGCTATAATAGAGCCGGAGGGAGGACTGCGTATGGATACCCAAAAACTGCGCTGCTTTGTGGCGGTGGCGGATAAACTCAGCTTTACCAAGGCGGCGAATGAACTCTACTTTTCGGTGCCGACGGTGACCCATCACATCAAGGCGTTGGAGGCGGAGTTGGGCGTGACGCTGCTCATCCGGGACAAACACACGGTGCGTCTGACTCCGGCCGGGGAGGCCTTCTATCCGGCGGCCCGGGAGATCCTGGACAAACTTGAACAGGTTACCTACCGCCTCACCACCGAGCGGGATTTTGAGGTGCTGCGCATTGGCTGTACCTCCCACGCCGAGATGGTGATGCTCACGCCGGTCTTTGCCCGGTTCCGGCGGCAGTACCCCGCCATCCGTCCCGACATCTTCATCGAGAACTATGACAAGGTTCTCGACCGCTTTGAGGAAAAGGAGCTGGACCTTGTATTCGTCACCGACAACATGCTGCTGCGCCGCAAATGTGCCCGGCTGTTCCGGCCCTTCTGCCGGATGGAGGCCTTTGCCGTCGTCGATGAGGAACATCCCCTTGCCGGCCGGGAACGGCTCGCCTTTTTCGAGCTGGAGGAGCAGGTGCTTATCCGTATGAGCAACTCCTTTGTCCCCTTCAATACCGGCAATCCGCTCACCCGTCTGATCGAGGTGCATGGCCTTCAGGGACGGGATATCCACTGCGACGATGACCGCCTGATGATGTCGCTGGCCAAAGCCGGCTACGGCGTTGCGATCCTGCCAGGGTACTGCATCCCCACCTATGCCGAACAGATTGGCCTGCGCTGTATCCCCATCGAGGAAAGCCAGAAGCTGGTCTACGGAGCCGCCGTACACAGGGGCCGGGAGAAAAAGAGCCTGGAGGCCTTTTTGCGGCTGGCCGCCGCAGAGCTCCGGGCCGGTCCCAGGACGATGCGGAAACCGGTCGAGGCCGAGGACATGGACCAATAAAAAAGCGAAGCGGAAAAGATCTTTCTTCCGCTTCGCTTTTTATTTTGTTTGAAAATATGTGATGGGCTCAGCCCTCCAGGCCGATGGCGTCCTCCACCGGCAGCGCAATGACGATGCCGTGGGCTTCGCTGCCCAGACCGCAGGCGGCGTTGACGGCGGCCAGGACTTCCGGCTTTTTCTCTCTGGGAACGACGATCATCAGGAACTCCTGTTCCTCCTGCATCGCAAGACCCAGATAGTGACTCATGCGTTCGGAATTTCTCCGCCGCCCGCGAATGACGGTCCCGCCTTTGGCTCCGGCGGCACGGGCGGCATCGATGACATCGTCGCTGTATCCACTGGCAACGGCGACCATGATCGCCACATGGTTGGAGTGTTTGTGCAGTTCGGCCATATCCTGTTCGGTCCTTTCCTTCATCTTAGCGGCCAGCTCTTCTCTGGCCTGAGTGTTGAGCATCTGGTAGATGGGGTTCTGCATCCCGACGATGGGGATCGATAGAGCGATGCCGCCGCCCCTCTGCCGCAGAGAGAGCCGCCGTTCGGCGGTATCCAGCAGCTCCGGGACCATCCAGCGCGGAAGCAGTACAGCGGTGATCAATCGGGTGGTACCACTGAGCCCGAAGATATCCAGCATCTCCGACGGAGCGGTGCCTTTTCCCCGGCACTGGTAACAGATGGGAAGCTTTTCCTCGTCCAGAGCAGCCTCCAGCCGGTGTCCATCTTCCTCTCGGGTGATAAAGAGCACGATGCGCGGGGCAAATTCTTTGTCGGCCAATGAAGCGGTCATGGCGTTATTCCTCCTCGAAGTCGAGTATCGTAGTATCGGCAAGCAGATCGGCGGCAGCCTGTTCGGCCTGCTTGGATCTGCGGACATAGATCAGTCCCATGATCTGGATGGCAATCAGCGGCGCCATCGCCACCATCGCCACCACACCAAAGGCATCGGTAACCACAGTGCCGCCTACCGCTGTACAGGCGCCCATGGCCAGCGGCAGCAGGAAGGTAGAGGTCATTGGGCCGCTGGCGACGCCGCCGGAGTCGAAGGCGATGCCCACGAACACCTGAGGCACCATCCGGCTGAGAATCAGTGCCAGCGCATAGCCGGGAATCAGCAGCCAGTAGATGTTCAGTCCGGTGAGCACCCGCACCATTGACAGTGCCACCGCACAGGCGACGCCGACAGAGAGGGCGGTGTTCATCATACGGCGGGAGATGGTGCCTCCGGTGAGATCCTCCACCTGCTCATTGAGCACCTGGACGGCGGGCTCTGCCTTGACGATGTAGTAGCCGATGAGCACTCCGATGGGGACGAGCACCCATTTATAGGCGCTAGCCCCGAGCCCTTCGCCCAGCAGACTGCCCACCGGCGCAAAGCCTACATTGACCCCGGTAAGGAAGAGCACCAGCCCGACGATCGTGTAGACAAAGCCCACTGCCATCCGCAGCATCTGCCGGCGGCGATAGCTGTGGGTCACCAGCTGGAAGACGATCCAGATGCCGGCCACCGGCAGCAGGCTGGAGAGCACTTCTTTGGCGTATTCCGGCAGAGCGTGGGCAAATTGGAGAACCACATCCTGCGTGGTGACAACAGCCGGTACCACCGTGGCGGTGTAGACCGCGTCCTCCGGGTGGTAGAAGATGCCCAGCAGCAGGACCATCAGAATTGGCCCGATGCTGCACAGTGCCACGAGGCCGAAGCTGTCTTCGGCACTGTCTCTGTCGCTGCGGGCGGCAGAGAGCCCAACGCCAAGTGCCATAATGAACGGCACCGTCATCGGACCGGTGGTGACGCCGCCGGAATCGAAGGCCACAGAGGTAAAGCTGTCCGGCGAGAAGAAGGAAAGTACGAACAGCCCGATGTAGCACACCAGCAGCATCTGTGAGAGATTGATGTGAAAGAGGATGCGCAGAAAGGCGATGACCAGAAAGACCCCGACCCCCACCGCCACCGTCCAGATCAGCACTGGATTGGGGATGGAGGCCACCTGGTTGGCCAGTACCTGCAGGTCGGGTTCGGCGATGGTGATAATCGCCCCCATCAGAAAGGCGACGGCCAGCGCCGCCGGCAGCCGGATTCCCTTCATCAGGCGCCCGCCGACCCCCTGGCCCAGCGGAGTCATGGCCATCTCAGCGCCGAGCTGGAACAGGCCCATCCCGATGATGAGCAGCACCGCGCCGGTGAGGAAGAGCGCCAGCGTACCGACTTCCATCGGTACCAGTGTGATGCTGATCACCAGTACGATAAGGGTGATCGGCAGGACGCTGGACAGCGACTCCCGGACTTTTTCCTTGAGTTTTTCATTTATCATGGGGGAAATGCCTCCTCTCTTCCGGCGGCAGGTGCGCTTTCTTTCGGATGTGTGTTTCTCCGGAGGGAATCCGCAAATCGCCGGCGAAGCCGCAGATAGGCGGCGGCATCCTCCGGTCCCAGTTCCGCAAGGGCGGCGGACAGCGTCCGAAGCAGCTGCTCCCGCCGCTGCCGTATCAAGGCAATACCCACTGCTGTGGCTGAGATGCGCACCTGTCGGTTATCCGATGGATCCGGCAGCCGGGCAATAAGTCCTTCCTTTTCCATATGGCGAAGCAGAGCTGCTATGCGCGCAGGGCTGACCGCCATACTCCGGGCCAGATCTTTGGGGCAGATCTCCCCCTGTTCTTCCAGGCAGTGAAGGGCGTAATAGATCCCGTGTTCCAGTTCGTTCAACTCTCGGAGCAGCGGCAGCGGGCGGAGCGTGTCGCGCAGCCCCAGAAGCTGTTCCGCCAGTATCCGATAGTCCATATCGATAACCTCCCGCAATCTTAACACTGTTAATTATTTTATCGAAAAACTTTGACCTTAATGCGGACAAATCGTGAAAAAGCTGTAAAGTATATACGCATTCAAGCGATTTGCTCCACAATTAAGCTATAACAGTGTATGATACACAGTCAGAGGCTTCGCATAAGATTCAAGCCAGCGTC
>CAJFQR010000081.1 GCA_904419105.1 Candidatus Avimicrobium faecavium
GATCGCCTACCTGTTCGAGCAGGTCGGTCTGATCGAGAAGGAGCATGAGGCCCGGTACCTGAAGCTTCTCTCCAATGTGGAGAAGGGCGAGGTCTTCCAGAAGAGCGAGAAGGTAGTATGGCAGTGCGCCAACTGCGGCTACATCCACGAGGGCGAGAAGGCTCCCGAGGTCTGCCCGGTATGCGCTCATCCCAAGGCCTTCTTCCAGATCCACGCCACCAACTATTGATCGGTGCTTTGATCCAAACAAAAAAGGGTCCGTCCGCCGGGACGGGCCCTTTTTTCTATGCTGTCTCAGCCGATGGTGAGATGGGCTTTTTCCAATGCGCGCATCACCGGCGGGATCAGCACCAGCTGCAGGATGATGCCCGGCAGCGCCGTGACCAGTGCCCCGGCCAGGAAGGCGGTGAAGGTGTAGCTGCCGCCGGAGGCCAGTGAGAGCAGCGCCATCAGGGCGCCGTTGACCAGTCGGCCGGCGACCATGGCGGTCCCCAGTGCCGTATAGGTGCGCCGGGGACGCTCCTGGCAGCGGAGCAGGCGGTAGCCGATGCCGGAAACGCCGCCGTAGACCGCCAGCTCCGCCATCATGCTCACCCCCACCGGGAACACCGGAGGCATACCGGTGAAGAGCATTGAGAGCAGCACGGTGAGAGCACCGCAGCCGGCACCGTAGAGGGGCCCTGCCGCCATGCCGCAGAGCAGCACCGGGATGTGCATCGGCAGCAGCACACTGCCGGCGTTGGGGATGGCGTGCAGCGCCTGCGGCAGCACGATGCCAAGCGCCAGGAACAGCGCCGAGATCACCAGCGCCTTCACCGAGAGGGAGTTCTTTTCCATATCCTATCCGCCCCTTATGGTAAATCTTTTCTGGAGAAATTATAGCGCAGCCGGGGCTGTGGTGTCAAATCCCGGCGGAAGAAAAAAGCCCGGCAGAGCGCCGGGCTTTTTTAGAAGAAGATCGCGGAAGATCAATCGTAGTAGGGCATCATGTCGTCGGGGACCGGGGTGTAGCTCTTGCCGGCCAGGTCGGCCTTGAGCTCCTCCTTCGCCTTCTCGATGACATCCTTTTTGTCGGTGAACAGGGCCAGCCCGGCCAGAGCCATAGCCTCACCGGCCTTGACCATACCCTTGGTACCGACACTGGTGCCATAGCAGGAGCAGGACTGCCAGGTATGGGCCGATACAGGGATCGGAGCGCAGGCAGTGGTGAACTGGGCGGTGGGGGTGATGTAGCTGACATCACCAACATCAGTGGAGCCGCCAGAACACTGGCTCTTGTCACCGTACAGTACCGGCTTAGGGGCGATACCATGCACCAGATCCTTGGGGTCAATTCCCATCGGCTTACAGGTAGAAGCAATGGCTTCAGGAGAGAAGACGGCGACCATGTTGTCGAGGAACTTCTTCTCCTCGTCGGTGTACTCCACCGGATCGGTCTCGCAGAGAGCCTCGTACATGACCTCGTTCATCGTGTAGTTGGGCATCATGTTGTGCATGATGCTCTTGACCGAGTAGGTCATCTTGGTCTCGGTCATGTGGGCGGCGCCTTCGGCGCAGAGGATCAGACGGCGGACAATGTCCTGCATCTCATCCATCAGGGGGGCACGTACCGAGTAACGGACCGCAGCGTGCTCCGGAACGATGTTCGGGGCCTCGCCGCCGTCGAAGATGATGTAGTGCAGACGGCCGCCGGGGATAATGTGCTCGCGCAGGTAGTTGGCGCCCACATTCATCAGCTCAACGGCGTCCAGGGCGCTGCGGCCCAGCCAGGGAGCGCCGCCGGCATGGGCGGGAATGCCCTTGAAGTAGAACTCCATCAGCTCATAGGCGTTGTTGGAGCCGCCGCTGACCGCGTCCACATTGGAGGGATGGTAGGTCAGGCAGCAGTCCAGGTCGTTGAACACGCCGGCGCGGGCCATATAGCTCTTACCGGAGAGGTTCTCCTCCGCCGGGCAGGCGTAGAAGCGCAGGGTGCCGGGGATGTTCTCCTCCTTCATCGTGTCCATCAGCGCCGAGAAGGCCAGCACGCCGGCGGTGCCCAGCAGGTTGTGGCCGCAGGCGTGGCCGTAAGCGCCGGGAGTGACCGGATCCTGGACCGTCTCGCCGGCCTTCTGGCTCAGGCCGGGCAGCGCATCGAATTCACCGAGGATACCGATGATCGGATGGCCGCTGCCATATTCGGCGATGAAGGCGGTCTCCACCACATCAACCGGGGAGGTGACCTTGGCCCCCAGGCCCTTGAGGTAGTCCTGCTGCAGCTTGGTGGCGTTGAACTCGCGGAAGCCGGCTTCCGGCTTGGCCCAGATGTCCAGAGCCATCTTCTCCAGAGCCGCTCTGTGCTTGGCTATATTCTTCTTGATGCTTTCCTTGCCCATAAAAACTCAGTCTCCTTTCGTGGGATTGCTTTGGTTTCATTATACTCTATGGTGCAGGGAGTTGCAAGGAGCATTTCATTTTTCGGAAGGAAATAGCCTTTTTTCATAATTTTAAGGCGAATGGGTTGGAAGTTTTGCCACAGAACAGAGACGATTGTTTTTGTAAAAAGGACAGAACGACGGATTCTGCCCGACCCGATTCGGCAAAAGCGGGGGAACTTTTTCCACAAGCCGGGGAGGGGGATGGCGATTCTGCCCAAAAAAGAGAGCGGCGCTTTGACGCGTAAAATTTTTTGAAGAAATATGCAGTTTGCCCTGCGAAAAGTGCCGGAAATATGGTACAATAGCGGTATCCAAGCATCTGAGGAGGGATCTGTTATGGATAAACGAGAGGTATACGGCATCATAGACGCCGCCGGAGAGGAGCTGGCGGCGCTGAGCGATACGATCTGGGGCTACGCCGAGCTGGCCTTCCGGGAGACCCGGAGCGCCGGCGCGCTGGCCGATGCGCTGGAGCGGGAGGGCTTCCAGGTGGAGCGGGGCATCGCCGGCATCGAGACGGCGTTCCTCGGGCGGTACGGCAGCGGCCGGCCGGTGATCGGCATCCTGGGGGAGTTTGACGCCCTCTCCGGCCTGAGTCAGAAGGCTGGCACCGCCGTACGGGAGGCGCTGGAGCCCGGCGGGGCCGGTCACGGCTGCGGGCACAATATGTTCGGCGTCGGCAGTCTGGCGGCGGCCATCGGCGTCAAGCGGTATCTGGAGAGCACCGGCCGCAGCGGCACGGTGGTGTACTACGGCACCCCCGGTGAGGAGGGCGGCAGCGGGAAGGCCTTTATGGCCCGGGAAGGGGCCTTTGACGGACTGGACGCGGCGGTGGCCTGGCATCCTTCCGACCAGAACGCAGTGATGACCGGCAGCAGCCTGGCCAATGTGCAGGTGGCTTATCACTTTACCGGCATTGCCGCCCACGCCGCCGCAGCGCCTCACCTCGGGCGCAGCGCACTGGATGCCGTCGAGCTGATGAACATGGGGGTGCAGTTCCTGCGGGAGCATATCATCCCGGAAGCCCGGGTTCACTACGCCATCACCAACAGCGGGGGCTTCTCCCCGAATGTGGTACAGCCGGAGGCGGAGGTGCTCTACCTGATCCGGGCGCCGAAGAATGCCCAGGTGCAGGAGATCTATGAGCGGGTGACCCGTATCGCAAAGGGAGCTGCAATGATGACCGACACCGAGCTGACGGTGGACTTCTACAAGGCCTGCTCCAACCTGATCCCCAACCATACGCTGGAGGCGGTGATCGAGAAAAACCTCGCCGAGGCGGGGCTGCCGGACTACACCGACGCCGACCGGGCCTTTGCGGCGGAGATCCAGCGGAGCATCGCGAACTTTTCCGACCCGGTGGCCGGGCTGATCGCCAAGGCCGCCGCCCCGGAGGAGAAGACGATGCTGAGCGGGCATCTGGGCACCGCCATCTGCGACTTCTTTACCCCGTATCATCCGTCCGAGACGGCGATGCCCGGCTCTACCGATGTGGGAGATGTGAGCTGGGTATGCCCCACCGCCCAGGTGAACACCGCCTGCTATGCCGCCGGGACTCCGGGGCACTCCTGGCAGCTGGTGGCCCAGGGCAAGGCCCCGCTGGCCCACAAGGCGATGCTGCAGGCCGGCAAGGTGCTGGCAGGCACGGTGATCGACCTGCTCGAGGACCCGGCGCTGCTCGATGCGGCCAAACGGGAGCACGCTGAGGCGGTTGGAGACGGCTATCGCTGCCCGATCCCCGCTGGGGTCAAGCCCCGGCCGATGGGCGCAGCCCGCTGAGTTGCAACAGCAGGAAAGCTGTGTTACAATAGGAAGAAATCAACCGAAAGGAGGCCGATGCCGGTGGATCCGATCATCGAGCGCATCAACGAGCTGGCCCGGAAGAGCCGGGCCGAGGGCCTCACCGATGAGGAGCGTCTGGAGCAGCAGCGGCTGCGCCGGCAGTATATCGAGGCCTTCCGGCGGGGACTGGACGCCACACTGGACGGGGTCTTTGTAGAGGATCAGAACGGGCAGGCGGTGCCCATCAAGGAGTATATGAGGGAGCGATATGGCGCCAAAGAGAAAGACAGCCCCAAAGCCTGAGCCTTTCCGCCGGCGGGTGGAAGAGGCGCTGCTGCGGGTGCCCGCCGGCAGGGTGGTGACCTACGGGCAGCTGGCCCTGTTGGCCGGCAGGCCCCGAGCTGCCCGGGCGGTGGGAATGCTGATGGCCCAGAACCCGTATGGCGAGCTGCTGCCCTGCCACCGGGTAATCGCGGCGTCGGGACGGCTGTCCAGCCGGAGCTTCCGAGTGGAACAGGCCCGGAGGCTGCGGGAGGAAGGGGTCGAGGTCTCGGCGGACTACCGGGTGGATCTGTCCCGGTACGGCTGGGACGGTGTGAGCGAAGAAAAGGAGGGAGAAGCGGGATGCGAGTGAGCGGTGTGGTGCTGCCGGTTTTTGCGCTGCCGTCGGATTATGGCATCGGCAGCCTGGGAAAGGATGCGGCAGAGTTCATCGATTTTTTGGCGGCGGCGAATATCCGGGTGTGGGAGACGATGAGCGTTTGCCACACCGATGAAAGCCATTCGCCGTTCCGGGCCCTCTGTGCCCGGGCGGGCAATCCGCTGCTCCTTGATCTGGCCCCTTTTGTAGAAAAAGGGGTGGTTACCGGCCGGGAGCTGTCCCGTATGGACTGGGGACGGGACCGGGGCCGGGTCAATTATTCCAAGGTAGCCGCCGCCAAACTGGCGGTGCTGGAACGGGTATATACTGCGGCTGACGGCGGCGCCGGGGACCCGGAGTTCGCCCGGTTTGCGGCGGAAAACCGGGATTGGCTGGAGGATTACGGCCTTTTTGCCGCTCTCTGTGAGGAAAATGGTGGAATGGATCAGTGGCCGGAGTCCCTGACCCGCCGGCTGCGGCCGGCGATGGACCAGGCTCGGGACCGGCTGGGCGGCCGGGCGCGGTTTTTCCAGTATGTGCAGTACCTCTTCTATGGGCAGTGGGAGCGGCTGCGCCGTCACGCTGCTGAACGGGGAGTCCGGCTGATGGGATCTATTCCCTACGATCTGCCGGAGAGCTGCTGCGAGCGCTGGCAGGATCCCGCTGCCGAAGAGACCGGCGGGGACTTTTTGGGCTGGTGGCGGCAGCGAATGGCCCAGGCCGGCGGGTTTTACGATTTCACCAAAATCTGCCGATGGGTCGGGAGCGAGGAGCTCTTCGCCTTCTACGATGCCGCCCGGCCGGACTGGCCCCAGTTTGGCGAGAAGCTTACCGCGCTGCGGGATGCGGTGCCGGGAGCTCTGGGGCGGGCAGGCCGGGATACCCGGGCCTTCCAGCGGGGATTTGGTTTTCAGGCGGCCCTGCGCCATCGTCCTCACTGGTATGAGAGGGATACGGTGGCCTATGTGGGCACCTGCACCGATGAGCCGGTGCGGGGCTGGCTGCGAACACTGGACCGGCAGACGGCCCAGGATGTCAACGAGTACATCGGCACGGCGCTGCCTCGGGATCAGGCCTGGTCGGTGCTGCGCTGCCTGTGGATGAGCCCGGCGGCGATGGTGATGGCACCGGTTGCGGACTTTCTTGAGATGGGCAGTGCCGCCCGGCTGGCCGGCGGAGATGACCCGGCGCAGGACTGGACCTGGCGGCTGCGCCGCGGTACGCTGAACAACCGTCTGGCCCAGCGCATCGCCCGGATGAACCGCCTGTTTGAGAGATAGCAGAGAATAAAAAAGCCCTTCCGCATCGCGGAAGGGCTTTTTTGTGCCTTGCAGGGGCTTCATTCAAAGTTACGGCATGGGTGGCATGACCACATCGGCCAGCTGGGTGTGCAGCGGTGCGGTAGGACGGAACATATCCCCCGACGGCAGTTCTGCGGCGCACAGCGGCAGGTCTTCCCGCAGCGGGAAGATGAGGGTGATGGTGGTTCCAAAGCCCTCTTT
>CAJFQR010000082.1 GCA_904419105.1 Candidatus Avimicrobium faecavium
AGAAATTTAAAATCCGTATGAGAAAAAGGATACCGGAAAGGGCTTTGGCCGGCTACCGGATCTAATTCTTCTCGACGGCGGCCAGGGCCATTTGAATGCCGTGCAGCCTATTCTCAGGGCTTTCGGTCTGGATATTCCGATGTATGGCATGGTTAAGGACGATCGCCATCGCACCCGAGCCATTGCCAGCGACGGTGGAGAGATCTCCATTGCAGCCCATAAGCGGGCCTTCCAACTTGTCACAGCTATTCAGGATGAGGTGCACCGCTATTCGATCACCTACTCCCGGTCGGCCCACCGGAAAAGCGGCCTCGAGTCGACGCTGAATGGAATCCCTGGTATAGGAAAGACACGGGCGGCGGCACTATACCGGCATTTTAAGACCATCAAGGCCATCTCTGCCGCTTCCGAAGAGGAGTTGCTCGCTGCGCCGGGTATGACCCGTCCGGCAGCCAAGGCGGTATACGATTTTTATCACGCTGCACCGGAACTGCCCGAGAATAAGGGGGGAGGAATCTCCGACCTGTGATCGGCGATTTTGCTTCGTTGCCGCTATTGACAAGACCCCGTAAAACCATCATAATAAAGAAGGATATGTCCCCGGAGAGGACACGCTCCGCTTGCTTTTTCGGGATCCGACATCCAAATCCGTACGGGGGAATTTTATTATGAGAGTAATCACAGGGACCGCTCGCGGCCGTAAGCTGCGCAGTCCTGAAGGATATGATGTACGTCCAACCACCGAAGTTACCAAAGAGGCCATGTTCAGCATCCTCCACTTTGATTTGGAGGGGGCACGGGTGTTGGATCTGTTTGCCGGAACTGGACAGCTTGGCATTGAAGCCCTCAGCCGCGGCGCAGATTTCTGCATCTTTGTGGACTCTGCGCGGCCGTCCCAGCAGCTGGTCCGGGAAAATCTTGCTTCCACCGGACTCGGCGCAAAGGCCAAGGTGATGCCAATGGACTATCTTGCTTTTTTGCAGAGCACACGGGAGATCTTTGACATCGCATTGTTGGATCCGCCCTACGCTCAGGGGATGATCGATCAGGCTCTGCCGCTTTTGGCTGAGCGGATGGCGCCCGCCGGCATTATCGTCTGCGAGACCGATAAACGTGAGGAACTGCCCTTGTCCGCAGGCGGGTTTGCCATCGACCGGGAGTATCGTTATGGCAAGAGCAAGCTGACCGTATACCGGCGGGAGGAGAGCCATGAGTGAGCGCATCGCCGTCTGTCCGGGCAGCTTTGACCCGGTGACCATCGGCCACATTGACATTATCCGCCGGGCGGCGACGCTGTTTGATAAGGTTATTGTGCTGGTGGTCATCAATCCTGTCAAGAATACAAGCTTTACACCTGAGGAGCGGGTTGCTCTGATCCGTAAATCGGTGGCGGAAATTCCAAATGTTGAGGTGGATCTGTATAAGGGTCTGCTGGTGGATTATGTCCGCAGCAAGGGTGCAGTTGCTATCGTCAAGGGGTTACGCGCCATGTCGGATTTTGAGTACGAGTTTCAGATGGCGCTTATCAACAAACGCATGCTTCCCTATGCCGAAACCATCTTCCTCACCACCGGCATAAACAACCTTTATCTCAGTTCCAGTCTGGTCAAAAATGTGGCCATGTTCGGCGGTGATATCAGCGGGCTGGTGCCGCGTGCTATCCACGACGAGGTGGTTGCCCGGCTTAGCGGTGTAGACGATTCTAAACTTGGTAAGGAGGCCTTGATGTGAATATCGATGAGATTTTGGATATGCTCGATGAATTGCTGGACCGTTCCTGGAATCTGCCGCTGAGCGGTGGGCGCTGCGTCATCGATGCGGAACGAGTCCGGGAGCTGGTGGACGATATCCGTTTGAATCTTCCTGACGAGATCAAGCAGGCAAAGGCCATTGTCAAAGACCGAACCGATATTCTGACCTCGGCCAAAAACGAGGCAGAATCTATCGTTCGGAAGGCTGAGGACCGCGCTCGAATGCTTATCGCCCAGGACGAAGTGATGAAGCAGGCCCAGGCCAAGGCCACCGAGATTGTCACCCAAGCACAGACCAAGTCGAAGGAGATCCGCCAGGCATCCCAGGAGTTTTCCGATGACGTGCTCAAGAAGGCTGAAGAGAGCCTTGCCGCTTCCCTTACGGAGGTCCGCCAGACCCGGCAGGCGCTGAAGGGGGCTCAGCGGCAGTTTGCTCAGCAAAACAGCAATCGTTCCCAACAGTGACGCCGCACTGTCTATGTCCCAGGAAAAGCTGCCTGCCCGGCAGCTTTTTTCGTAACGGCTGATTCGCAGCAAAGAGGAGGAGAGTATATGTTTGACACGCAGTCGCCGGCCTGGCGGGCGTTCTTTGAGAGAACCCGCCGTCCGCTCACGCTGGAGGCACCTTTCACCGACGGCCAGATCGGTGATAAGAATTTCGAACTCCGCTCGGCCGGCAATCTGCCGGTATCCACCGGACAGCTGGTCTGCACCGATGCCTTTGCATCGATGCGGGAAGCCTTTGCCGATCCGCCTTTTTTGCGGGAGGTCCCGGTGGGGGACTATCCGGTCACCCTCAGCATCGCTTCTGACCCAAGCGGCCGCTCCTGTCCGGTTGGTGTGCTTGTCGTCTTGCGGGACAGCAAGCCGGCCGGCTTTGAGGCTGCTGTCACAGGGGAAGAGGACCCCGGGGCACCGGATTCCCCGGAGGCCTTTGGTTACTATGTGAGCACCGGTGTCACAGCTCTGTGTGACGATCAGGCAGTGGCTGCTTGTCAGGCATTCTGTTTGGATTGGGCGCAGGATCACCCGGCGGGAGATCTCTACACCGACTACTTTGCCCCGCTGTTTGAGGCGGCTGGAGGTGTTCTCAACTGGCAGATTCCCGGCAGCGAACAGTCAATGCTGCTTCTCACATCGGGAAGCGGATGGAAGCACGCCTGGTGGGGAATTGATGCCGATGGCCAAGCCTGCCGTCTGCTGGTTCTCTTCTGCGATGTGGAACAGGAGGCGCCAACCGGAGTGCCGCTGCCGATGCTTGCCGCTGTGGAACCGCTCTCGATCCCCAGTCTGACTCTACAGATCAATCACTGGTATGAAAGGGATGAACATCAGAAAATCGCCGATGCAATCAACGCTCTTCCGCCGGATCAGCTGGACGATGAACTGCTTGGTCAATTGGCGGTTGCTTACAACAACCTCGGCGATTTTTCAGCAGCCGTCGGGATTTTGCGGCGAATCAAGCCGTCTCCGGGGGAGGCCGGCCGCTGGCATTATCGGATGGGATATGCCGAATACTACCAGTCCGAGGAAACCGCCGATCCCACAAAGCGAGCCCAGCTGCTTGTCCAGGCCAGGGAGAGCTTTACTCGTGCGCTGCTGAACGGCGTCCCTGAGGACATTGCCGGGGACTGTCGGGAATTTCTCGGTTATATTCTGCAGGACCTAGACGATCTTGGAGTGGATTCAGGCAGTTCCGAGCAGCCGATGGAGCTTTATGCTCCGGAACAGTTTGCGGTGGTGCGGACTTTCCTGAAAGAACACATAGGAGAGATTGGCCAGGTGCTGCACGACCCCTTTCCCAAAGGCGTTCAGGTGGACATTGCCGTGATCCCGCCCACCGAGGAGAAGCCGTTTTATACCCTCTGCACCGTTGGAATGGGTGCGCATCTGATGCATCTTCCGTCTGACTTCCCCAGTGCGGGGCTTGATAGGGCAGAGCTTGTGCTGTCGCTGCCGCCGGACTGGCAGTTTGGCACCGGGGAGGACCGCTGGAACTGGCCAATCCGTCTGCTCAAGGATATAGCGCATCTGCCGTTGGACCAATCCTCCTGGCTCGGCTGGGGGCACACGATCGACCTTGGCTCTCCGGTGACTGCCGGAAGCGGTCTTTGCGGCTGTATTCTCACCGGGGTCATTCATGCGGATGTTGGCGCACTGCGCTGTGAGCTCCCGGGCGGTGAGATTGTAAACTTCTATCAGGTGTTGCCCCTCACGCAAGGCGAGATGAACTTTAAGCGGGTAGCAGGTGTCACCGCGCTGCTGCGCAAGATCCCGCATGAGGATTTCATCATCCGTTCCAAACGGGAGGACCACTGCCCCGGCTTCCGTTTCCCACCGGATGGTGAGGCGCCGGCAGCTACCGTCGACCAGGTGGACCGGCACATGGATTCACTGGTAACTAAGCATCTGCCGGTGGATTCGCTGATGGCTTACGCCCACCTGGCCATCTACCTGCGCTGGATGACCGAGCAGTATCTTCTCTCACCGGCGTTTGTGGCCCTATTCCGGGATACAGTGGAGGAGGTGCGGGCCGGCCGTCTCACCGATCTGCGTCCTTTTATGCGGGATCATCTGTGTGGGGCGCTCTTCTATGCGCTCTTTGATGGCCGGGGGCAGGCCTTCACCGCCTGGTACTATGAATACGATGAGCAGGATCCCAACCGCCCCTACTATCCCGCCGATGTGGACGACTGCTCCCGCGGCTTTTTTGGCGATGCCCGCTACAACTCAGACGAATTCCAAGACGAGGCCTATCTCTATATGCCCTGGAACGAAGACTATTACGCCCGGATGAAATCCTACCTCGACTTCCGCTATGCAGAGTGGAGCGGGGAACTTCAGGACGGTGCGGTGCTCAGCTGATGAAGGTGATCCATTGAAACGTATCCTGACTCTGGAGGCAATTAACACCCTTGAATGGATGGAGGATGGCTATCCGAATTATCACCACCAGATGATGGCCTATCTTCAGAACTATCTCCAGCAGGGGATAGCTGCCGGGCGCTTTACCCGGGAGGAAGCCGAGCACGACCTCGACTTTTCGCTTTGGATGGCCTGTGCCTGTATGAACGCCGGAACATACGAGTCCTATTACAGGGCCTGGCTCTGGCTTCGAGACACGGAGAAGAAAGCCGCCGGGTGTGGTATTTGGTATTATCGTTATGCCCGTGCAGTAATGTACCTGGGGCGCCTGGAAGAGGCTCTCCGTTATGCTGAGGAGGGTGTACGCCAGCAGCCGGAAAACCCCTGGTGCTGGCTGATGCTCGGGCGGCTGCGCAGTCACTTTGGCGACAGGGAGGGAGGGCTGGCGGCTACGCGGCATGGCTTTAGCTATGCGCCGGGAGATGGGGAGCTTCATCGTCAGGAACAGATGATCCGGGAAGGATGTACGCTGGAGGAGATCGAGAGCTGGCCGCTGACCGGCCTTCCATGGGACGCTCTCCCGCAGGATAAACGGGATTCCATCTCCGGTATTGTCTGTAATCGAGAGAACCTCCGGCGGATCCTGGAGATCATCTCGCCCCTCAGCTGGAAGCCGGATGATCCCTACTGCACGTTTACATTGGACCGGGGAGAGGGAAAGGTGCTGGAGGGGGTGTTCTGCATGAACGAGGCCTTCCTTTCCAAATGGGACGCCGACTGGATCCGGGAGACCTTTGCCGGACTGGGCGAACGGGCCTTGGCCGACGAGGTCCGTCTTAAACGCCGCCATCATATCCCACATGATGCTGAATTGCGGCAGGTGATCATCCGTCGAGATCAAAGTGTCTTCTTCACCTATCAGTTCGATGAGACGCCTCCTACTACCGAACAACTCTTCGAGCGGCCAGTCTGTCCATAACGAAGGCTCTGTATAGGATCAAAAAAGCTCCGCCTATGATTGGGCGGGGCTTCTTTGGTATCTATAGATTCTTCTTGATTTTTTGGATGGCGTTTTTCTCCAGACGGCTGATCTGTGCCTGGGAGATGCCGATCTCGCCAGCCACCTCCATCTGAGTGTGACCACCCAGAAACCGTAGGGCCAGGATGCGCCGTTCTCGGTCACTGAGACCGGCAATGGATTCCCGAATGGCCATCTCGTCCACCCAGTCCCGGTCGCTGCTGCCGCCGCCCAGCTGGTCCATCACATAGATCGGGTCGCCGCCGTCGGCATAGACCGGTTCGTAGAGGGACACCGGTTCAACAATAGCCCCCAGTGCTTCGACAACGGCGCGTTCATCCAGCCCGGTGCGTGCGGCGATCTCGGCTGGGGTTGGTTCCCGGAGCAGCTGAGAGGTGAGGGCTTCCCGGGCCTGCATCGCCTTGTAGGCCACATCCCGCACCGAGCGGGAGACACGCAAGGCATTGTTGTCCCGGAGATAACGGCGGATCTCCCCGACGATCATCGGTACTGCATAGGTGGAAAAGCGCACATCAAAACTCGGGTCAAAGTGGTCAATGGCTTTG
>CAJFQR010000083.1 GCA_904419105.1 Candidatus Avimicrobium faecavium
CTTGAGGCGCACGCCTGTGCTACAGTAAGGGCAGACAGCGGGGCTGCACCGCAGCCCCGGACAAAAGGAGGAAAAAACTATGGCACAGACAAAGAAACCAACCCAGAGTGAGATCGACGGCGTACAGTATCGCCGTGTCCCCACCTGGTGCATCGCCATTGCCGAGATGCAGGCAGAGCTGTATGGTGGATCCGAGGGTGAAAATCCCAGTTGAGAAAAAACGCAGTCAGAGCGCCATCTGGCTGCGTTTTTTCGCATTGCTACAGTTGCCAAACTCTTGAATTCCGCTGCAGTTCATGGTATACTTATTCCAATAAAATTCTATTTTGTAACCGCTCTTTGGACGGAGGGAACCGAAATGAACTTGAACGATGAGGAAGTCAGCCGGCTGATCCAGAATCTGTTCCGTTTTAATCATTATCTGCGCCGGCGGGGCCAGGCAGGAGGTCTGCGCCCCGGTGAGGTTGCGATTCTGCGTTGTCTGTTGCACAATGCTCAGGAGGGTCGCCCGGAACTCAAGCCTTCACAGATCAGCGCAATCCTGGGGCTGCAGCAGCCGTCCATCACCCCAAGTCTTCATTCGCTGGAGGCACGCGGCTATGTCCAGCGCCGCGGCGGGGAACAGGACCGCCGGGAGGTTTATTTTTCCGCTACGGAAAAGACCATCGCTCTCTCTGTGGAGGAGCGCCGCCGTTCGGCGGAGCGGATCTCTGATCTGGCTGCTTACCTTGGTGAGGAAGATACCCGCCGCCTTATGGAGACGATGGAACGGGTCGGTTGCTTTCTGGATTTGGAACTGGAGGCAGCTACCCAGGCTTCGACACCGCGCCGCGGCCGCAGAAAGAACGCGGCGGACTCTCTTTGAGCGGCGTCCGCCGCCCTCCGATGAGGGCTCTCTGGCGTTATCCGCACCGTCTGGCTGCAGGAATGGCTGCTGCGGCAGCCGTATTTATTGTCACGGCGTTTTGTCTGACACTGCCCGTCCGGGCGGTCGGAAGCGGAAAGGTTTCTGCCGGGCCGCTGCCGGGATATGAATCTGTCGCGGCCCAAAATGATGCCAATACACTGAGCTACCGCCTCAACCCCACGCCTGTGTTTGTCAAGGGCGGGGAAGCAGGTGATTTTTGTTTGGAGAACCCGGCGGCGAACCTCTATCCGATTCAGATGGATGTTGAGCTGGAGGATGGTACTCTGGCAGCCTCTTCACCGGTGCTCCCGCCGGATAGCCATGTAGAGAGCATTCCTCTTCTCGCGGCGCTGCCCGCCGGCGTCCATGAGGCGGAAGCCAGGATCTTCGTCCTTGATCCGGATTCCGGTGAGATTCTCGGTTATGTCAGCTGTCCGGTGACGCTGACGGTGCAAACTGATGATTGACAGCGGCCGGTTATGAGGCTATACTGATTTCCATAGGTCCATAGAGATGGGACACTGCCGAAACAGGCGGGAGGATGGCTGAATTGGCCGCCTCCCGCCGCTCGTATCCGGAACAAGGAGGCTTTGAAATGAAGGATCAGGACTTTTCTGCCCGCAATCTGTCGATGCTCATCGACTTTTATGAACTGACAATGGCGAACGGCTATTTCCAGAGTGATAAAAGGGATACTGTTGCCGTCTTTGATATGTTTTTCCGTAAGATCCCGGACGGAGGTGGCTTTGCCGTCTTTGCCGGTCTGGAGCAGCTCATCCAGTATATGCAGGGCCTGCGTTTTGATGAGGAGGATATCGCCTATCTTCGCGGCCGGGGTATGTTCAGTGAGGAATTCCTTGACTATCTGGCTCATTTCCGGTTTTCCTGTGATGTGTGGGCCGTGCCCGAGGGCACGCCGGTATTTCCCAATGAGCCTCTGATCATCGTACGCGGCCCGGTGATCCAGGCTCAGCTTCTTGAGACGATGCTGTTGCTCACTGTCAACCATCAGTCACTGATCGCCACCAAGGCCAACCGTATCGCCCGAGCTGCCCGCGGCAAGGCGGTGATGGAGTTTGGCTCCCGTCGGGCCCAGGGTTATGACGGTGCGGTCTTTGGTGCCCGGGCAGCCTATATCGGCGGCTGTACTTCCACCGCCTGCACGGTGGCGGATATGCAGTTCGGGGTCCCGGCCGTGGGCACGATGGCTCACAGCTGGGTGCTGACCTTTGACAGCGAGTATGAGGCCTTTAAGACCTATGCCGAGATCTACCCGGACAACTGCACCCTTTTGGTCGATACCTACAATGTGATGCACAGCGGCATGCCCAATGCCATCAAGGTCTTTGATGAAGTGGTGGTCCCCAAGGGCTTCCGGCCCAAAGGGGTTCGTATCGACAGCGGGGATATCGCCTACCTCTCGAAAAAGATGCGCAAGATGCTTGACGAAGCCGGTTATCCCGATGTGGGGATCGTTGCCAGCAATTCGCTGGATGAGTACATCATCGGCGAGCTCTGGGACCAGGGCGCTCGAGTGGACTCCTTTGGCGTTGGAGAAAACCTCATCACCAGCCGCAGTTCACCGGTGTTCGGCGGAGTCTACAAGCTGGCGGCGGTGCAGCAGCCGGACGGCAGCTATGAGAACAAGATCAAGGTCAGCGAGACCATTGAGAAGATCACCAATCCCGGCTTCAAGACTCTGTACCGTCTTTACCAGAAAGACACCGGCAAGGCCATTGCCGATTATATCACCTTTTATGATGAGCTGGTGGACGACTCCAAGCCGTTGACTATCTTTGACCCCATTGCCACCTGGAAGCGGCAGGAGCTCACCGATTACACTGCACGGCGGCTACTGGTCCCCATCTTTGAGCGGGGACAGCTGGTCTATCGCAGCCCGTCTCTTCCCGAGATCCAGACCTACTGCCGGGAACAGGTGGATACGCTTTGGGATGAGGTCAAGCGGTTCGAATTTCCGCATCGTTACTATGTGGACCTGTCAGACAAGCTGTGGAGCATCAAACGGGAGCTCCTGGATATCATCCGATGAGCCGGCCCTCCTTCCGATGGGGGACGGCAGCGGTTCTGCTGCTTGGCGTCTGCCTGATCGTGCTTGGTCTCTGGCGTGGGGAGCTGGCAGTCTACTTTGCAAAATCCATCAATCTTTGTCTGGAGTGTGTCGGAATTGGATAGACTGCATCTGCATCGGCTGCACCGGACTCTGATTCAGGGGGCGGTGACCGTTCTCACCAATGCCTATTTGGATGGCTTTCTTACCGGACGGCTCTATCGGGGCCCGTTCAAACAGCTCTGCGTACCGGGGCTCAACTGCTATTCCTGCCCCGGTGCCCTCGGCAGCTGCCCCATAGGGGCAATGCAGGCGCTGGCCTCCTCGCCCAGCTATACCGTGTCGGTCCTTGTCATGGGGTTTTTGCTGGTGGTTGGCGGTCTGATCGGGCGGCTGGTCTGTGGGTTCCTCTGCCCGTTCGGTCTGGTGCAGGACCTTCTCCACAAGATCCCCTTCCCGAAAAAGTTCTCCACCCGCAGGCTGCGCCCACTCACCTGGCTCAAGTACGCCATTTTGGTGGTGTTTGTCCTGTTCCTGCCCAACCTCCCGGTGAACTTTATGGGGATGGGGGAGCCTGCCTTCTGTAAATATCTTTGTCCCCAGGGTATCCTTGAGGGGGCGCTGCCGCTTGCAGTGGTGAGTGAGACCACCCGGGAGGCTCTCGGTATCCTCTTTCGGTGGAAGTTTGCGATCCTGCTTAGTGTAGTGATGCTGTCGGTGGTGATCTACCGGCCTTTTTGCAAATATCTCTGTCCGCTCGGAGCCGTTTATGGAGCGACCAACCATCTCTCGGTCTATCGGCTCCGCTTTGAGACAGAGGCCTGCGTGCGCTGCGGCAAGTGTGCCGCCGTTTGCAAAATGGACTGTGACCCGACCCGGGATCCAAACGACAGCGAGTGCATCCGCTGCGGCGACTGCGTCCAGGTCTGTCCCACTGCCGCCCTGAAAAAACCGTCCATCGGTGCCGGACTCCGTGCGCGGGTCCGCCCGTATCGCGGCATCGAATAGCAAAAAGCCCCCGGCTATGCCGGGGGCTTTTCATTGCGGTTTTAGCCGAGGACCTTCTCAAGATCCAGGGTACGGGTGCCGTCCTCCAGCACAAAGAGAGGGATGCCGATGCCGCCGTTCTTCCGGACTTCATCGTAGAGCGCATCGCTCTCACGGATGGCCAGGAAGGTCTTGAGATCGGCCAGAGCAGCTGAGATGTTGACGAAGGACAGGTCAGCGTCCGCCTCCTTCAGCTTCTGGATGGCGTACAGCGTGTCCGGGCAGAGATGGCTTCCGATAACGGTTACTTTCATGTGATGTTCCTCCTCACAGGTCTGGATGGTTGATCGTTTTTGTGTGGTGTGGGTTCCGATGGATTTAGTATAGCACCCCTTTACAAATTTGTAAAATTGAAATATATTATTTTATAGTTCAATAAAATTGATGAATGGAGGAATACCATGGAATTGCGACACCTCGCCACACTGGTTAAGATTGCCGAGCTCGGCAGCTTTTCTGCTGCGGCCAGAGAGCTTGGCTACACCCAGTCCACTGTGACGATGCAGATGCAGGCGCTGGAACGGGATCTCGATGCTCCGCTGTTTGACCACATTGGCCGTTCGGTGCATTTGACGGAGAACGGCCGTGTGGCCGTCCTCGCCGCCCGCAAAATGCTGGAGGAGGCCCGCCGCCTGCGTCTGACCCTTGCGGAGGGGGATGGGGGGCTGGTGCGCATTGGCGTCTATGAGTCCCTCTGCGGGGCTTTTCTGCCGGATATGATCATTCGCTTCCGGAAGGAGTTCCCCGAGGCGGAGCTCCGTGTGGTGACGGCGCCCCGCCGGGAATTGTTGGAGCTGCTGGCCCAGGATCGCATAGATTTGATCTGGGTCTACGGGGATGATTTTCCTGAGACGGTGCGCCCGTTGGCGGAATTTCTGCACCCGGTCTCGCTGATTGCAGCTCCGAGCAAGGTCGCCGCCGGTCGGGATCTTTCGCCGGAGACACTGCTTGCCGGGCCGCTTATCTATACCGAGCCCGGCTGTCCCTATCGCCGGCTGCTGGAGGGCTTCCTGAACAGTCAAGGGCATCAGCCGGAGGTCTTTCTTGAGGCGGGAAGCACATCGGTGGTTTTGGAATTTGTTCAAGCCGGGCTTGGAATCGGATTTTTGCCAGACTTTCTCACCGGGGAAGCAGTTGCCGTCGGCCGGCTCACACGCTTTGGTCTGAAGGGATTTACGCCGCGGCTGGTGAGCCGGATTTGCTGCCACCGGGACAAGTGGCTCTCGCCGGCAATGGAGGCGGTGGCTGAGCTGGCCTGTCGGGCGGTGGCACAGGCATAAGTCTCCGATCCCGCTCATATAGCAGGAGGGGAGGGATCACCTATGGGAAGCTGCCGCGTTGGTGAACTGTGGAAAAAGGATGTCATCTGTGTGTCCACCGGGGCCTGCCTGGGCCATGTGGACGATGTCGTGGTGGATCTGTGTACCGCCCGGCTTATTGCCATTGTCATCTATGGCAGGGCCAGATTGTTCGGTTTGCTCGGCCGGGAGGAGGACTTTGTGATCCCCTGGGAAAAGATCCAGCTCATCGGGGAGGACACCATTCTGGTCAACTGCTGCCCGCCGGCCCCTGAACCGAAGAAGGGGTTTTTCGCATCACTGTTCGGCGGATGACCCCTTTTCGTCTGAAAAAGCGCGTTCCTGCGGCATATTCGGGAAATTTTCCCTTGCATTTTGAGCTCTTGTATGCTATTATATTAGGGCAAAACGCACATTCCGGCGCCATAGCCCTGCCCGGTGCCCGTTTTTTCGGGTTCGCAGGATGAAAAAAGCCGGGATGGAGGAACAACCAAAGGAGGATTTATCCAAATGAGCGTAGTATCGATGAAGCAGCTTCTGGAGGCCGGTGTACACTTCGGCCACCAGACCCGCCGCTGGAACCCCAAGATGGCCGAGTATATCTTTACTGAGAGAAACGGCATCTACATCATTGACCTGCAGAAGACCGTCAAGAAGCTGGACGATGCTTATATGTTCGTCCGCGACCTGGCCGCCAACGGTGAGAATGTTCTCTTCGTAGGTACCAAGAAGCAGGCCGCTGAGAGCATCCGGGAAGAGGCTGAGAGAGCTGGCGCCTACTAT
>CAJFQR010000084.1:0-5989 GCA_904419105.1 Candidatus Avimicrobium faecavium
AAAGGGCTTGCCGCCTGCAATTCACAGACAACAAGCCCTTTCGGCTGCTTAAACAATTTCTGCTCTTAAATATTGTCTAACTTTTGGGGGTCACTTCAGTATAGACTGTCCGTTTTTTTGCGCCTCTTCTACAGAGAGGGCAGTCACAGCCCCTCGACAAAGTGGATCTGAGACTGCTCCCAGTAGAGAGGGAAGGGGTGTTCTCTGCCGTCCAGGCTCTTGAGATAGAGCCGGAACACCACCGGGATATTCTTGGGCTGCCAGTGCTCCAGATAGCTGTACTGGTAGTCCATACCCAGCCTCTGCATGACGGCACCGCTCTTTGAATTTTCCACATCGTGGGTGGCGGTGACATAGGGGAGCCCCTGCGCAGTCAGATGATCCAGTACCGCCAGGGCCGCCTCGGTGACATAGCCCTTGCCCCGATGGCTTCCGAGCAGTCCATAGCCCAGATCGCAGGCCGGCTCGGAGCTCACATTCAGATAACCGATGATCTCACCGCTCTCCCGCAGGCAAAGGGCGGCGTGCAGTCCTCCATCTGCCTGCAGGGCCAGCCGCTCGGCAAAAAAGGCAGCTGCCTCCTCCATTGTTTTCAGCGGATACCAGGGCAGAAAATGATTGGTTTCTTCGTCACCGAAGATCCGCAGAATATCCGCCAGGTCCACCGGTGTCCACTCCCGCAGGAGCAGCCGCTCGGTGGTCAGGGTCGGTGTTTGCATGGTATACCTCCTTTTTAGAGCTTGCGGGCTGTTGCAGATTGCCTTTGAAATAGTCCCATTGAAAAGACACCGGCAGATTGCTCCGCCGGTGTCTTTTCCTGCCGGAGATCCGGTCAGTTCAGGATGTCAAAGATGGATTTTACAAAGCTGGCCGCCGTGCGGTAGATGGTTTCCGAGTCGATCAGATCCTCATATTCGGCAGGATTGACGATGTAGCCGATCTCGGTGAGCACTGCCGGACAGTAGGTCATCTTGGTGACCACATAGTAGGACTGGAAGTCTCCGCGGTTGGTCCGCCCGGTGGTGGCGCTGATGTTGGTGGCAATGGCCTCTGCCAGCTCCTGGGAGGCGTCGGTGAAGTAGTACACCTCTAGTCCGGTGACATTGTTGGCGTCAGCGGTGGCGTCCACACTGTTGTGGTGCATCGAGATGAAGATATCGGCATCCTCCTCCTTGGCAATCTTCATACGGTCGAAGAGGACGAGCTTTTCCTCCTCATCGTCCAGCTGATCGGGGTAAAGAGTCAGCGTCACATCGGCGCCCAGGCTCTCCAGAATCTGTTCGGTGGCCATGGCATAGGCCATATTCATCTGATCCTCCACCGGCCCGTAGCCGTAGGCGACGCCGAGGCTGCCGGGATCATATCCGCCGTGTCCCGGGTCAAGGACGATGGAGATGCCCTCCAGCGGTTTGCCGGCGGTGGAGGAGAGGGCTGGTTTCTCCTTGCAGTAGACCACCAGATCCTCGTCCTCGTAGGTGACATCGTATCCCCAGAAGGTGACCCCCTCGTTGGCGGTGATGGTCACCTCCACCTGACCGTCGGCATTCATCGCCGAGGTCATCGTGAAGCGCTCCCCTTCCGCGGAGGGCAGCGTGCCGTCCTCGATGTTGTAGAGCACCAGTTTCAGCTCATTGTCAGCGAAGGTCGGGTGCCACAGGGTGCCGGCGCCGCCGGGAATGACGAACTCATCGCCCTTGTCCACTGCGGAGTGGTCCGCCGCCTCCAGGGTGGTTTCGATTTTCAGTCCGGTGCCCTCCAGCAGCTTGACCGTCTCCTTGCGGATGGCGCCGCCGCTCTGGAGGAAGAAGTGGCTGTCCGAGGCCTGGGACAGGTCTACATAGTCCTGTGTTCCCTCGATCAGAGTCGTGATGAAGTTGCCGGCGTTGGCGTCGGTGTCATCCACTGTGACGCCGGACATGTAGTCGGTGACTTCCATAATCAGGTTGGCGGCGGTGCCGACGGCGTAGAGCTCACCGGAGGAGGTGTAGGTGGTGGTGTTGCCGCCGTACACCAGTGTGTAGGTGATCGAGCCGATGTTGCGCACCTCGTCAGCAGCCACCGATGCGTCAAAGATCAAATCGGCAGTGTAGGTGGCGGCAATGCCGTTTCGGGCGGTGGCCACAGCCTGGGTGAGCTGGACCTGGCGGCCGAGCACATTGGCGTAGACGGTGCTCCCGGATGGGGCCACGCAGCGGATGGTCAGCTCGTCGCCGACCCGGGCCGCCGATACAGTGGAGGGGAACATCGACGACTGGGTGATGCGGGAGATGGTGCTGTCGCCGGTCTGGCTCGGCTCAGGCCGGGTAATGCGAATGACCACTTCCTCGTCTCCCTGGGTGAAAGTGAACACATTCTCCCCGTACTCCAGATTTACCAGCTGGCCGTAGAGACCGTTGGAGGTGGTGCGTGTTACCTCAGTGCCGTTGAGATAGAGCGGCTGGTTCGGATCGGAGATGACGCTGATAAAGTACTTGGAAGAGCTGGCGGTGAACTCGGTACTCTGCAGCGTGCAGCCGAAGCCCGATTCCAGTTCCAGCGAATAGGGGGTGATGTCAAAGTTCGAGTCGTAAAGCGAGCGGATCAGATCCTCCAGATGGTAGGGGGAGCTGCGCAGCGCAGAATATCCATCGAAAGCGGAGCCCATAAGCTCGGTGCCGCGGTTTTCGTAGAGCTGGTAGGCCGCCTCATAGGGGTCGGCGTAGAGCTTGCCGTCGGCGCCGCTGTCACTGGAAACCAGATCCATATTATGGACAGTAATGAGTCCGCAGCGGCCGCCAATGGCCTCATTTGTATAGAGGAGCAGGTCGGCGTAGTCTCCGGTAGAACTCTGCCCCTGCAGGTCCGCCAGGATGAAGTCCGGCGCATATCCCTCATAGTCAAAGGCCTGCAGCGCCGCCACGCCTTCCTCCGGCGAATCGGTGGTCAGCTGGGTGGATATGCCCAGCTGCTTGCCGGTTCCAAGTTCGGTGAGGGCGCTGTCGATGGCAGAAGCCACCTTGGCCAGCGTCTCCGGGGCGGTGCCGTCATCGTTGAGCACCAGGCCGGAGATACCGTAGTTGAAACACAGCTCCTGGGCAATGTTTACGATGTTGTCCATCGCATCCGACTTGGAGGTATTCCAGTACAGAGCACCGCTTTCGGTCTGGTAGGACAGTGACCCATCCCGCACCGCCGGATGGTCCTCCGAGACGATCCCGGGTCCTTCGGCGATGTAGGTGGTGTTTATCACGGCGTAGACCTGAATGTTTTCCTTTTTGGCTGCCTGTACCGCCTCATAGATGATGTCCCCGCCGGAGTTTTTTCCGTCGGCGTCCTGCATCAGTTCGCTGGTGGGCATGTAGTCCGAAGTGTAGAGGGCGCTGCCCTTGGCGTCGTGGGCATCGAGAAAGATGGAGTTGATGCCGGTCTCAGCGGCGTAGTCGATGATCTGCCCGATGCTCTCCACCACCTGTGCATTGTCATAGGGGGAGCTGATGATGAGATCCTGGCCGGTTGTGTGGACAAACAGCCCCCGGATCTCGCCGTCAATGGTCACGGCCGGTGAGACAGGGGAGGTGGGGTGGCGTGGTCCGATGGAGCACCCCGAAAGCGCTGCCAAACCCAGCGCCGCTGCCGTCAGGACCGAGAGGAAGCGAAGATGGTTCTTCATAAATTTGTACCTCCTGTGCATTATAAAAAGCCCATTGTACGGGCGGAACCGTCAATCCTATACCTTATCATATCATCTCATCGGCCTTTTTTCCATAGGCGACTTCATTTTTTGTCGAAATTCCGCCAATTACCACGGTGAGCAGCACGATGGAGCACATTCCGATCAGCGTCAGACCGCCGACAATGCCGGCGGCCCCGCCGCCCATAACCGGACGAACCAGCGCTGCGCCTGCCTCCTCACCCAGCAGGCCGCACCGATAGATGCCATAGGCCAGGCAGGCGGCCACACAGCCGTTTGCCAGCCGGGAGAAGAAAAAGAGCCCGAAGCTCATCGGCAGCTGCCCAAAAGCGGACGCCGTCTGAAAAAGCACCGACACACCGCCGAAGGAGAGAAGGAAGGCCGTCAGTACAAAGGCAGTTTCCCGGGGCAGTGAGGCGGCGGCCATACAGCCGTCGGTGACCTCCAGCAGCCCCCGGATCAGCGCCGTATAGAACGCGGTCCCCTCCGGTACCGGCCAGAGCCGCTGCAGGCCGGTGCAGAGCCGCGGCAGCGCGCCGCTCTCCAGCAGCAGCACCCGCATTCCCGAAAATGCCGCTACAAAGGCACAGATGGTCAGCATCGACCGTGCAGCTCCGGATACGCTGTCCACCAGCGCCGTGGAGAGCGGCCGGTACCGGCGGAGCGGGGGAGAGTGAGCTTCCTCTCTGGCGCCGGCGGTGAAAGCTCCGACCAGTACGGAAGCCCCAAGATGGGCCGCCAGCAGTCCGGCACCTACTGAAAAGGATCCGTAGAGTGCCACCCCAATGGTGCTGATGACAAACGCTGGCCCGGCATTGACGCAGAAGCAGAGCATCCGCCGGGCGGTGGTGTGGGAGATGCGCCCGGACTCGAGCAGGCTGGCAATGGCCCTGGCCCCGGCGGGGTATCCGCCGATGGCGCCCATCAGTACCGCACCGCCGGTCTCCGGCGGCAGGTGGAACAGACAGCGGCACAACGGCCGCAGCGGGGCCGCCAGCCACTCGCCAAGCTCGGTAGAACCCAGCAGACCGGAGAAGATCAGAAACGGGAACAGGGAAGGAATGACTACCGTTCCGCATGTGGCCAGCCCTTCCCGTATTCCCACAGCTACAGCCCCGGACCGGCTCAGGAGCAGCCAGGCTATGCCGGCCGCAAGCCCTGTCCCGACTGCAGTTCTGCCAGCCCTGCACAGTTTTTGCATCACCTCATTGTTCATGCTACGACCTCCCTCTTGCCGAAGGTATTCTATTCGCCGCCCGGCCATATAATCACAAAAAAGGAGGTGGCGACGATGCCGGAGAAAAAGACGCGCGATGGGGCGCTGCAGCGGCTGAAGCGGTATCTCAATGCCTATTCCGGCGGGGAAGAGCCGATTCTGCGCTCTCTTGGCCAGCGGCCCTATCTGGAACTGTCGGCGGACCGGCAGCTGCTCATCGAGGGCTGCGGCGGAATTCTCGACTATGAGGAAGACCGGCTGGCGCTGTCCGCCGGCCGCCTGACGGTGACGGTCCACGGCGAAGGGCTCACGATCCGAAGCCTGCAGGAGGGCACCGCTCTCATCACCGGCATCATTACCGCAGTGGAATATACCAGCAGGGAGGGGAGGAGATGATAGTGGACCGGTGGTATCGTGCCCTTACCGGCCGGGTGCGCTTTCAGGCAGAGGGCGGCTTTGCACTGCGGCTGCCGGGGGAGTGTGCCAGGGCCGGCATCTGGCTGGAAAATCTCACACCGACCCCTCTCGGCTTTATCGCTGAAGTCCGCCCGTCCGATTACAAACGGATCGCCCGTCTGGCGAAGAAGACCCGTACCCGGGTGCACCTTTTGGAAAAGCACGGGCTGGGACTCTGGTGGTTTCATCACAGGGAAAGGCGTTGGTTCTTCCTCGGATTGGCTGCGGCGCTGGCCCTCATCGTTCTCTGGGGGCGCTTTCTCTGGGTCATTGACATCGACGGCGAGCTGGAACACTACACCGAAGCAGACCTGCGAGTCCAGCTGGCCTCATTCGGTCTGAGGGAGGGGGCGGTGACCGCCGAGCTGGATCCGGGGTGGATCGAGCGGGAGATGATGATTGCCAACGACGATCTGGCCTTTATCGCCGTCAACCTCCGGGGCAGTTTGGCTGAGGTCATCGTCCGTCAGCGGGAACGGGCGGAGCCCGAGCCGGGCACCGGTGGACGCCCCGCCAATGTGGTATCCCTCTATGATGGGGTTGTGCGCAGCGTCGAGGTCACCTCCGGCAGTCCACAGGTGGAGGTCGGGGACACGGTACGCGCCGGGGATCTGCTGATCAGCGCTATCGTTGAGACGCAAAACGGC
>CAJFQR010000084.1:6009-11091 GCA_904419105.1 Candidatus Avimicrobium faecavium
GAGCGAAGGGTCTGCCGCAGTCTGACCCTTTTTGGAATGGAACTTCCCCTCTCCTTTGGATCGCCGGCAGGCCCCTATCTGCTCACCGCCCGGGAAAAACAGCTCTCCGCCTTTGGGGTGCCGCTGCCGGTGCAGCTCACCGTCCGGGAGTACCGGCTGGCCGAACGGACCGAACGCCATCATACCGAAGCGGAGGCTGAAGCCCTTGCCGAAGAGGCGTTACAGGCTCTGGAGGCGGAGCAGTTTTCTGACGCGGAGATCCTCGAGCGGGTTCCAAGCGGGCGGCTGGAAGGGGATACCTTTTTGCTCACCGCCCGCTATCTGCTGCTGGAGGATGCTGCTTTGGAACGATCTTTCGAGGTAAGTCCATAAAATCTTACCGCCGTGGATTGAAATTTTGGCCAAATGTGTTATGATATAAGTGTGTTGGCTTGGGCCGGCCTGATTTTCTGTACGATTCTCATGGCCTGCTTGGCCATTCAAGCGACGAACCACGAAAAGGCAGGTTGTTTCATGATAGAAAAGACGATCGATATCGACCGCATGGAACATGCGGTGCAGCTCTTCGGCAGTCTGGATGAAAACATCCGGGAGTTGGAAAAGGCCTATCAGGTCACCATCCTCACCCGGGATACCGACATCAAGGTTACCGGCGACGCTGAGGGCGTGTACAATGCCTGCAAAGCCATTGATGCTCTGCTCACCTTGGTGGAAAAAGGGGAGACCATCGGTGAGCAGCAGGTGAGGTATGTGATGGACCTGGTGCGGGACGGCAGCAGCGAGCAGGTGGCCAACATTGCCACCGATGTCATCTGCATTACCAGCCGGGGCCGGCCGCTCAAGCCCAAGACCCTCGGCCAGAAGAAGTATGTCGAGTCCATCCGCGGCAATACCGTCACCCTCGGCATTGGCCCGGCGGGCACCGGTAAGACCTATCTGGCGGTGGCGATGGCGGTGCAGGCGTTCAAGGCCCATGAGATCAACCGCATCGTCCTCACCCGTCCGGCGGTGGAAGCCGGCGAAAAACTCGGCTTCCTGCCCGGTGACCTGCAGAACAAGGTGGACCCCTACCTGCGCCCGCTCTACGATGCGTTGTTCGATATGCTCGGTGCCGAGACTTTCCAGCGCTATCAGGAACGCGGCAACATCGAGGTGGCCCCGCTGGCCTATATGCGCGGCCGCACGCTGGACGATTCGTTCATCATCCTTGACGAGGCGCAGAACACCACCCCTGAGCAGATGAAGATGTTCCTCACCCGCCTGGGCTTCAACTCCAAGGCGGTCATCACAGGCGACATCACCCAGATCGACCTGCCCGATTCCAAAAAATCCGGTCTCATCGAGGCGCAGAAGGTGCTGCGGGATGTGGAAGACATCGCCATTGTCACCTTCACCGAGAAGGATGTGGTCCGCCACAAGATCGTACAGGATATCATCAAAGCCTACGAGCGCTACTACAATCGCTCCAAGCGGCAGTGACCGTCAATATAAAAGAGGTATTACAATGGGAATTGTAAAAGTATACATCAGTAACCAGCAGAAAGCCGTCAAAATCCCGTCCGGCCTGCGCCTGCTTATCCGCAAGTGCTGCCATGCTGTGCTGGAGATGGAGGGATTTGGCAAGCCGGCGGAGGTGAGCGTCACCTTCGTGGACAACAATGAGATCCAGACTCTCAACCGGGAGTACCGCCACAAGGACGCCTCCACCGATGTGCTCTCCTTCCCTCTCGGGGAAAATGGTGAGTATGACATCAACGAGGATACCGGTGCCTATGTGCTCGGCGATGTGGTCATCTCGATGGAAAAGGCGGTGGAGCAGGCCGAACGCTACGGCCACTCGCTGAGCCGGGAAGTTGGCTTCCTTACCGTCCATTCGATGCTGCATCTGCTTGGCTATGACCACGAGCAGGGCGGTCTTGAGGCCGCCCTGATGCGGGAGAAGGAGGAAACCGTCCTCGGCCGCCTCGGCCTTTCCCGGGATGAGACCTATATCTCGGAGGAACGGTGACACAGGCCCCTGATCGGGAGCCAGGATCAGATAGGAGAAGATATGCAGAGCAAAAGCGCCTTTATCACCATCGTTGGCCGCCCGAATGTGGGCAAGTCCAGCCTGATGAACGCCCTGGTCGGGGAGAAGATCGCCATCGTCTCCCCGAAGCCTCAGACCACCCGCAACCGGATTACCGGCGTGCTCACCCGCGGGGAGACCCAGCTGGTATTTCTCGATACGCCCGGTGTCCACCACGCCCGCACCAAGTTAGGCGACTATATGAATCGCCAGGCCACCGGATCGGTGGCGGATGTGGATCTCGCTGTCTTTGTCACCGAGGCCAACCGCCCGCTCAACGAAGCGGAGAAGAACCTTCTCGCCGGCTTCCGGGGGATCCCGGCTATCGCCGTCGTCAACAAGATTGACCTGCTGGACGCCCCGGAGCAGATGCTCACCAAGATCGCCGAACTGGCCGATGCCTACTCGTTTGATGAGATCGTGCCCGTTTCTGTGCTGCAGAACGACGGTATCGACGGCCTGTTGGAGATTCTGCTGCGCTATGCCGAAGAGGGGCCCCATTTCTTTGACGATGATGCTATGACCGATCAGCCCGAGCGGGTCATCGTCGCCGAGATCATCCGGGAAAAGATCCTGCGCAATATGCGTGACGAGATCCCCCACGGCACCGCCGTCACCATCGAGCGCATGGAGGACCGAGGCCGCATTGTCGACATTGACGCCACCATCTACTGTGAGCGGGAAACTCACAAGGGCATGCTCATCGGAAAAAAAGGGGAGATGCTCAAGCGCATCGGTACCCAGGCCCGAGAGGATGCAGAGAGGTTCCTTGGCACTAAGGTGAACCTGCAGTGCTGGGTCAAGGTCAAGGAGGACTGGCGCAACCGCGAGGGCCTGATCAAAAACTTCGGCTATGTGGATGAATGATTTCTCCCGATGATTAAACCGCCTCTCCGGCGGGTATCCTATGGATACCAGCAAACAAGGAGGGGTCTGTATGGACAAGCAGGCAGCATGGGAGCAATTCGCCAGGACCGGAAGGGTGGCGGATTACCTCGCCTACGCCGGCGCCGATGGAGAGGAGCCCCAGGCGCCGGAAGTCGTGGATCGCCTTCCGGGGGAAGGACCGTATGCAGATAACGACCATGGGGGTCATCCTGCGGGAACATGACCGGGATGATGACCGTGTTCTGACCATTCTCACCGAAGACTGCGGTGTCATCACCGCCTATGCGAGGGGAGCGAAGAAGCTCCGGGGCCGGCTGCTGTCCGGGACCGAGCTGCTTTGCTGCTCTCGTTTTGTGCTGTTCAAATACCGGGACCGCTACCAGGTGGATTCCGCCGAGACTGAGCGCAATTTCTTCGGTTTGCGCACCGATGTGGAAAAACTGGCGCTGGCCGCTTATCTGGCGCAGCTCTGTTCCCAGCTGGCGCCGGCGGAGGAACCGGCCGGTGAGTTTTTGCGGCTGACCCTTAACGCTCTCCACCTGCTGGAGACGGACAAGCGCCCTCCGGTTCTGATCAAGGCGGTGTTCGAGCTGCGGCTGCTCTCGATGGCCGGCTATATGCCCGATCTGGTGGCCTGCCGCCATTGTGGGCAGTACACTGCCGAGACCATGTACTTTCTGCCGCTGTCCGGTTCCCTGCTCTGTGGGGACTGCCTGCCGGAAGTCCGCCTTCCGGACAATACCGTCCGCTTGCGGATCAGCCCCGGTGTTCTGACGGCGATGCGCCATATCATTTACTCGGAGCCTGAAAAGGTATTTAACTTCACACTTCCGCTGGAGGAACTCAAATACCTGGGAGACCTCTGCGAATATTACACTATCGTTCAGCTGGACCGCCGGCTGGATTCTCTCGATTTTTACAAATCATTCTCATCATTTTCCGTTGATACACCAACTCTTTAATAGGAAAGGAGTATGTCTGTGGCTATTCAAACCCGTGCCGTCACTTCGCTGGAACTGGACAAGGTTCTGGCCATGCTGGCCGATCAGACCACCTGCGAAGCGGCAAGGCAAATGGCTTTACACCTAATGCCGGTGACCAGCGCCGCCGAAGCTCAACGGCTGATGGCCTATACCGCTGACGCCAACCGGCTTACCAATCGGTACGGTACCCCCTCCACCCAGAATGTTCGGGACTGCACCGCTGCCCTGGACCGGGCACGCATCGGCGGGCAGCTGCCGATTCCGGAGCTGCTCAACATCCGGCATCTGCTCGAGAGCATTCGCCGTATGATAGCCTGGAAGCGTCAGAGCGAGGAGGAGACCACCGCTCTGGATTATCTGTTCTCCTGCCTGACCTCTTTCAAACCGCTGGAGGACGAGCTTTCCACCGCGATTCAGGATGAGGAGACCCTCGCCGATGCGGCCAGCCCCGCTCTGGCGGAGATCCGCCGCAAGATCCGTGCCAATCAGCAGCGGGTGCGCACCCAGCTGGACAATATGATCCGCTCTTCTACATACCAGAAGGTTCTGCAGGATGCCATTGTCACGATGCGGGACGGGCGCTATGTGGTCCCGGTCAAGGCGGAGTTCCGCAGTGAGGTCAGGGGCCTGGTACACGACACCTCGGCCAGCGGTGCCACCGTCTTCATCGAACCGATGGCGGTGGTAGAGGCCAACAACGAGATCAAGGTCCTCGAGAGCCAGGAAAAGAAGGAGATCGACCGCATCCTCTGTGCCCTGTCTGCGTCGGTGGGCAGCTGCGCTGAGGCCATCTCCCGCAGCTACGAGGTGCTCGTCGAGCTCGATCTCTACTTTGCCAAGAGCCGTCTGGCGGACAAGATGCGTGCTTCGGTGCCTGCCATCACCGATGACCGCAAGGTCCGGCTGATCCGGGCCCGGCATCCGCTCATCGATCCGGAAAAGATCGTTCCGGTGGATGTGACGCTGGGCATTGACTTCGATACGCTGGTCATCACCGGGCCAAATACCGGCGGTAAAACCGTACTGCTCAAGACCGTCGGCCTGTTGACGCTGATGATGATGTGCGGTCTGATGGTGCCTGCCTCGGACGGCAGCAGCCTGTCGGTATTTTCGGAGGTCCTCTCGGACATCGGCGATGAACAG
>CAJFQR010000085.1 GCA_904419105.1 Candidatus Avimicrobium faecavium
TATTGCTGTCAGCGGCACCCACGGAAAGACCACCACCACCTCGATGATCACCCAGGTGCTGATGGGCGCCGGGAAAGACCCTACCGCCGTCATCGGCGGAAAACTGCCCATCATCGGTGGCAGCGGTCGCAGCGGAAAAAGTGAGGTCATGGTCTGCGAGGCCTGTGAGTTTGACGATCACTATCAGCACCTCTCCCCGGCCTATGCCATCATCCTCAATGTGGACAATGACCATTTGGACTACTTCGGCAATATGGACAATGCCATCGCTTCCTTTCACCGCTTTGCCGGCCGTGCAAAGAAGGCGGTCATCTACGACGCGGACGACGCCAATACTCGCAAAGCTCTTGAGGGCATTGGCTGCCGGACCATCACCTTCGGCGAGCACGCAGGAGCTGACTACTATCCGATGAACATCGTTTCCGTGGAGGGCCAGACCAAATTTGCGCTGATGCACGATAATAAAAAGCTGTGTGATGTGACACTGAACATCCCCGGTGTTCACAATGTCCTCAACGCGCTGGCTGCGGCGGCTGCCTGCTTTGAGGTCGGCGTCACACCGGAGGAATTTTCAAGGGAGATCGAGGGCTTCCACGGCGCCAAGCGCCGCTTTGAGATCCACGGCGAGAATATGGGCATCACCATTGCCGATGATTACGGCCATCATCCCCGGGAGCTGGAGGTCACCCTCAAGGCGGCCAAGGGGATGCACTACAACGAGGTCTGGGCGGTGTTCCAGCCATTCACCTACTCTCGGACCTATCTGCTGATGGACGACTTCGCCCGTGTACTGCCTATTGCCGATCATGTGGTGATGAGTGAGATCATGGGCAGCCGGGAGGTCAATACCTACGGCGTCTACACCAAAGACCTTGCAGAGAAGATCCCCGGCAGCGTGTGGTTCCCAACTTTTGAAGAGATCGCAGACTATGTGATGACCCATGCCAAACCCGGTGATCTGGTGATCACCCTCGGCTGCGGCGACATCAATAAATGTGCCAAAATGATGATGGAATATAAAAAGAAGTAACCCTTCTCTCCTATATGTGAAAGGGCTCCGCCTGACCGGATCAACCGGAACAGGCGGAGCCCTTTAATATGAAAAGGTGTTTTGCTTTACAGATCAAGAGGGTGGGTTTACATCCGGGAGACGATCCCGGTCACCAGACGGATAAATTCATTCTGGACCCGGTCAGCGGTCTCTTTGACCTCTTCATGTGAGAGGGTATTGTCCGTCATGCCGGCGGCCAGGTTAGTGATGCAGGAGATACCCAGCACACGGATGCCGCTGTGGCGCGCTACCAGTACCTCCGGCACGGTGGACATACCCACCGCATCAGCTCCAATGGTGCGCAGATACCGGATCTCTGCCGGGGTCTCAAAGTTGGGACCGGTGAGCCAGGCATAGACGCCGGTCGCCAGTGGAATGTTCAGCTCCTCCGCAGTGGCCTTGGCGAGAGTACGATACTCCTTGTCGTAGGCAACAGTCATATCGAAAAAGCGGTCGCCAAAGGCATCAAGGTTTTCTCCGATAAGGGGATTCTCCCCGGTGAGGTTCAGATGGTCCTCGATGAGCATCAGTGTACCGGCGTGGAACCCGGTATTGATGCCGCCGGCGGCGTTGGTGACCAGGAGGCTATCGATACCGAGGAGCTTCATCACACGTACCGGCATCGTCACCTGCTTGAGGTCATAGCCCTCGTAGTAGTGGAAACGCCCCTGCATACAGAGCACCTCCTTGCCGCCAAGCTTTCCGCAGACGAACTGTCCTTTATGTCCCGAGACAGTGGAAACCGGGAAATGGGGGATCTCTTTATAGGGAATGGTCAGCGGGGCATCCAGCCGTTCGGCGAGATCTCCAAGGCCGGATCCCAGTGTGATGGCGATCTCCGGTCTGCGCCCGCCAAGGGCCGACCGCACATAAGCTGCCGCTTCCTGGACCTGGCGGGTATATTCTGCTGCTGTCATCATTGTAAAACACTCCTTTTCTCAGCTTTCTCCATCATAGTACAAGCAGCCGCTCCCGTCAAGCACTCTGCCGCGATTATGAAAAAACGGCAACCCGGTCAACTCCCCGGGCTGCCGTCTCCGAACGCTCAAATGCCGATCTTCTCCCGCAGCGACTCCACCAGTTCAACAACGGCCAGCTTGGGTTTGTAGATTACCGTGTTATTCAGCTCCTCGATTTCCTCAGCGATCACCGCTGCCTCCCCTTTTACCGCCGCATCGATACAGAGCGGCGGGTAGGCCACACACCACCAGTTATGACCTTGGCCGCCGCCCAGTGTGACCCTCAGTGACTGATAGCGTCCAGCAGGCAATGAAAAGGTCCGCTCACCCTGGTTATATGTGCGGGTGGTAAAATACATCTCGGTGAGCTCGGCATGGGCCCGGTAATCCGCTCCCGCTTCAGCAAGGACCGCATTGGCCGCCGACTCGACCCGGTCCAGATTCTCCCGGACGCTTGCCGTTGTCGCAGACAGACTGCCATCGGTTTCGATCCAACCGGCCAGATCCTCCAGCACTGCATCCCGTACCTGGAGCTTGAGGGCCTGGTCGGCTTCAGCATCCGAATCGGCGAGGATGTGAATGCGCAGCACCTCCCCCCGTACTGCGGCACAGTCGACCCCAAACTGAAACAGCGAGATCCCGACTGCCAACACCAGGCCAAGCCCGATGGCAGCCTCCAATCGACTTACGCAAGCTCGCATCGTCCATCCCTCCAGAAAAAAATCGGCGCATTCTTCGTCCGTTCTGGTTGAAGTATGCACCGAAATTTTTCCAGTTATACAGGAATGAAACGGAAACCCTATCCCACAAAAGAGGCGCCATACTGAATCGGACTGCAGCGGCGGACAAAATACCTCTGCAGCTTGAGCCGTCTGGCGGCAGCTTCGGCGTCTGCGGTCCGAGCAAAGAGCCCAAACACCGCCGAACCAGAGCCGGACATCAAGCTGCCTGCGGCCCCGCAGGCGAGCATCTCCGACTTGATATGGTCGATCTCCTCGCAGTCGCAGACCCGTTCCAGCACATTGTAGAGACTCTTCCCGACCGCGGCGATATCCCCCTCCTGAATGGCTGCCTTGACCGGCGGTGTACCGGGAAGTGCCAGCGGGATCCCGCTCTCATCGTAGCGGGCAAAGCAGGCGGCGGTAGAGATCCCCACCGCGGGTTTGGCGATGAGGATATGGCAGGGCGGCAGCGGATCGATGGGTTCGATGATTTCACCATAGCCGCGGACCACCGCCGTCCCACCGACGAGGCAGAAGGGAATGTCTGCGCCGATCTTGGCGCCAAGGTCGCAGAGGGCCTTTTCCGACAGAGGGGAGTTCAATAGGGCATTGAGTCCGACCAATACACCGGCACCATCGGCGCTGCCGCCGCCGAGCCCTGCCTGAGCTGGGATCTGTTTGTGGATACGGATATTGACCCCTTCCCGGCTGCCGGCAGCATCCAGCAGTGCTCTGGCACAGCGCCAGGCGATGTTCGTCTCATCGGTGGGAATATCGCTGTTGTCCATCGTAAGATGGATCTCACTGTCATCCCGCAGGGTCAGATAGACGGTGTCAAACAGATTCACTGTCTGCATCACCATCTCCATGATGTGATAACCGTTGGGCATCCGGAAAGAGATATCGAGATAGAGATTCAGTTTAGCGGGACATTTCACCCTGGCCGGACGCATGTCGCTCCCCTTCCAACTTATTCAGAAATTTTTCAATTTTGCCGATGGCGATCTTCAGATGCCGCAGCGAGTAGCAGTAGGAGATGCGCACATGGCCCTCTCCCCAGCTGCCGAAGGCGTCGCCGGGGATCACCGCCACATGCTCCTCCTGCAGCAGGCGTACGCAGAACTGCTCGCTGGTGAGACCGGTGCATTTGATCGACGGGAACACATAAAAGGCGCCTTTGGGCTCAAAGCACTTGAGCCCAATGCGGTTGAGTTCGCCGACAAGATATTTGCCGCGGAGATCGTACTCATCGCGCATCGCCTCGATCTCGTCGTCGCAGCTACGCAGCGCCTCAATGGCGGCATACTGACTGGTGGTCGGCGCGCACATGATGGCAAACTGGTGGATCTTGATCATCTGCTGAATCAACGGCGCCGGTCCGACCGCATAGCCCAACCGCCAGCCGGTCATGGCATAGGTCTTGGAAAAGCCGTTGACCACGATGGTGCGCTCCCGCATCCCCTCGATGGAGGCGATGGAGACATGCTTGACTCCGCCGTAGGTGAGCTCAGCGTAGATCTCGTCCGACAGGACAAGGATATTTGTGCCCCGCAGCACCTCGGCGATGGCCTCCAGATCTTCCCGGCGCATGATACCGCCGGTTGGGTTGTTGGGGTATGGGAAGATGAGCAGTTTGCTCTTCGGGGTAATGGCTGCTTTTAGGGCCTCCGGCGTCAGGCAGAAATCGTCCTCAAACCGGGTGGGAATGCTGACCACCTTTGCACCGGACAGCCGTGCAATGGGATCATAGGAGACATAACAGGGCTCTGGAATGAGCACTTCATCGCCGGGGTCTACCACCGCGCGAATCATCATATCGATGGCCTCCGATCCGCCGACGGTGACCATCGTCTCCTCCGGCGTATAGGAGAGGCCCATACGCCGCTCCAGATAGCGGCAAATCTCCAATTTGAGATCCTTAAACCCGGCATTGGGTGAATAATGGGTTCGGCCGCGCTCCAGGCTCTCGATACCCGCCTGGCGGATCACCCACGGGGTCTGAAAGTCCGGCTCCCCGACGCCGAGGGAGATGACATCGTCCATCTCCGCTGCGAGCTCGGAAAACCGGCGAATCCCAGAGGGTTGGAGCTTTTTGACCTGATCGGAAAGGAGGTTCTCGTAGTCAATCACAGGGAGGTGACCTCTCTTTCATCGGTATCGTCCAGCGCTACAAAGACACCAAGTTCCTTATAGGTGCGCAGTACAAAGCTGGTGGAGGTGGACTGCACCGACTCAAGCGGTGCCAGCCGGTGAGCCACGAACATAGCCACATCCTTGAAGGACTTACCGGTAACAGTGAGAGCGATATCACAGGTGCCGCTCATCAGATAGACGCTTTCCACCTCGTCAAATTTGGCGATGATACCGGCGATCTCTTCAAAACCCATGTCCTTCTGCGGGATCACTTTCAGCTCGATGCGCGCATTGACATAGTCGCGATCGGTCTTATCCCAGTCAACGATGGCTTTGTACCCCTTGATGACACCGGATGCCTCATAGGCGGCGATGCGTGCGGCCACATCCTCCTCCGATGTAGAAAGTGCCGCCGCAAGTTCGGCGTTGGTGAGTCTGGCATCCTCTGAGAGCAGAGAGAGCAGCTGGTCCATGTTCTATCACTCCTTTTGGAAAATATTTAGTCTTTATTATACCACCGTTTTTTATGAAGTAAAGTAAAAAAGAAAAAACTTCCTGTGAATCCTGCAAAAAACTTGGAGGCTCCGTGAAAAACGGTCATTTTTCTGTCCAAATGGCGGTTTCGGTGAAATCTGATCCGCAGGGCCGCGGCATCTCAAGGAGCAGGGCGTAAAGGTCTGAGGCGCGTCCCTCGAGCTCGGCCAACCTCCCGGCCCGGCCACCAAGACGCCTCAGTTTGGCAAGGGAAGCCTCCACCGGAAGAGCGGACCTGCCCTGGGCGGCGGCAAGGATCTCCCGTCCCCTGCGGTTTGCGCCAAGCACCCGAAGATAGGGTACCGGACCGGCGGCATCCTCCGCTGTGATGCCGAGAAAAGCCGCAGTCACCAGCCGGCGGATACGGGAGAGGGTATAGCGCTTGGTCTTGGCCTGTGTCAAAAGCTCCGGAAGGGAGACGGCTATCCGAGATGCCTCATAGAGGCGGTTATCGATCCCCTCTGAGAGATCCGGCAGCGAGGAAAAAGCCTCCCGCCCCAGCCGGCGCAGCACAGCGAGCGCC
>CAJFQR010000086.1 GCA_904419105.1 Candidatus Avimicrobium faecavium
ATACCTTGATGGTGTCCCCTTCCTCGGCCTCGGCAATCTGGTCCTTTACCTCGTCCCAGGTCTCGTTGCCAAAGTAGTCACCGCCGTCGTCATTGTCGGAGCTGCCTTGATTTGGCTTTGACTCAGATATAATTGTAATTGCTGCACCTTTTTCGATAAACTCTTCATCGGGTCTCTCCTCAAAGGTACCCTTTTTTATAATAATTAAAGCTTCTTCCGATCCAGCTTCTAACTCTGTATAATGTGAACCGCTATTCTGGCTGTCATATGCTTGTTTGTAAAAATTCCCATAAAATGTTCCGCCATTTACTTCTACAACTGGCACAGCCGCAGAATTGTCATAAGTAATGGAGCGAACATCTTTTGTAACTACAGCATCACCGGAAATCACTGTTTTTCCTGGATCGTTTTCATTAGCCCATGTTGTTACTGTTCCGTCCAGCGTTCCTCCAGTAATATAGGCCTCTTTCCAGTTTTGGATAGCCTGGTCATTTTTACTGGTCAGTGTTCCACCATTAACATAAAGAGTGCCAGAATCATTCTTCACAGCAATAAGATTACCAGAAATTTCTGTACCATCTTCAATCGTCAAAGTGCCATCGTTTCTGACTGTTGAGCTGTAAGCTGACTTCCCAGGAACTGAAACATTTTTCATCTCCATCGTTCCTTGGTTGTAAATGTAATAATAGCTGTTGCCACCATTATTAGAAGGGGAAGATCCTGCTTCTGCACTTCTATCGTAAGTACCTCCCAACAGATTTGCCTTACCGTCAGCTTTATTCAGAATCGCACATTTTTGATGCGAAATATTATCCACAGTACCTGTACCTACAATGGTAAGGTTACCATTGTTTACAATGGTATGCTGCCCCTCTTCATTCGTAAGGGTAAACCCGTTCAGATCAAGAGTGATGGTTTTTTCGGTCGGAATCTCAATAGAAGCAGTTATATTAGCTCCCAAAGTGACCCTCGTCTCTCCAGCAGCTTCTTCAATGGCCTCTTTCAATTCTGCTTCGCTTTTGACAGACAGTTCCGCCGCCACAGCCACAGACGCAGAGGATACAGCCAGCACGGCGGCCATCGCCAGTGCCAGGAGTTTTCTCAGTTTCATTGTTTCTCGTCTCCTAACTGTACAAACTCTTTCAATTTTTCTCCGGTGCATCATTTCCTGCATTTCCCGGCCCCGACAGCCGAAAAATGGATACACCCGATAAAAGTATACCCCCCCCGGCATTTTGTCAATCCCTGCCTTTTTTGAAAGATTTGCTTCATTTCGGGGGCGTTCCGGCTCCGGCCTCCCCCACACCCCTTTCGTCAATTTCACCAAACTAAAGCGGGAATGTTTGTTCTAAATTTGTGGCCCGACCGCCTTGACAGGTCCCCGTTTCCCGGATACAATAGAACTTGCAGGCCGCTGCTGTTCCCACTCGCAGCGCCGGCTGACCGCCAGCGGAGCGTGACCCGCTTTTTTGATCGCCCAATATAGAACGTTTGTTTACTATAAGGAGGCCTGTCTTATGCGTCAGCTTGCCAGCCAGTATCTGCACACCGCCAAGGTGCTCGACCGCCGGATCGCCCGCCGGAGAGCCGAACTCGAACTGCTCCGCGGGGACGACTATCTCGACGCCTGCCGCCGGCTCGACCTGCTCTGCCAGGAGCGGTACGAGCTGCGCCGGGTGGCGGACCATCTGCTCCGCCACTGCCACCACTGAAGGAGGTGTCCGCCATGCGCACCCAGATCCTGCGCCTTACCGACCCCGACCGCTGCCCCGCCGCCGTCTCCTTCGACAGCCCGTCCCGGGAGCGGGCCCTCTACCGCCGGATCCTCGAGGTCGGCATCCGCACCCAGCTTCCGGAGGACGAGCGCCGCCTGATCGAGCTCTGCTGCCGGGAGGGCTACACCGTCGGCGAGGCCGCCCGGCTGCTCCGGGTGGACCGCTCCACCGCCTTCCGGCGGCTCTGCCGGGCCAAGGAGAACCTCCGCCGGTTTGCCGGCGGCTGTCTGGCCGTCACCGCCCCGGAAAAACCGCTTTCAGCTCTCGAAAACAGTTGTCATTTCCCGGCGGATCGGGTATACTGAAATCATAGGAGACCACCCACCCGCGCCCGCAAAAGGAGGGACCCGCTATGCGCGACTGGATCACCCACAACCGCGGCAAACTGCTGCTGACGGCCATCGTTGCCGCCGCCAGCCTGGCCGTGCTCTGCACCGCCGCCATCGTCCAGGCCTGCCGCCTGGTGCAGGAGCACTTTGACTACTGACCCTGTAAGGGTACAGACCCTGTAAGGGTACAGACCCTGTAAGGGTACAGACCCTATAAGGGTACTGACCCTGCCGACCCTTCCCGGAAACCCGCCCTCTCCCGAAAAAACGCACAGCGAAAAAGGGCCCCGTCCCCTCTGGGACGAGGCCCTTTTTCCCTCTCTGTGTTCTCGCTACGCCTCTTCCTCCTCCGGCAGGCGCACCGCCGGCAGTGTGACGGAGATGGTCAGGCTCCCGGCGGGCCGCCTTTTCCCCTATGATACCACGAAATTGTGAAAAAATCTCCCCGGTTTAAGCCGGGTTTAAGGCGGGGCGGGTAGGATAATGGCAGCGAAAGGCTCTCTCCCTTTCGCCGCAGCGATTTCCTCCTGACAACGAAAAGACCGCCCCGGCAAAACATGCGGGCGGTCTTTTCGTCTAATTAGGATATTGGGATATAAGGAGAAAGCTATATATAGGGTATAAGGAGATGGCTACATCAGGTTGTAGGCGAAGTGTTCCCGGTCCTCCGGCAGGATCAGATCCTTTTTGCTGTCGGCGTCGGTGATCGGGCGCACCGGGCGGCAGGGGTTCCCAAAGGCCAGGTAGTTGTCCGGAATGTCCTTGGTGACCACGCTGCCGGCGCCGATGACCACATTGTTTCCAATGTGCACCCCGCCGAGCACCACCGCGTTGCAGGCGATCCAGACGTTGTTGCCGATGTGGATCTCCTCGGCGTATTCGGCCATGGTGGTGCGGCCTTCGGCGTCCATGCCCATCCGCTCCTGGGCGGGCAGCGGGTGGGTGGTGGCCATCAGCGACACATTCGGCCCGAAGCAGACGTTGTTGCCAATAAACACCCGGGCGTCGTCCATGATGGTCAGCCCGAAGTTGGCAAAGAAGTTCTCCCCGATGAAGGTGTGGCTGCCGTAGTTGATCTGCACCGGCCCCTGGAAGTAGAAGGTCTTTCCCACCCCGCCCAGGATCTCCCGCAGCACCTGCTGGCGGGCGGGGTCGTACTCGTCCATGGCGTTGTAGCGGCGGCAGGCCTCATGGGCCTTATGCTTGATGTCCCGGAGCTCTTTGCTCCTCGGGTCGAACATCTTCCCCGCAAAGATCTTTTCCTCTTCGGTCATAGTCGGTCACACTCCCGGTTGTATCGATTGTTTCAGGAAGTTTTCCTCCCGGCCGTCAGTGGGCGGCAGCGGCGCCGCCGTACCGGTGGGGGAAGAGCTTTTTGTGGATGCCGGACTTCTCCATCGCCTTGAGGAAGAAGGGCGCCAGCACCATCGTCACGATGATGGTCAGCGGGATCTGCAGCGCCGAGGTGCTCAGCCGCACAAGCAGGTTGGCGATGACGGTGCCGCTCTCCAGCCGGAGGATAAACACCTCGTTGATGATGTTCTTCAGGTAGAACAGCAGCGTGTAGGCGATGTTCCCCGCCAGGGTGCCCGCCAGGTTCAGCGAGGCCTTGTCCCCATAGTGGCCGCCCCGGTGGCTGATGAGCCCGGCAAAGAAGCCGATGAAGAACTTATTGAACAGGGTGATCGGGGCCTCCGCCGTGTAGAGGGGGTTGGTAAAGTCGTAGAAGAAGGCCCCCAGCCCCCCGGCCAGACCGCCGGGCACCGGCCCCAGCAGGATACCGGACAGGGAACAGAACACGTTGCCCATGTGGATCCGGGTCAGGGTGCCGATGGGGATGGAGATGAAGTTGGAGATAAAGGACACCGCCGCCATCACGCCGATGGCCGACAGGGTATAGACGCTGACTTTGCTTTTCCTGGACGACATTGCGATCACACCTTCAAACAGTATTTTTACAGGAGCTGATAGCCCTTGAGTACAGTTTGCTGGGTGAGCCAGCCGAGCACCTTCTCCAGCATGACGCCGCAGCGGGTGTCGCTGCCGTAGCTGAAGGTGGTCTGGATGGCCAGTTCGACAAACCGGGTGGCCCGGTCCATGGCGATGGGCAGGCTGTCCCCGGACAGGAAGGCCCCGACCAGCACGCTGGCGTAGATGTCCCCGGTGCCGGGATAGCTCACCGGCACATACTCGCAGGGCACCATCCAGAAGGCATTCCGCTCCCGGTCATAGCCCACATTGGCCATCTGCCCGGCGGCCATCTGCACGCCGGTGATGACCACATACCTCGGCCCCATCTCGGAGAGCCGGGACAGCATGCTCTTGGCCTTCTGCCGGGTGAGGGGGGCGTGGTCGTACTCCTCCCCGAGGAGGATGCACGCCTCGGTGACATTCGGGGTAATCAGGTCCGCCACCCGCACCAGCTCGGCCATGCGCTTCTGCATCGCCTTGGTGTAGGTGCGGTAGGGCTTGCCGTGGTCCCCCATCACCGGGTCCACCACCTTGAGGGCGTCAGGGTAGCTGCGGAAGAACTCCAGGCAGTGGTCCACCTGGTTTTCCGACGCGAGGAACCCGCTGTAGATGCACTCAAAGTCAATCTGCTGGCTCTTGTAGTGTTCCAGGCAGGGCTGCAGGAAGTCGGTCAGGTCCCGCATCACCACCTCGCCAAAGCCGCCGGTATGGGTGGAGAGGACCGCTGTCGGCACCGGGGTGACCTGTACTCCCATCACCGAGAGCACCGGCAGGATCACCGTGAGAGAACACCGCCCGAACCCGGACATATCCTGGATCGCGGCGACACGCAAGGGTCTGTTCATATCTGTTCCTCCGTTCCCTCCACAGCTCCCATTATACCCCCCGCCGCCGCCGGCAGCCAAACCCCGCCGGCAAAGCCCGGAAGATCCTGCGCTTTATTCAGTCTGCACAGACCTTCCGCATTGTTTCTCCGCATCTTTGGTGAAAACACAGAGAAAATCCGGGCAAACGGAAAACTGCGGAACATTCAGGGTAAGAATAACTAAATCACAGTATACTACGCCGGGCAAATAAGTGCAATATGTAGAAAGAAATTTCTTTCCAGAAGCTGCAATTTCCCCCGCCGCTGGGGAAAACCGGGGAAAGCCCCAGCGGTTTTCGCTGCTTTTTCGCGGGGCGGGGTGCAAGTTTTCGCCCAAACGGGCCATGCTATCCCTGCGGCAGTCCGCCGCGGAAAGAGGGGAAATCACGATGAACCGCACCGCACAGGGGGCGCTCACCGGGCTGGCGGTCGGCGTGGCCGCCGGGACGATGGCCTATGCCGCCGCAAACCTGACCACCGCCCGGCAGCGCCGGAAGATGAAGCGCGCCGCCGCAAAGGCGATCCACAGCGTCGAGGGCTTTGCCGGGGATCTGGCCGGTATGATGAAGTCCTGACCCTTCCCCGGCAGAAAACGGCCGCCCGCCGGTCCCCCGGCAGACGGCCGCTTTTTCTGTTTCTGTGAGGGGAGATCAGCCCACGGCAATCTGGCCGTCGGGGATAATCTCCTTGCGGGCGCCGGAGCCCCCGGCAAAGGAGATGCCGAAGGAGACCGGCCCCACCCGGCC
>CAJFQR010000087.1 GCA_904419105.1 Candidatus Avimicrobium faecavium
GCCGCCAGCTGGAGATCTACTTCATCGAGAACCCGGACGATGCCGCCAAGATCGCCGACCAGGTGCTCATCAACAAGCGCAGCCGGGAGAACGCCGAAAAGACCCGTCTCAATCTGAAGAAGAAGCTCTCCGGTTCCATTGACCTGGCCAACCGGGTGCAGAAGTTCGTCGACTGCCGCAGCCGGGATGTCTCCCAGCGGGAGCTGTACATCGTCGAGGGTGACTCGGCGCTGGGTTCGGTCAAGCTCGGCCGGGACGCCCAGTTCCAGGCCATCATCCCGGTGCGGGGCAAGATCCTGAACTGCCTCAAGGCCGAGTACGACAAGATCTTCAAAAACGAGATCATCACCGACATCATCAAGGTCCTCGGCTGCGGGGTCGAGGTCAAGAGCAAGGCCAACCGGGAGCTCTCCACCTTTGATCTGGACAACCTGCGCTGGAACAAGATCGTCATCTGTACCGATGCCGATGTGGACGGCTTCCAGATCCGCACGCTGATCCTGACGATGTTCTACCGCCTGACCCCGACGCTGATCGAAAAGGGCTATGTCTACATCGCGGAAAGCCCTCTCTATGAGATCACCTCCAAAGGTAAGACCTACTTTGCCTATACCGAGCCGGAGAAGGCCCGGGCTCTGGAGGAGATCGGCTCCGCCAAGTACACCATCCAGCGCTCGAAAGGTCTCGGTGAAAACGACCCGGATATGATGTGGCTGACCACGATGAACCCGGCCACCCGCCGGCTCATCCGGGTAAGCCCCGCCGAGGCAGCGGCCACCGCCTCGATGTTCGACCTGCTGCTCGGGGACAACCTCTCCGGGCGCAAGGAATACATCTCGGAAAACGGCCATCTCTATCTGGACGACCTGGACCTGAGCTGACACACGCCGGAAAGGAGCATCATCTTTGGCACCCAAAAAACGATCCGCCTCCCAGCCCAAGCGGGGGGATTCCCCGAACGCCGTCATTGAGAATGCCGGTGTGATGGTGGACCAGCCCATCACCGAAACGCTGGAAAAAAACTATATGCCCTACGCGATGAGCGTCATCCTCTCCCGGGCAATCCCGGAGATCGACGGCTTCAAGCCCTCCCACCGCAAGCTGCTCTACACCATGTACAAGATGGGACTGCTCACCTCCGGGCGCACCAAGTCGGCCAATGTGGTCGGCCAGACCATGCGGCTCAATCCCCACGGCGATGCCGCCATCTACGAGACGATGGTCCGCCTCTCCCGGGGGTATGAGGCGCTGCTCTACCCCTATGTGGACTCCAAGGGCAACTTCGGCAAGGCCTACTCCCGGGATATGGCCTATGCGGCCAGCCGGTATACCGAGGTCAAGCTCGAAAAGATCTGCCAGGAGCTCTTTGCCGACATCGACAAGGACACCGTCGACTTTGTGGACAACTACGACGCCACGATGAAGGAGCCCCGGCTCCTGCCGGTCACCTATCCCGGTATCCTGGTCAACGCCAATATGGGCATCGCCGTCGGTATGGCCAGCTCCATCTGCCCGTTCAACCTCGGCGAGGTGTGTGAGACCATCATCGCGCTGATGCAGGACCCGGAGCACGATATCGCCTCCACCCTCACCGCCCCGGATTTCCCGGGCGGCGGGTATATCCTCTACGACCGGGCCGAACTGGAGAAGATCTACGCCACCGGCCGGGGCAGCGTCACCGTGCGCAGCCGCTATACCTACGACAAGGGGAACAACTGCATCGACATCACCGAGATCCCGCCGACCACCACCATCGAGGCCATCATGGACAAGGTCATCGACCTCATCAAGGGCGGTCGGATCCGGGAGATCGCCGATATGCGGGATGAGACCGATCTGAACGGCCTCAAGATCACCATCGACCTCAAGAGGGGCACCGACCCGGACAAGCTGATGCAGAAGCTCTTCCGGCTCACGCCGCTGGAGGACAACTTCTCCTGCAACTTCAATGTGCTCGTCGGCGGGATGCCGAAGGTCATGGGGGTGCGGGAGCTCCTCGGCGAGTGGATCGCCTTCCGGGAGGAGTGCGTGCGCCGGCGCATCTTCTTCGATCTGACCAAGAAGAAGGAGAAGCTCCACCTGCTCCGGGGCCTTGAGAAGATCCTTCTCGACATCGACAAGGCCATCCGCATCGTCCGGGAGACCGAGGAGGAAAAGGAGGTCGTCCCGAACCTGATGATCGGCTTCGGCATCGACGAGGTCCAGGCCGAGTATGTGGCGGAGATCCGCCTGCGCCAGCTCAACCGGGAGTACATCCTCGACCGCACCGAGGAGATCGGCCAGCTGGAAAAGGACATCGCCGAGATGGAGGGCACCCTCCAGAGCCGCCGGAAGATCCGCTCGGTGATCACCGCCGAGCTCAAGGCCGTCGAGAAAAAGTACAGCCAGCCGCGAAAGAGCATGCTGCTCTTCCCGTCGGAGGTGCCGGCGGAGGAGCCGGAGGACGATACCCCCGATTATCCCGTCAACCTCTTTTTCACCCGGGAGGGCTACTTCAAGAAGATCACCAACCAGTCGCTGCGCATGAGCGGCGAACAGAAGCTCAAGGACGGGGACGAGGTCGCCAAGACGGTTCAGGCCACCAACCGCAGCGAGCTGCTCTTCTTCACCAACCGCTGCCAGGTCTACAAGACTGCTGCCAGCGAGTTTGAGGACACCAAGGCCAGCGCCCTCGGCGACTATCTGCCGGCCAAGCTCGGCATGGAGAGCGGCGAGGTGCCGGTGTATATGGCGGTCACCAGCGACTACAGCGGCTTTATGCTCTTCGGCTTTGAGAACGGCAAGGTGGCCAAGGTGCCGCTGTCCGCCTATCAGACCAAGACCCGCCGCAAAAAGCTTACCGCTGCATTCAGCGACAAGAGCCCGCTGGCCGCCGCCCTCCAGATGGAGGCGGACGGGGAGGTGCTGCTTCTCTCCACCGATACCCGGATGCTCATCGTTCACAGCGGCCTGATTCCCGCCAAGGTCACCAAGGACTCTCAGGGCGTCTCGGTAATGGCCCTGAAGAAAAAGCACACTCTGCGCACCCTGCGCAGGTACGACGGCTCCTTCGCCGATCCCAAGCGCTATCAGGTGCACACCCTGCCCGGCGCCGGTGCCCTGCCCAGGGACGGGGACGGCAGCGAGCAGCTCACCCTGACATAACGCCGGAAAGGAAAAGGCCGCGGATATAGCTCCGCGGCCGGCCGGGATCCCCGCTTGACGCCAGGTCCCCGGACAGAGGATAGTCTGCCCGCATGGAGCGGCAATATGCGCCGGGCAGGCGGCTTTTTCGGGAAAATCCTTGCAATGAGCCGGCAGTTATGCTATCATACTATAAGTAAAATTGTCTACAATCGTATCGGAGGAAGATCGTCATGAGTATTTTTGAGATAATCGGCGGTGCGCTGCTGATCCTGTTCGGCCTGGCCGTTATCGTTTCGGTGATGCTGCAGGAGCACAAGACCAACCTTGGCGGCGCGTTCGGCGGCTCGATGAACGAGGGCACCTACGACCGCGGCCGCACCAAGACGATGGACGCCCAGCTGTCCATGATCTCCAAGCTTGCCGGCATCGCCCTCTGCGTGCTGACACTGGCTGTCCTTGCCGCCCGCATCTATCTGTAACGCGTATCGCAGCTCTGGCTATCCCGCCGCCGGCGGGATAGCTTTTTGTTTGCATAGAGAGTTTCTCCCCTTGGAGCCGGGCGGCGGCTGTGCTATAATAGAAACTGTGTGAAGAGAAAAAAGACAGTAAACCACACGATTTCGAGAGGAACAGGGATCAAAGAAGAGTATGACCAATTTTAAGCCAAACCAAAAGGCCAACACCAACCTCAAACCCAAGATAAAGTCCGCCCTGCGGCAGCTGGGCGGCAGCGCCACCCGCAAGGACATCGGCAAGGCGATGCATCTGCGCCGGGAGGACCGGCCGGAGTTCGACCGCATCATCGCCGGCATGCTCGCCAAAGGGGAGCTGCGGGAACAGGAGGAGCGCCTCACCCTGACCGGGCCGGCGGACCAGCAGGTCCGGGCCACCATCGTCAAGGTCAACCCCACCTTCGGTTTTGCCCACCCGGACGAGGCGGAGGAGGATGTGTTCATCGCCGGCCGCCGGATGATGGGCGCCATGCCCGGCGATGTGGTGCTGCTGCGCCTGCGAAAGGACCGGGACGGCCGCACCGAAGGGGAAGTGGTGCGCATCCTCGAGGAGGCGGACTTCATCTTCACCGGCGTGGTACAGCGCAACGGCAACTTCCTCGACGTCATGCCGGACAAGGGGGCCCGCTTTGCCATCGGCGTCTCCAAGAGCGAGGGTCTCAAGCCCCAGGAGGGCCACAAGGTCCGCTGCCAGCTGATCCGCGGCGGCCTGAGCCACTTTGACCACAAGGCCAGGATCCTGGATGACTTCGGCAGCGCCGAGCTGGCCAAAAACTGTACCGCCGCCATTATTGCCGCCTCCGGCGCCCCGGTGGAGTTCTCCCCCGAGTGCCTGGCCGAGGCAGCCGCCATCGACCGGGTCGGCATCCACGAGAAGGAGAAGGCCCAGCGGCTGGACCTGCGGGACCGGATCATCTTCACCATCGACTCGGCGGACACCAAGGACATCGACGACGCCATCTCCCTGACCCGCACCGAGACCGGCTATGAGCTCGGCGTCCACATCGCCGATGTGAGCTACTATGTCACCGAGGGAAGCGCCATCGACCGGGACGCCTATGAGCGCGGCACCTCCATATACTACGCCAGCTCGGTGATCCCGATGCTGCCCAAGGAGCTCTCCAACGGCATCTGCTCCCTCAACGAGGGGGAGGACCGCCTGGCCTTTTCGGCACTGATGCAGCTGGACCACGAGGGCAGCCTGGTCTCCTACCGCTTTGAAAAGACACTGATCCGTTCGGCAGTCAAGGGCGTGTACAGCGAGATCAACGCCCTCTTTGACGGCAGCGCCGACGAGGCCATCCGCAAAAAGTACGACCGGGTGCTGCCCACACTGATGGAGATGCGCCCTCTCTATGAAAAGCTCATCCGCAACCGGGACGCCAGAGGCGGCCTGGACCTGGAGAGCAGCGAGTCGAAGATCGTCCTCGACCAGAACGGTGTGGCGGTGGATATCCTGCCCCGGCACAGCGGTCTCAGCGAAAATATGATTGAGGAGTTTATGCTGCTGGCCAATACCGCCGCGGCCTCCTTCGGCATCGAGCACGAGCTGCCCTTCCTCTTCCGTGTCCACGACAAGCCCCCGGCGGACAAGGTGGAGATCTTTGAGCAGAGCATGTCGGAGATCGGCTTTGACATCTCCGAGCTGAAAAAGGGCGTCACCCAGATGGCCCTGCAGCACATCCTGCACAAGGCCCGGGGCACCAAGTACGAGCTTATCGTCAACAACAGCATCCTGCGGGTGATGGCCAAGGCCCTCTACTCCTCCCAGAACATCGGCCACTTCGGTCTGGTCATCGACAAGTACTCCCACTTCACCTCGCCGATCCGCCGGTATCCCGACCTGCTGATCCACCGTATCATGACCGCCTACCTCACCGGGATGCGCCGGGAGAACATCGAGAAGCGCTTCCGGGACTTCGTCGTCGAGGCGGCGGACAGGACCAGCCAGCAGGAGATCC
>CAJFQR010000088.1 GCA_904419105.1 Candidatus Avimicrobium faecavium
ATACTCGCCCTTGTTGTTGATCTGGTTGACGATGAAGGACTCGGGCTGCACCCGGTCCACCCAGTCGGGGATGGCGTCCATGCCGCAGTGCTGTACCTCGCCGGTGGAGGCGTTGACCAGGTAGACGCCGGTGGCCTCCGGCAGGGCAAAGCCCCGGGTGTTGCGGTAGGAGGTGACGATCCAGTAGGGCTGGCCGCTCTCGTCCAGCTCGAAGGAGTAGTCGACGATGCCGTCAAACAGCGCCCCGTGCAGGCGCAGATGGCGCTCCAGGTCGTCCAGCAGGTAGGAGTTGGGCTGGATCTTGATCTTATAGTCCTCCACATACTCCACATCGTTGGTGTTGGTGGCGGAGACCACCACATACCCCGGTGTGCCCTCCATATTGGTGAACCACTTGAACAGCCCCGAGTGGTGCAGCGGCACCACCCACACCAGCTCCCCGTTCACCAGCTGCTTGGTGGGCTCGCCGAGGTAGACCTGGCTGCCGAGGGACGGGCGCTCGCCGAGCTTCTTGTCGGCGAGGTTGGCGGCCAGCTCCCGGTCGACGATGGGCAGCTGGCTCTGGTCCATCACCTGGATGTCGCTGGAGAAGGTGCGCACCTCCGGGTCGCCGAGCTGATCCCGGTAGGCCGCCGAACCCAGCAGCGGCGTGGAGTAGACCATCACCAGGGCGATAACCGCCCAGGGGGCCGCCGCCAGCGCCAGCAGTTTTTTCGGGGAGCCCTCGGTGAATTCCACCGAGACCCGGCCGTTGTAGGTGAGAACCTCCCCGTAGCGAAAGACGGCGTACACCGCCAGGCAGGCGCTGAACAGCAGCGCCCAGAACATCGCCCCGTCCAGATACAGCGGGTTCAGGTTCGGGGAGTCGATGAGGATGTGCAGCAGCACCAGCACGGCGATGCCAAGGTAGATCAGGTTGCGCAGTTTTGTCTTTTTCATCAATGGCTTCCTTTCCCGGGGCGCAGGCGTCCCGTTGCCGCAGCGGCGGCGCGTCAGTCGGACAGGATATCGCAGAGATCCCTCCCGGCGACGGTCAGGCACTGGCCGCCGAGGAAGGTGTTGGCCTCATCGGTCAGGAGCAGGCAGGCCCGGGCCAGCTCCTTCGGAGCGGCACATCCGGCGGGGAGCAGGGCGCCGGCTGCCATCGCCGCCGGGAAGCTCTCCTCAAAAGAGCGCACCAGCGCCTCCAGCCCGCCCCGGACGGCGGCAGCCTCGGCCCCGGCGGCCTCGCTGCCGGGCAGCACCGCCGCAAAGCGGCCGTATTCGTTCAGCCGGCCCCTTTTCCGGCGGTTGCGCAGCCAGTCCCGGACGATGAGCAGCGGCGCCCGCAGGTCGGAATTCACCGCGTAGTCCCAGCGCTCACCGACTGCCTCCGTCAGCGGCACCGGTGCCGGAGCGCCGGCGCAGTGGACCAGCACCTCGATGTCCCCTTCCCGCTCAAAGATCCCCTCGGTGAGGTTCTCACAGGCAGAGGTGAGGGCCAGGTCGCAGTGGATGAACCGGCTGCCCGGCGAGAGCGGCCGCAGCCGCTCGGTGACAAAGCGCTCGACGCCGTAGTCCTTGTCGGCGAGGATCACCGCCGCCCCCAGCCGGGCATAGGCCTCGGCGATGGCGCGGCCGGCCTGCCCGGCGCCGCCGGTGATCAGCACCCGTTTTCCGCTGTATTCCATGAGCTCATCTCCTTTCACGGTTTCACAGATCGGCGGGGTCGTCGGCGTAGCTGGCGGTCTCACTGGACAGCCCCTTGGCCTCCAGGCGCAGCGCCACGAACTTTTTCACCACCGAGTAGATGACGGCAAACACCGGCACGCCGATGAACATACCGGCAAACCCCAGGAGCTTGGCGAATATGAGGATGGCAAACACCACCCAGAAGGCGGAAAGCCCGGTGGTATCGCCGAGGATCTTCGGGCCGAGGATGTTGCCGTCGAACTGCTGGAGCAGGAAGATAAACACCAGAAACACAAGCGCCTGGATCGGGTCCTCGGTGAGGACGATGACAAAGGACGGAATCGCCCCGATGAACGGCCCGAAGTAGGGAATTACATTGGTGACACCGACAATGACGCTCACAAGCATGACATAGGGCATATCCAGCAGCGACATCCCAATGAAGCAGAGCACGCCGATGATGGCCGAGTCGATGATCTTGCCGGTGATGAAGCCGCTGAAGATGGCGTTGGACTCCCGGGCCAGATCGAGCAGGAAGCGGGCATGCTCCTCACTGAAGAAGGCGTACATGACCTTGCGCATCTGCGCCAGAAAGCGCTCCTTGCCCATAAACATATAGATCGAAATGATGATGCCAATCACCAGATTGAACACGCCGCTGGTAAAGTTCATCGCGTATTCCAGCGCCTTGGGCAGGGCGCTCACCGCAAGGTCATACGCCTGGGTGACGGCGCTTTCCACCGAGAGGTTCACCGCGTCGATGACCTCCTGGGGCAGCCCGTCCACGGCGATGAGCTCCATCAGGAAATCCAGCACCTGCTGGAGTGAAGCGGCGTAGTTCTGCAGATTGGCGAAGATCGAAGCAATGCTGACCAGGATCTGCGGGATCACCAGCCGGAAGAACAGGAACAGCACCCCGCCGGCAAAGAGATAGGTCAGCAGGATCGCCATGCCGCGGCAGGCCGGCGGATTGATGGTGTGGTCGGTGAGCCAAGGCAGGAATCTGCGCTGGAGAAAGACATACACCGGGTTGAGCAGATAGGCGATGACAAAGCCGAAGATGAACGGCTGCAAGGTGATCACCGCCGTATTGGCGAAGGCTCTCAGCTCGGTGATGTTCTGCAGCGCAAAATAGAACAGGATGGCCGCCGCCACCACCAAAAATGAGTACACCGCCCGGGTGGTGTCCCGGCGGTTCCACTGGATCTTCACGCTTATACCTCCTGCGCGGGCGCACCCGCGCCCGATGTCTCTTCTGCCATTATAGCCCATCCGGCCGGGGATTTCCACCGGATCGGTGTAAAATTTTCCTATTCGGACAGCGCGTACCACTCCTCGTATTTGGCGCCCAGTCCCTGGGAGAGCTCCTCGATGCGGTTGGCAGCCTCGGTGAGCTTTTCGTAGTCGGAGGCGGCCTCCTCACCGGACATATAGGCGGTGAGCCGCTCGATCTCCGCCTCGTCCCCGGCGATCTCCCGCTCGAGTTCGGCGGCCCGCTTTTTGCGGCGGACATCCTCTGCCCGCTGCTTTTTGCTGCGGTAGTAGGTCTCCGCCCCCTCCCCCTTCTCCGGCGGGGCCTTCACCGGCTCGGGCAGCGGCTCCGGCGTGAGGATGGGCCGGTCCCCTCTGGCGTAGGCCTCATAGCCGCCCTGGTAGATGGTCATGCCCGCCCGGGTCATCTCGGCGATCTTGGTGGGCACCTTCGAGAGCAGATACCGGTCGTGGGAGACCATGATGACGGTGCCGGTGAACTCGCCGAGGGCCTGGTCCAGCGCCTCCTTGGTGTCCAGATCCAGGTGGTTGGTGGGCTCGTCCAGAATGAGCAGGTTGGATTTGCGCAGCATCATGATGGCGAATTTGAGTTTGGCCCGCTCGCCGCCCGAGAGGGAGGCGACCTTTTTGTAGACATCTTCGCCGGAGAGGAGCACATTGCCCAGAATCGTGCGGATGGTGACCTCATAGAGCCGGGGATAGCGGTCCCAGACCTCGTCGAGGGCGGTCTTCTCCTCGTGGAGGCCGGTGTTCTCCTGCTCGTAGTAGGAGAGGAACACATTCCGCCCCCAGCTGACCTCGCCGGCATCGGCGGGGATCAGCCCCTGGATGGCCTTGAGCAGCGAGGATTTGCCGATGCCGTTTTCGCCGATGATGGCGATCTTTTCCCCGCGCATCACATCGAAGTTGAGCCCGTGGAACAGCTCCCGGTGCTCGCTGCCCTCCCCAACCGACAGGGCCAGGCCCTTGACATGGAGCACATCCTTGACCGGCTCCACATCGTATTCAAAGTGCAGATGGGGCCGGGGCAGCGGCGGCAGCGGCTTTTCCACCAGCTCCATGTGTTCGATGGCCTTGCGCTTGCTCTTGGCGGCCTTGGCCGAGGTGGCCCGGACGATGTTGCGGTCCACAAAGTCCTGCAGCCGGGCCACCTCCTCCTGCTGCTGCTCGTAGAGTTTGAGCTGTCTGGCGTAGGCCTCCTCCCGCAGCTGGGTGAACTTGGTGTAGTTGCCGGGGTACCGGGTGAGGCGGGTGCGGTCCAGCTCACAGACCGAGGTCACCAGGCTGTCCAGGAAGTAGCGGTCGTGGGAGACGATGAGCAGCGCCCCCCTGTAGCCCTTGAGGTAGTCCTCGAGCCAGATGAGGGTCTTGAAGTCCAGGTGGTTGGTGGGCTCGTCGAGGATGAGCAGCTCCGGCTCCTCCAGCAGCAGCTTGCACAGGGCCAGCCGGGTCTTTTCCCCGCCGGAGAGGGCGGAGATCACCGTCTCCCGGTCCCGTCCGGCAAAGCCCATGCCGTTTAAGATGGTGTTGATCTTGACATCGATGAGGTAGCCGTCCCCGGCCTCGAAGGCGGTGTGCAGGCGGTTGTACTCCTCAAGAAGGGTCCCGTCCTCCGGGGACTGGCGCATCCGGATGCGCAGCTCCTCCATCTTCCGCTCGGTCTCAAGCAGCGGGGCGAACACCGAGCGCATCTCACCAAGGATGGTGTTGCCCCGGTCCAGGCCGCTGTTCTGCCGCAGAAAGCCGATGCGGGCCGTGGAGCTTACCGCCCGCTCCCCGCTCTCAAAGTCGAGGTCCCCGCTGAGGATGTTCAGCAGCGTGCTCTTGCCGGCGCCGTTGACCCCGATGAGGCCGATGCGGTCCTGGTCCTCGATCTTGAGCGACACCTTGTCCAGGATGAGCTCCGCTCCATAGTATTTTGTGATATTTTCCAGAGAAGCAATCATTTTGCTGTAACTCCTGATCTGCATAAGATTCCAGTATTTTATGATACCATATCTTCCGGCAAAAGAAAACCACCCGCCCGAACTTTCCCGGCAAAGGCGGCCTTGCCGGGGAGCGGGATGCTGTGGTACAATGGAGCCGGAAGATCTTTCGGCGCCGCCGGCAGGCGGGCCGGTCAGGAGGAGACCCAGATGCCAAAACTTCGCAAGATGCTCGGTGCCGCCGACTGGCCGTCGGTGACCCGTATGATGCGCCTCATCGAGACCCAGAACAAGCGCACCCTCGCCGGCTGGGCGGCGGACTTTGCCGGGCGGTATCTGCCGCTGACGGCGGCGGAGGCCCGGCCGGCCTTGACAGCGGCGCTGGACGGCTGCCGGCGGTTTGCCGGCGGGGCCCTCCCGGTGAAGGACCTCCGGCCGCTGGTGCGGGAGGCGGCAGCCGCGGCCCGGGCAAAGGCCTCCCCGGTGGAGGAGGCCGCTGCCAGGGCGGTCTCGGTGG
>CAJFQR010000089.1 GCA_904419105.1 Candidatus Avimicrobium faecavium
GCCGGCAGAGCTGTCGCGGACCCAGATGCCCGCCTGGTATTCTCCGCTGTCCGCCAGCAGCGGTGTCAGCCTGCCGGTGACAGTCCTTCCGTCCCGGGTCAGCGTGTAGTCCAGTGCCCGCCCGCCGCTGGAGGCGATGATGGCCGCCACATCTTCATTAAGGGCCACGGCCTCGCCATCCAACTCGGTGAGCACATCGCCGACCCGGATCCCGGCCTCTTGAGCAGGATTGCGGAAGATGCTGTTCTGCTCCACATCGGTGAGCCCCACCACTACGACCCCTTCGGTGAACATCTTGATGCCGAAGGGATAGCCGCAGGGCACCACCATCGGCCGCTCGACAAAGTCCACCTCCACCTGTTTGATCGAGATGCCGCCGAGCATAGTCAGCCGGGCGGTGCCGCTGCCATCACCGGCCGGTGCGATCTCACCGCTGATCTCAAACGGAGTGCCGATGGCAAGGACCCCAGGGGCGGAACTGGCCGCCGCCACATAGAAGTGATCCGGCAGGACCGCCCCGCAGTAGAATGCGGCACCCATGGCCAGTGAAAGCACAAGGCCCAGCGCCCCGGCTGCCCACCGGGCCGCCCGCCTCATCGGCACCCTCCCGAGAGACTGGTTCGAGACATAGTCTCCCTCCCTTGGAAAAATTAGCTCTTTCACAGCGATGGGGTTTTCTTTCCCGGCCGGGTGTGCTACAATCGTAACCAGAAACAGGTGAATGGAGTGGAACGCTATGCGTGTAGCCGTGATCGGTTCCCGGAACAGCCGTGGTCTGACTGTGGAGGATATCATCCAGAAGATCCCCAAAAACTGTACCGAGCTGGTCAGCGGCGGCGCCATCGGCGTCGACCGGCTGGCCCGGCAGGCAGCCAAACGGCTGGATCTCCCTCTGATCGAATATCGCCCGGATTATGCCCGATACGGCCGCAAGGCCCCGCTGTACCGCAATGCCCAGATCGTATGCGGCGCCGATTTGGTGCTGGCTTTCTGGGATATGGACAGTCGGGGCACCGCTCATACCATCGTGGAGTGCATCCGCGGCCGGATCCCCGTTAAGGTGATCAACCTGAAAGAGCTGGGCCATTGAGCACGGCAGCCGCCGTGCCCGCCGGTCCGCTGATAGTATGCCCATCGATCCGGCTGATCCCACTGGCAAATTCCCGCTGCACTTCCAAAAGGGTGCGGCGGTTTTCTTTTTATTGTAGAACGCCGCTATCGTGAGGCATCTGCACCGGGGCCCAGTGAGGTGATGCGGACAGCAGCGTCCACAGTGAGGGTCAGACTGTCCCAGATTTCCTCCCGGCTGTGACCTTGCCAATGATCCGGGAAAAACTTCTTCACCGTCTCCAGTCCGCAGAACACATCGGCTCCGGTCTCCCGCAGCAGAGAAAAGGCCGTTTCCGTCTCCCTGCGAACGGTGCGTTCCACTGCTGCACGGATACCGGCGGCTTCTTCGCTCTCCCAGTGCAGTTTGTCTCCGGTATAGCCCAGTACCGAACAACCGATGTCTACGGTCAGCCGCAGGCTCCCGTCCTGTTCCCCCGGTCCAAGAACCGCCTGTGAATGCAGGCATACCCGAAGTTCTCCTCCCCGATAGGGGATGCGGTATTCCATCGCCTCCGCTCCGCCGGTGAGGATCGCAGCGCCCCGCCAGGCCTCCGGCGTCAGCGAGAGCGGGATATCGTCCGGTGGGAATATCGCCGTGCCCTCGATCACAGGGGCCCCGCCTGCGTCGGCAATGACTGCCAATGCCGACGTCTCACCCAGGCTCTGCTGACTGCGGATCACCGTAAGCAAGGTGCTCTCCGGACAGAGCCCCTCCCGGCAGGCGGTCTGCCAAACCTCCTCGAGACGGACGGCCGGGACACTCTCACCGTCGTAGACCGCCGCGGTCAGGGCCGCTGCATCTTCGGTGAGCAGCAGCGGGGTACCTGGTCGGAGCTCATGATCGCTGAGGAGCAGCCCGGTCACCTCCTCCCGGGACTCTGGATAGACATCTTTTCCAAGGAGCACCAGGCGGCAGCCGCCGAAAAACGGCCGCTTTCCGGTGTCCCGGTAGATCTTACTGAGACATTCTGCCAGATTTTCGTCACTGGCGGAAACGGTACCGGTGCTGCCGCCCTGTTGCTGTCCGGCCGGCGCCGGGGTAAAGACCTGCAGAGTGATGGTAAAGCCCTCCGGACCGCCGTCAATCCCCATAGCCTGCACCAGAAGGCGCTCTCCAATGGAGACCGTATCGATACAGCCGGTGAGCGGAAGCGTCATCGCGAGGGTGAGGATCACGGCCCACAGGCGTCTTTTCATACCGGTTTCCTCCTCCCATACAACAGGGCTGCGGTCAGTACCGTACCGGCCATCAGCCAGAATGGCGCCGCACCGCTCCAGAGCTCCCAAAGCGCCAATCCCCGATCCAGGCTTCCGCAGAGGTACCAGGCTCCGACTGCGGCAACAAGTCCTACCAGACAGACGCTCCGTCCCCGGCCTGCCTTGGGACAGATGCGCCGCAGGCAGCCGGTGATGGCATAGAGATAGACGGCACACCGCAGAAAGGTCACCATCAGCCATACCACCAGTCCGACGGCATCCAGCCGGTCGAGCACCGAGAGCCGGGCGGCGGCCAGCATTGAGTAGATGGGATAGGAGCGCACATAGGCAAAGGGCCCCAGTGTCACTGTCACAAGAAAGATGGTGAGCTGGTAGAAGAGCATCGCTGCGGCAGCTCCCCTGGCATAGATCGAGGGCCGGGCTGAGCGGATCTTTCCGGAGAGAAGAAAAAAGAGCAGTACTTCGGTGTTGTGCACCAGTGCCTGCCAGAACAGTCGGCCGACTGCCGGCAGCTCCGCCTGCTCCGGCACGGAGAAATAAGCCGCTTCCGCCAGGTCGAGGACACCCCACCCGGCCAGCAGCAGCCCCGCCAGAAATACGAGCGCCACCGGCAGTGCCAGCCGGGAGAGGGCCTCCGCACCGGAGTAAGCTCCATAGGCAGCGGTGAGGACGATGGCCGCCGCGATGACCTGAGCCCCCGCTCCGGGATAGACCGCCGCCGTCAAAAAGCCGGCGGCATTCATCACGGTACTGAGCGCTGCGCCAAAGAGCACCGCCGCAGTGATTCCCTCAAATACGGCAGCCGTCAGCCTGTTTCCGCGCTGGAAGAGCTCCGGCAGGCTGTTGACCCCGCAGCGGCGCAGCAGCCCCCAGCCGAGAGCACACAGCCCGATGGACACCGTCCCTGCGAGCAGAAAGGCCAGCATGCTCACCGCCCCTCCGGACTGGCTGTCCGCCGGGGAGTAGGTCAGCAGATAAAAGATGCGGCAGCAGAACAGCAGAGCCGCCGCCGGCAGTGCTCCGATGTGGTTTTTCACAAACGCGTATCCCCCTCTCGCTGGCGGTCCTGCGCCGCGGCGTCATTTTGGCCGGTGCCGGCAGTGCGGGAGACGAGAAATTGCCGCCTGCCCAGCCACTTCCAACTCATACGCAGCAGGGTGTCCCGCATCGCATATCCGGAAAACGGCATTTCCGGTGAGGTGGCCGGGACTCCGAGCACGGTGACCGAGCACAGGTTCGCCCCGACAAAGCAGAGCCCGAGCACTACACCGTAGAGCCCCAGCGTCCCGCCGAGCAGAATGAATACCAGCCGCAGCAGCGTCAGCGGTTCATAGAGGGATGGCACCACAAAGGAGCTGATGGTGGTCAGTGCCACCACCATCACCATTGGGGTGCTCACCAGCCCGGCGGTGACCGCCGCGTCCCCGATCACCAGCGCCCCGATGATGCTCACCGCATGGCCCACCGGTCGGGGCAGCCGCAATCCCGCCTCCCGCATGAGCTCGTAGAGAAAGTGGACGAACAGCGCTTCCGCCATCAGCGGGAAGGCCATGCCGGACTCCGCCTCCGCCACCCGGAACAGCAGCTCGGCTGGCAGCAGTTCCGGGTGGTATTCCACCGCCGCCACATAGCAGCCGGGCAGCAGCATCGTCAAAAAGAAGGCCAGGTATTTGATCAGGCGCATCAGCACAGCATAATAGGGCCGCTCGGAGTAGTCATCGGCGCTTTGAAAGTGCTCGGCGAACAGCGTCGGCGCCACCACGGCAAAGGGGCTGCCGTCCACCAGGATGCCGATGCGCCCTTCGCTGAGTTTGGCACAGAGGGTATCCGGCCGCTCGGTGACATTGGTACCGGAAAACAGCGAAAAGGGCCCGCTCTCGAGAAAGGGCCGCAGATATCCCGAATCGAGCAGCGAATCAAAGACGGCTTCCGAAAGCCGCCGTTCGACCTCCTGGACCATCGCCGGCGCCGCCCGGTCACTGCGGTAGAGGATACACACATCGGTATTCGACTTTTCTCCGAGTTTGAGCAGCTTCATACAGAGGGAGGGGGTCTTCATCCGGCGGCGAACCATCGACATATTGATGCGGATCGGCTCGGCAAAGCCCTCCCGGGAGCCGCGCAGATTGGTTTCGGAGGAAGGTTCGCCGACCGATCGGAAGGAGAACCCCTGGACGCCAAAGGCGATCCCCTCGGCGGCACCGTCGATGAGCAGTGCCGCAAAACCGGAGGCGATGAAGCCGATGAGCTCCCGATAGGTGGAAAAGCGCTTTTTGTCCCCGGAGAGGAAGAGCTCCCGCTCTATGACCGCAGGCAGTTTCTCGCGGGAGCAGCCCACAGCGGCGGCTACGGCACTCTCCAGCGGACCGGCGGCACCGAGCAGCAGGGTCTGGTAGTTCACCAGCCCCTCGAACATGACAAAGGCCATCGGCACTTCGCTGGCGGTGATCCGGTTGATCTGCAGGTCGGCGGTGCCGCCGCAGAACCCGCGCAGCTTTTCAAGGCTTTGGCTCAGATCGGCCGTCAGCGCCTCGTCCAGCCCCGGATCCGGCCGTGGAATGGCATAGGAGCGCCCGGAGTTCTCCTCCCATTTGGAAAACAGCATACTCTCACCTCTTATTGGAGAGTATGGCCGCGGCCGCCCCGCTTTATGTGGCACTGCGGATATTTCCCGCAAATGCGGCCACACTATATCCAGTGGATCAAAGGGGGGAAGCAGATGCACGCATTGATGGCACGGACGGTGATCCTCTATCTGCTCATTGTAGCGGGGCTGCGCATTATGGGCAAACGGCAGATCGGCGAGCTGCAGCCCAGTGAGCTGGTGGTGACCATCCTCATCTCCAACATCGCCA